>JAFZDO010000014.1 GCA_017561145.1 Clostridia bacterium | reverse complement strand
TCGTAACCTGCCGCAGAGAGAGGAATGGTAATAGAACCAAGCAAAAGACCTGCGATAATAGCAAGACCGAAGGGCAACAAACCGAGTTCTTCGCACTTGAAAAGCTTTTCGGGAAGCTTTCTTTCTTCGGTGCCTTCACCCTTCAAAAGCTCGCGTTCCTTGTTCATATCTGCCTTCATAAGCTTGGGCAAAAGCTGAACGAAGAGTACAACGCCGATAACGCCGAAGGGATATGCAACAGCGTGACCTAAGGTGATCAAAGCTTCAAGGTCGCTTGCGTTTGCAGCTTCAGCAACCGCATCCTTTGCCGCCGAGAATCCGGGAGTGGAGGTCAATGCACCGGAAAGTACGCCCGACCAATATTCAGGACCGAATTCGGGGGTGAGAAGAGTGCAAATAATCGCAACTGCAGTACCGGAAAGGATGATGATGACACCCAATGCGATATAGGTTTTGAAGTTTTTAGCAAGGTTCTTAAAGAAATTAGGACCTGCAATAAAACCAACTGCGCCAACAAAGAGTATCAAGCCGATGTTCTGAATGGTGGATTTGAAGGTGGAAACGATCTTGTCGCTTTCGCCCTCGATATGGAAGTTGCCCAAAAGGGGAACTTCACCGAAATCGAGCGTGCAAATCCAACCAACAAGTATAGCTACAAGGAAAACACCTGCTGTGCCAAGGGAAACGCCCTTGATTTCAATACCGCCGAGAAGATAACCAAAAGCAACGATAACAAAAACAAGAGTGAAAAGCACAAAGGTAGAGGAGAAGTTAAAGGTGTCGGTAGCACCGTTGCCGTTGCCTGCTGCAATCGAGCACCAAATAGCAAGTGCCACTACAACGAGAAGAGCGATACCAATACCTAAAATCTTCTTGCTGCTTTTTTTAGAATTATTCATTTCTCAAATTCCTCCGAATTAACCGTTAACCTTTCTGGTGTAATCGGGGAGGAGCTTGGGCGATACAGCGTCGGTTACGATGCCTGCATCAGCGATTTCCTTCTCGAACTTAGCAACGTGATCAAGTGTAAGCTTACCAACGGTAACGTTCTTGCAAACCGCGCCTGCAGATTTACCTGCGATTCTACCGAATACGATAATATCGAGGAGCGAGTTACCCATAAGTCTGTTCTTACCGTGGATACCGCCAACGGCTTCGCCTGCAACGAAAAGGTTCTTAACGTTGGTGGTCATACCGTCGGGAGTAATATCGAGACCGCCGTTCTGATAGTGGAGCGTGGGGTAAACAAGGATCGGTTCCTTACGGATATCGATGCCGTATTTGCCGAACATTCTCATCATTGCGGGGATTCTCTTTTCAATAGTGCCTTCGCCGCCGATAGCTTCGATCATCGGAGTATCGAGCCATACAGCAAGACCTTGGTCGGTTTCAACACCGTTGCCGCGGGTCGAGCATTCGCGGATGATGGAAGCCGCGGAAACGTCTCTGGTTTCAAGCGGATGCATGAAAACTTCGCCGTTTACGTTAACAAGCTTTGCGCCCAAGGAACGAACCTTTTCGGTAACGAGTGCACCAAAGATCTGTTCGGGATATGCAGCACCGGTGGGATGGTACTGAAGGGTTTCGGCATAAAGAAGCTTTGCACCTGCTCTGTAACCGAGAACCAAGCCGTCTGCGGTAGCGCCGTAGTGGTTAGAGGTGGGGAAGCCTTGGTAGTGCATTCTGCCCGCACCGCCGGTAGCGATGATAACGGTCTTAGCCTTTGCAACGAGAAGCTCTTTGGTTTCCATATTAAGAAGAACCGCGCCTGCCGCATTGCCGTTTTCATCAAGGATAAGCTCGATAGCCGAGGTAAAGTCAACAACGGGAATGTTTCTGTTAAGAACCTCGTCACGGAGAGTTCTCATAATTTCTGCGCCGGAGTAGTCCTTAGCAGCGTGCATACGCTTTCTCGAGGTACCGCCGCCGTGGGTGGTAACCATGGTGCCGTCTTCGGTCTTATCGAATTCAACACCGAGCTCGGAAAGCCATTTAATAGCTTCGGGAGCGTCGCAAACGAGCTTTTGGAGAAGCTCGCGCTTAGCGGCAAAGTGACCGCCGCCGAATGCGTCAACAAAGTGGATAGCGGGCGAGTCGTTGGGCTTGTCAGCTGCCTGGATACCGCCTTCTGCCATCATAGTATTAGCGTCGCCGATACGAAGCTTGGTAACGATCATAACGTTTGCGCCTGCTTCGTGAGCTTCGATAGCGGCAGAAGAGCCTGCGCCGCCGCCGCCGATAACAAGAACGTCAACGTCGTAATCGGGGTTTTCGAGGTCTACGCAATTGGGGCAGATTCTGCTGTGTGCCTGAAGAGTAGCTGCAAGCTCCTTGGGAACCTTGTCACCCTTGTTGGGGCCGATAGCAAGGAGTTCAAATTCGTCCTGCTTATAGTCGGGATGATATTCTGCAAGAAGATCGGTCTTCTGTTGTGCGGTCATACGTGCAGGTTCAAGTGCGATATTCTTTGCTCTTGCCGCTTCAACCAAAGCGATCGATTTTTGGAATTTTTCGGAATACATGTTTAAAATCCTCCTTACTTCTCGATCTCACGGGTGTTGTAGAGCTCTTTCATTTCATCGATGGGCTTTTGCATCAAAGCTTCGATAAGCTCGTTAAAGGTGCCGTCCTTGATCTCTCTTACACGGTCGTTAAGATGTCCGCAATC
Source organism: Clostridia bacterium (assembly GCA_017561145.1). Taxonomy (GTDB): domain Bacteria; phylum Bacillota; class Clostridia; order Oscillospirales; family CAG-382; genus Coliplasma. Next base: position 51,240 of record JAFZDO010000014.1, on the reverse strand, counting down.
GGGAGCAAGGTATTTACCGTTGATACGGCGTGCAAGCATAGCAACCTGAGGATGCGAGATACCTGCAGGGCAACGAGAGGAGCAAACACCGCACATTACGCAGTCAAAGGATTCTTCTGCGCACTTTTCGAAATCACCGCGCTGTGCATAAGCGATGTACTGCATAACGTTAAGCTCCTGAGTACATGCCTTGGTACAAGCGTTACAGCCGATACAAGCGTAAATTTCGGGATAAAGCTGCATCATAACGGTTTCGGTAACAGGTACTTTGTTTATATCGTAAACCTGCTTTACAAGGGGGAAGAAGGGAAGAGTAGCGATGTACATATTGTCTTCAACCTTGGTCTGGCAAGCAAGACAAGCCTTCAATTCCTTGTCGCCCTTGATGCGATAAATGGTAGCGCAAGCGCCGCAGAAGCCGTTACGGCAACCGCAACCGCGAACGAGTTGATAGCCTGCGTATTCCATTGCGTTCATTATAGTCAAATTGTCCGGAACCTCGTATTTCTTACCGAACAGAAAAATATTTACCATATTTGCCATTGTTCTAATTCTCCTTATTAATATTCATTAGGTAACTCATCAAGCTCGTCAAGACGGAATACAGGGCCGTCCTTGCAAACGTACTTGGAGCCAACGTTACATCTGCCGCATTTACCGATAGCGCACTTCATCTTAAGCTCGAGAGTGGTGTAAACCTGCTCCTTGCTGAAGCCGAGCTCGGTAAGTCCTGCAAGAGTAAACTTGATCATAATGGGAGGACCGCAAAGAATAACGGTCTTATCGGTATCAAATCCGAGTTCCTTAACGTAGTTGGGAACAAAGCCAACGTGGCCGTCCCATTCGGGCTGTTCACGGTCGATGGTGAGGTAAACGTTTACGCCTTCATCCTTGCACCATTCTTCGATAATTTCGCGGTACTGAAGAAGGTCTTCCTTGCTTCTTGCACCGTAAACGATATCGATCTTGCCGTATCTGTCCTTATAGTGACGAACGTAGTTGATAACCGAGCGAAGAGGAGCGAGCGCAACACCGCCGGCGATGAACAACAGGTTCTTGCCTGCAAATTCGGTATCTACAGGGAAGGGCTTACCGTACGGACCGCGGATGGTGATATTCTGACCAACCTCTGCCTGATGCAACCAATCGGTTACACATCCGCACTTTTTAATGGAAAATTCCATATATTCGGTGTTTGTGGGCGAGGAAGTGATGGAAAACATCGCTTCGCCGACACCGGGGATAGAAAGCATTGCACATTGACCGGGTCTGTGGTCAAAAGCCTTCTTTCCGTCGGGAGTAACAACTCTGAAGGTCTTGATATCGGGAGTGTCAAGACGAACGTCGGTAATAACGCCGACAGTAGGAATCAACGGTTCTTTAATCATACTCATCAGTCGTTACCTCCAATAGTTTTCATAACCTTAACAATATTCATCGAGATGGGGCACTTGGCAAGACATCTGCCGCAGCCAACGCATCCGAATATACCCTCGTTGTTTTCGGGGAAATAAACGAGCTTATGCATGAATCTCTGTCTGAATCTTTCAACCTGGCTCAAGCGGTTATTACCGTGTGCCATCTTGGTGAAGTCGGAGTACATGCAGGAGTCCCAGCAACGGAATCTCAAAATGCCGTTACCGGTGTTGTAATCCTTAACGTCATAGCACTGACATGTAGGACAAACGAAGGTGCAGGTGCCGCAGCCGAGGCAGGATTCCGAAAGAGTCTTCCATTCGGGACGGTTAAAGAGCTCCATAGTCTTGCCGCCGCCAAAGCTGTCGGTGGTAAGGCCTGCAAGAGGAAGCTTGCTCATAACCTTTGCGGTCTTTTCCTTCTGTTCGTTTACTGCATCTTCGCCGCAGCCTTCAAGTTCGAGAGCTGCGAGAAGCTTTTCACCCTTTTCGGTGTTTGCTTGCCAGTAATAAGCGTCTTCGGTCTTCCAAACGGCGATATCGCCGCCGGGATTGGTGCAATCAATACCGAAGGTTGTGCAGAAGCAGGTTTCGGTAGGTCTTGTACAAGCCATCGAAATGATAACGCCGTGCTCTCTGCGAGATGCGTAATAGCTGTCAAACGGTTCTACAAGAAATACTCTGTCAAGGATCTCAAAGCTCTTTACGTCACAAGCGCGAACACCGAAAACTACGAAGTCTTCGGAAGCCTCGCGAATGTCGTTTACTTCGATGCTCTTGCCTTCAACCTTGAATTCCATAAGGTTTTCAAACTGAGGGAAGAAGAAATCCTTGGGGCTCTTTGCGGTGTTGAGCGCATTGCTCAATTCAACGCCCTCTGCCCATTCGGTGTAAACGGCGTTGCCGTCCTTGTTGTCTGCGGGAACGTAAAGCTTTTTGCCGTCTGCGATCTTGGCAAAAACGTTGTAAATTTCGTTAACGGAACACTTAAACATTATTCGCCCCTCCCATCAAATACTTCCGAGGGTTCAATATCGCCGGTAGTATAGTTTGCAAGCGGTGCGCGCGAGCCAACCTCTGCGCCTGCCTGATAATCGCCGTAGAATTCATTGATGTCCTTAATGAATTTACGGTTGAGAAGGTGAAGCGGAATATGCTGAGGACAAACGCGAGAGCATTCGCCGCAGTCGGTACATCTGCCCGCAACGTGGAACGCGCGGATGATGTGGAACATCTTTTCTTCAAATTCGTTTGCGGGTGCTTTGTTTTCAACGCCGGATTTGGGGTTATCGAAAACGCACTTTTCGCAAGTACATGCAGGGCAAACGTCGCGGCAAGCGTTGCAGCGGATACACTTTGAAAGCTCACTCTGCCAGAATGCAAATCTTTCATCGGGAGTCATTGCTTCAAGTTTTGCAACCTCGTCGAATCTGTTGCTTTCAAGAACTTCGCCTTCTTCACCGATAAGCTCGTCGTACGCAACGTGAAGCTTGCTCTTGCAGCTTTCACAGCGCTCAAGAAGAACGTCGCTTGCGTTGATTTCGAACTTTTCGTCGTAAATGGTGTTAACAGTGATCTTTTCGCCGCATTCAACAGAAGAAATACCTTCGCCGCTGATTGCTCTGATCTTGTTAATGTCAACCATACCCTCACAAGGGATACCGACCGCATAAACCTTTTCACGGTCGAAGCGGTGCTCGGTAAGAAGCTGGTTGAAGCTGTAAGTATCGCAGGACTTAAGGAAAACAAGTATCTTGCCCTCAGCCTTGCGGGTCTTTTGTACTAAATATTTAGAGAAGTTTGCGCCGCAAAAGTCGTCAAAAACAAAGTTCGCTTCGATATCCTCCTTGGTAGTGAAGACCGCAGGTGTGATATCATAGTCAAATTCGCCTTTTTTCCAACCCAAAACACAGCAAACTGTGCCGTTTTCGAGAAGAGATACCGCCTTTTCGACCAAAACGTTACGATTTATTTTTTGCATCGGAGGTCCTCCAATCTCTTGTTTTCACCGAGGGCAGCAACCTTTTCGGCAAAATCGTTCATAGTAGCGGCAAACTTAGCGCCTTCTGCCGCAGATACCCATTCAACTCTCGTTCTTTCGCGTTCGATACCGAGGTAATCGAGCATCGAGAAGAGCAACGCCATTCTACGGCGGGTGTAATAGTTACCCGAGGTATAGTGGCAGTCACCGGGGTGACATCCGCAAAGGATAACGCCGTCCGCACCGCGTTGGAATGCACGAAGCACGAAGGTGGGGTTAACTCTGCAGGAGCAGGGAACACGAATGATCTTAACGTCGGCAGGGTAATTCAATCTGTTGTTTCCGGCAAGGTCTGCACCGGCATAAGAGCACCAGTTACAGCAAAATGCCACGATAAGGGGCTTATATTCTTTTACTTGCATATTGCATCAACCTCCGCGATAATCTGTTCGCTTGCAAATCCCTTAAGGTCCATAGCGCCCGAAGGACAAGCAACTGTACAACAGCCGCAACCCTGACATACTGCGGGGTTAACCGATGCAACTCTGCGAATGAGAGTGCTTCTGTCGGGCATACGGAATTCTTTGTCTTCATAGGTGATAGCACCGTAAGGACATACTCTTTCACAAGTAGAGCATCCGTTACACATCATTTCGTTCGACTGTGCAACGCAGGGGTTACCTGTAAGCTTGTCTTTTGCGAGCAAGCCGATAACCTTCGAAGCAGCCGCACCTGCCTGTGCAACAGTTTCGGGAATATCCTTGGGACCCTGGCAAGCGCCCGAAAGGAATACGCCTGCGGTGGGGCTTTCAACAGGACGAAGCTTGGGGTGAGCTTCGGTGAAGAAATCGTTGGTGTCCATACTTGCGGTAAGCATAGTCGCCAAGGGACGTGCAGACTTATCGGGCTCGATAGCCGCCGCAAGAACAACGAGATCTGCATCGATCTTCAACTGCTTGCCTGCAATAAGGTCGCTCGCCTGAACGATAAGCTTTTCACCGTCGGGAATAACCTTACCGACCATACCTTTAATATAATGTACGCCGTATTCTTCAACAGCTCTGCGATAGAATTCATCAAAGTTCTTACCGGGAGTTCTTACGTCGATATAGAAAACTGTAACGTCGGTGTCGGGGTATTTATCTCTGGTAAGCATAGCGTGCTTAGCAGTGTACATACAGCAGATCTTCGAGCAATATTCCTTGCCCTTTTCGTTACAAGCATCGCAACGCGAGCCTACGCACTGTACGAAAACGATCTTTTCGGGATGCTTTCCGTCGGAGGGGCGGAGAAGCTTACCTGCGGTAGGACCTGCAGCATTGGTAAGACGTTCAAACTCAAGCGAGGTGATAACGTCCTTGGACTGATTGTATGCGAATTCATCAAACTTGTCCATGCTGATGGGGTTAAAGCCTGTAGCTACAACGATAGCGCCGTACTTTTCGGAGATGAATTCGTCCTTCTGAGTGTAATCGATAGCACCTGCCGCGCAAACCTTCGAGCAAACACCGCACTTGCCGTTCTTGAGCATATTACAGTAATCTGCATCAATAGTTGCAACCTTGGGCACTGCCTGTGCAAAGGGAATGTAGATAGCACGCTTGGTATCCATGTTGAGGTTGAAATCGTTGGGAACCTTCTTCATGGGGCACTTTTCGGTACAAGCGCCGCAACCGGTACAAAGCTCTTCCTTAACGTATCTTGCCTTCTTTTTAATAGTAACGTCAAAGTTACCTACGAAGCCCTTAACCTCGGTTACTTCGCTGTACGAGAAGATTCTGATCTTTTCGTTCTGAGCAACGTCAACCATCTTGGGGGTAAGGATACAAGCCGCACAGTCAAGAGTAGGGAAGGTCTTATCGAGCTGAGCCATCTTACCGCCGATAGTGGGCTTCTTTTCAACGATATCTACTTCAAAGCCTGCATCTGCAATATCAAGAGCGGTCTGAATACCTGCGATACCGCCGCCGATAACCAAAGCGCGCTTGGTAACGGGCGATTCACCGGGGGTAAGAGGAACGTTCAAATTAACCTTTGCAACAGCCGCTTTGCCGAGAATGATCGCCTTTTCGGTACCTGTGGGAACGTCCTTATGTACCCAGGAGCACTGCTCGCGGATGTTTGCGATTTCTACCATATAGGGGTTAAGTCCTGCAGCAGCCGCAGTCTTGCGGAAGGTTGCCTCGTGCATACGGGGCGAGCAGGAGCAAACTACTATACCGGTAAGGTTGTGCTCCTTAACGGCAGCCTTGATAAGGTCCTGACCTGCCTGCGAGCACATATATTGGTAGTTGGCGGAAAAGACAACACCGGGTTCTTTTTTCAAAGCTTCGGCAACCGCGACAACGTCAACGGTACCTGCGATGTTGGTACCGCACCAACATACGAAAACACCAATTCTTTGCATTTTGTTATCTCCTCCTTACTTAGTATACTTTCTGAATGCCGAAACGATTGCCTGCTGAGGCATATCCTCGTCGAGAAGCGCGGGGATATCGTTTGCGGTGAGTCTGTTGTTGCCTTGCTTGCGGATAGCGGCAAGACGTACTGCTTCTACCAGCTTTGCGGGTTCGACGCTTCTGGGGCATCTTTCAACGCAAGCAAAGCAGGTAAGGCACTTATAAAGCGATTCGGATTCGAGCAACGGCTCGATATCGCCGCTTTCGATCATATAAACGAATTGATGAGGATGATATTCCATCTCGTCGTAAGCGGGGCAGGTAGCGGTGCATTTGCCGCAACGCATACACTTTTTGGGATTAACGCCGCTGATACGGATCAATTCTTCCTGAAGATACTTTTTGCTGTTACTCATTTGTATCCTCCTTTACGCCGAGCGCTTCAGCGAGAAGCTCGGTAATATAAACAACGGGAATTTCGCAGCCGCTCTTTTCAAGATTGTACTTGCAAAGAGGACAAGCGGTAACGATAACGTCTGCGCCTGCCTTTTTTGCGCTTTCGGAAACCGCGTTGCTCTTCTTATCGGAAAGCTTTGCGTCTTCCAATCTTACGTAACCGCCGCAGCATTCGTTGCGGTAGGGATAAACAACTGCTTCCGCACCGATAGCACGAATAAGATCCTCGATGATCGAGGGATTTTCGGGGTCATCCATACGCATTACCGAATTGGGACGGAGCAAAAGGCAACCGTAGTAAGCCGCGATCTTCTTGCCGGTCAAGGGATTAACGGTGCATTCCTTAACCTTGTCATATCCGATAACGTCACGGATAAGCTCAAGATAGTGATAGATCTGGGTTTCGCCGTTGTATTCGTCCTCTGCCATATAGCGGTTGACCTTGCCGGCAAACTCCTTGTCGTTCTGGATCGCATAATTTGTTTGCTTAACAACGTTGTGGCATGCCGAACAAACGGTAACGAGCGCCTGTTCCTTTTTCAATGCGTCCTTGAGGATGCGCACCGAAGAAAGCTTGGTGGCAACTTCATCCTTGGCGGTGGTGAAAACGCCGCCGCAGCATTGCCAGTTTTCAATCTCTTCCAAAGTAACACCGAGAACCTCGGCACATTTTCTTGCGTAATTGTCAAGATCCTTAGCCTTGTTCTTAAGAGTGCAACCGGGGAAATAACTGAACTTCATCTGTTATACCTCCGAATTAAATTAAATTAAACCATCTGTTCGGGATGGAAAACTTCGTCAAAGCGTTCAGCAGTAAGGAAACCGAGCTCTACGCAAGCTTCCTTAAGCGAAATGTTGTCCTTGTATGCCTTCTTAGCAGTCTTTGCCGCATTTTCATAACCGATATAGGGGTTAAGTGCGGTAACGAGCATAAGCGAGTTGTGAAGGTTGTGGTGCATTTTTTCCTTGTTTGCGGTAATACCGATAGCACATTTTCTGTTAAAGGAAATGATTGCTTCAGCAAGAAGTCTTGCCGACTGAAGGAAATTGTAAATGCAAACGGGCATAAATACGTTAAGCTCGAAGTTGCCCTGCGATGCAGCCATGCTTACCGCAACGTCGTTACCCATAACCTGAACCGCTACCATGGTAACAGCTTCACACTGGGTGGGGTTGACCTTACCGGGCATAATGGAGGAGCCGGGTTCGTTTTCGGGAATGAAGATTTCGCCCAAGCCGTCTCTGGGGCCGGAAGCGAGCCAACGGATGTCGTTAGCGATCTTCATCATATCGCAAGCAAGTGCCTTGACAGCGCCGTGTGCGAAAACAAGCTCGTCCTTCGAGGTGAGGGAGTGGAATTTATTGTCAGCGGTAACGAATTTCTTACCGGTGATGTTGCTGATTTCTTCTGCAACTCTTTCTGCAAAGCCCTTGGGTGCGTTAAGACCGGTACCGACTGCGGTGCCGCCGAGTGCGAGCTCGCGGAGGGGATCGATAGAACGCTTGATAAGCTCAACGTCCTTCTGCAAGCTGCTTCTCCAACCGCTGATCTCCTGAGTAAAGGTGATGGGAGTAGCATCCTGAAGATGGGTTCTGCCGCTCTTAACGATGCCTTCGTTTTCTGCTTCGAGACGGATGAAGGTAGCGATAAGCTCTTCAACTGCGGGGATAAGCTTGTCTTCGAGAGCGATAACAGCCGCGATGTGCATTGCGGTGGGGAAGGTATCGTTCGAGGACTGGCTCATATTAACGTCATCGTTGGGGTGAAGAAGCTTTTTGCCGAGGATCTGGTTGGAACGGTTTGCGATAACCTCGTTGGAGTTCATGTTCGACTGAGTACCCGAACCGGTCTGCCAAACAACAAGGGGGAAGTGGCCGTTAAGCTCGCCTGCCATAACCTCATCGCAAGCCTGCTTCAAAGCTCCGAGCTTTTCATCGGTCATCTTTTCGGGCTTCAAGAAGTTGTTGGTGATAGCTGCCGCCTTTTTGAGAACGCCGAAAGCGTGGATGATTTCAGCGGGCATGGTTTCGATGCCTACGCCGATTTCAAAGTTTTCGCGGCTTCTCTGAGTCTGAGCTGCCCAAAGTCTGTCTGCGGGGACCTTCATGTCACCCATGGAGTCATGTTCAATACGGTATTCCATTTCAATCAGTTTCCCTTCATTAAAGTTCAATAGCATTTATTACGCTTTTAAGCGCGTTTGCACTGTTGTGAAGTGCTTCGATTTCTTTTGCGTTGAGAGGAAGAAGAACCTTGCCGTGTGCTCCCTTGTTGCCGACGATGTTGACCAAGGAGAGACAAACGTCATCGATTCCGTATTCACCGTTAAGCATTGTAGAAACGGTGAGAGTGGTGTCGATACCCGAGAGAAGTGCTTTAACAACTCTGCAGACCGAGATCGATACCGCATAGAAGGTCGCACCCTTGCGGGAGATTACGCTTGCACCGGATTTACGAACGTATTCTTCGATTTCGTTTTCGTCAAAATCGGGATAAATGCCGTTGGTGCCGAGTAAGGAATCGCGGTAATCCTTAACGGGAACGTTCGAGATGTTCGCAAGCGACCAGGGAACAAAGCAGCTGTCGCCGTGTTCGCCAAGTACGTATGCGTGAACGTTTTGTTGGTTTACCGAATAGTATTCGGAAATTCTCGAACGAAGACGGGAGGTGTCGAGGATGGTACCCGAACCGATAACGCGGTCGTAGGGAAGTCCGGAGTACTTGCAGAACGTGTAGGTGAGGATGTCAACCGGATTACTTACAATAACGTAAGTTGCGTCGGGCGCATACTTTGTAATCTCGGGAATGATCTGCTTTGTGATGTTAACGTTGATCTGTGCAAGATCAAGGCGTGTCTGACCGGGCTTTCTCGCAACGCCCGAGGTAAGGATAACGATATCCGAACCGACTGCGTCGGAATAGCTGCCTGCGTAGATGGTGCAGGGGTGGCAGAAGGGGGTACCCTGACGGATGTCAAGTGCTTCGCCCATTGCTTTTTCGCCGTTGATGTCGATCATAACGATTTCGGACGCCATACCCTGAACGGTAAGCGTGTACGCAATTGTCGAACCAACACTGCCGGTACCGATAATGGTGATCTTTGTCATGTTTTACTCCTTTTGTGCCGCGTTGTTTATCGGCTCTTGATATATAGAAATATTTTTTAACTCGTTTATTTGCAGTCCATCTGCAATTTTAAATGCGCAAGCGAAAGAGCAAGGTTTTCGTTTTGCAGGATGATATTGTCGGGAACGCAAAGACTGCAGGGTGCGAAGTTCCAAATGGCGGTAACGCCGCAGCCGATCAATCTGTCACATATAGCTTGAGCCGCTTCCTTCGGTACCGTTATGATACCGATCTTAACGTTTCCGTTCTTGCAATAATTCTCAAGCTCGCCTAACGGGAAGATATTCGCGCCGTTTTCGGTCATATACGGATCCTTGCAGCTTATATCGAAAGCCGCACCGATCTTCAAGCCGTAGTTTCCAAATCCGTTATAGCCGAGTAATGCGTTGCCCAATCTGCCTGCGCCCACGATGATCGCTTCGCTCACCGCTTTCTGACCGAGCACGTCTTCAAGCGTTTTGATCAGCGAAAGGGTATCGTATCCAAGCTTGGGTCGACCTGCGCCGCTAACGGCACTGAGATCCTTTCGGACCTGAACCTCGCCAAGACACAAGGCCTTTGCAATGATCGTTGCAGAAACGTTCGGATATTCGTTTGTATCAAGGCTTTTCAGATACTGCAAATACACCGGCAATCTGCCGAGCGTTGCTTTCATAACACAGTTGTGCTTCACGTCCTATCCTCCTTATACGCGAATTTTCACGAAATAAGTCTACCACAAAATATATTAAAAGTAAATTACTATTTTGATATATCGATAATATATTTATTGATATGTTATTTCCATATTATTATATTTTTATATATAACAAAAAGAAATGCCCGTTTTAAACAAAAAACGGGCGAAAATTTTTATGTTTTTTTACGAATTATATCATAACGCATCGGCAACGCGTTTTAACTCCCGAATAAAGTCGGCTTCAAGCGGTGTGATCTTGTGAGATTGCTTGTAAATAAGCACGTCTTTATACAGTCTGCGCTTGTCAAGACACGGCTTTTGAACCAATCCGTAGCGCTCAAGCAGTGTGTCGGGCGCGGGGGAGATCCACATAAACGTATCGATGTTTTCTGCGAGTAATTCAAGCTGTGCGGCGGTGTCGAGAACGAAAATTCTTTTACCTGCGCTGATTCTTTGCTCGACCTTATTTGTTTCAGACGCGGTAAGTGTTGCCTGATAAGGATTGTTATGGGTTATCTGAATATATTTACGAAGGTCGTCGTCGTAGATTTCATCCTTTTTCGCAAGGTCGCTTTCCTTGTTCGAAACAACAACGTATTCAAATTCGGTAATCGGCTCGTAAGCAATACTGTTCGATTCGAGCATTTTAAGGAAATATTCCTCGGCAGCCGATTCGAATCTGATAATACCGAGCTTGCAATCTGAGGAAATGACCTTTTTTATCGTGTTGAGCGTAGCCGTTTCGTCAAGAACGATTTCAGCCTTTTCACCGTCTATGCTATGTGTGAAGTTTGCAAACGCCTCTACGATATATGCCGCTCTCGGCGCTGAAACCGAAAACTTAAGCGTGTTGGGAAGATTCTCGCGAAAAAGCGTTTCAAGCGCATCGAGCTGTGCGAGAATGCTCTTTGCGCGGTTGATAAATTCCTTTCCTTCGGGTGTAAGATTCATACCCTTGGCAGATCTGTCGAAAATAGAGATGCCGAGATCCGATTCAAGCTCCTTTATCGCGCGGCTGATATTCGGCTGAGCCATACCGATGCTTTCACTCGCTTTGTTTATCGAGCCGTATTTTGCGACCTCTATCGCATATTTCATGTGAATCACGTTCATAAAAGTGTCCTCCTGCAGGGAAAGGTAATTGCTATGATCCGGTTTTGTCGGAGTCTTCTTTATTGGTTAACATAATGTATATAAGCGGTACCACGACAACGAAGTTCAAATGGAAAAATCTGAAATCGTGACCGGTCAATAAAAGCATCGTGCCGAAGTTGTAGATCATCAAAGGGATTATCGAAAAAACCTTGGAAAGTCCGGCTGAAGCTATTCTCGAAACCGCAAAAAACAGCAAAACTAAAATTACAGCGCCCGTGAAGTTGAATAAATACTTGGTAAGGTAACTGTTCGATAAGCTTCTGTAAGCATCTATAACCGGTTTGCTTTCGTCGTCGTATTCCTTCACGATATCAAATTCGTTCGACGATATTCCGTAACCAATTGCCCAACCACCTCCGCCGTCGAAGCTCCAGACCATTTTCGTAAGCTCGATGACCGACTTTTTGGCGACCTCGGGTGAATTTATAGCCGCGTTAAAGGTGTACTTAAGTATATTTCCCGCGCCTTCGTGGTCGATTTTATCGTAAATAGTGCCGTCAGACCACTTAAAAGAATTAAAATTTCCGAATCTGTAATGCTTTTCCCAATTTTTCTGTGTCGCAAGCGAATCAAGAAATTCTGTTGCTTCCTCGTCAAGCGCGTCGCGGTCGTTCATATAAACGTCTGCAAGCACAGTCATCGGTAATCCCATAACCTCGGTTGTTCTGTGCTTCGGGCTTCCGACGTCCGCGGCGGAATATATAGGGAATTTAAGTAATAAAGTCAAGATTAAAAATAACGAAGCCGCAATAATGATCCTCTTGCGCGATTGCTTTAAAAATACGAATAAAACGATAAACGTGGGAACAACGAGCAAGATGGCATTGTGCCTGACTCCGTTCGCAAGAAAAGCAAACAAAGCAAAGGCGATCGTATTGCTCCATTTCAAAAGCCATCTGCCGTTACTGCGGTAAATACGCACGCAATGGGCGAACAAAACGGTTGACATAATTGTGAATGCGCTATCCTTCCAGGGGTAGAGCATAATGCAAGCCGTGTTTTGATTCAGAGCAATATACGCCCAAGATAAAGCAATGAATGCTTTCGGGCATCCGTCGGTATACAGAACGTAAAACAGATATGCCGTAGCGAGCGAAAACCAAACAAGCTGAAACGTAACCAAAAGTGCAGGTGAGCTTGAAAATATATTCGGCAATCCGAAAAACAGCCAGGTGTGTAAAACGGGATGCCAATCGTTATATTCTCCGAGCTGAGTCTGTTTATACTGCTCTATCGAATCGGGCGAAAACGAACCGGGATATAAAACGCTTTGCCAGAAGTATAAAACCGAAAACGTAGCAAGAAATACGCAAAACGCAAAAATCAGAGCTTTTGCCCTTTCGTCTCTTGCCGCGGTCTTAATGCGAATGCCGCCCAAAAAATATACGCCCAAAAAGCAGACTGTAACCGCAAAAATCACCGAAATTACGGTTATCGGCTTATAATCGTATCCGCGGTTAACGTTCTGCGCATAAACCGCGCAGGATAAATAAACCGCAAGGAAAGAAAAAGCAATCCAAAACCAACGCTTTTTGATTCTTTCGGTAATGCCTATTCGATTATAAAGCGCGGTCAAGCGAACAGCTTTCTTCATAAAAACTTTTATCTTTCTTCAAGAGGATAATATTTCTTGTCGTCCAAAACGTTGATATATGCAGGTCTGATGATCTTGCCTGCGTTCTGGATCTCCTCGATTCTGTGTGCACTCCATCCTGCGATACGGGAAATTGCGAAAAGGGGAGTGTAAAGCTCGTTGGGGATGTTGAGCATCTTATAGATAAGTCCCGAATAAAAGTCAACGTTCGCGCTTACGCCCTTGTACATCTTTCGCTTTTCTGCAATCATTTCGGGTGCAAGCTTGGCAACGGTCTCGTAAAGCGCATATTCCTCTTCACGACCCTTTTCCTTGGAAAGCGCCTTCGCACACTCTTTCAGAATGTCGGATCGCGGGTCGGAAAGCGAATAAACCGCGTGTCCCATACCGTAAATAAGACCTGCGTTGTCAAACGCCTGCTTATCCAGCAAACGCTTGAGATAATCCTCGATCTCGCCGGTCTTTTTAACGTTGATGCTCTTTTTCATATCCTCGAACATCTCAACGACCTTTATGTTGGCACCGCCGTGTCTCGGACCCTTGAGCGAGCCCAAAGCCGCCGCGACCGATGAATATGTATCGGTACCGGATGAAGTTACGACGTGCGTTGTAAACGTCGAGTTGTTACCGCCGCCGTGCTCGGCGTGAAGCACCATGGAAAGGTCGAGGATCTTTGCTTCAAGCTCGGAAAATTCTCCGGTTTTACGAAGCAAATGCAAAAAGTTTTCGGCAGTTGAGAATTGAGGCTTTGGAAGGCGTATGTGCAAGCTCTTTCCGCGATGATAATGTCTGTAGGACTGATATCCGTAAACGGCAAGCAGGGGGAACATAGCAATTAACTGCATGCTCTGTCTTAACACGTTGGGGATAGTGATATCATCGGGATTGTCGTCGTAAGCATAAAGCGCAAGCACGCAACGGGAAAGAATATTCATCATATCCTTGCCGGGTGCTTTAAGTATCATATCGCGTACGAACGATTTGGGCAAGCTGCGGTATTTGGAAAGCTCTTTCGAGAATTTTTCAAGACGGTCCTTGTCGGGAAGCTCGGAAAAAAGAAGCAGATAAACGGTTTCTTCAAATCCGAATCTGTCGTCACTTCTGAACCCGTTGACAAGATCGCGCACGTCGATACCGCGATAGCAAAGCTGGCCTTCGCAGGGTACAGTCTCCCCGTTCTCGTTAACCGTTTTTGCCATTATCTTGGAAACCTCGGTAAGGCCGGTTACGACACCGTTACCGTTCATATCGCGCAAGCCCTTGTTTACCTTATGATGCAAATACATTTGCGGCTCGATATGATTGTTGCGGTTGGAAATTTCTGCCATCTCCGCAATGTAAGGTGTGATTTCGGAATACTTCATTCGCGATCCTCTCTTTGTGGTTATAATAATACATGATTATTATATACTATCTTGTTACAAAAGTCAAGCGTGAGCGCATACAATGAACGTTCGCGTTTATTATAAAAACCGATTACGATCATTATTGTAAATAATGATATTATCGAGGAAAAAGCGTAAAACTTTATTAAATTAATCAAATTTCTATTGACAAATCGCGAATTCGGGTTTATCATAGTAACAAGATTTTTAAAGAAAGGAGTACACGAGATGTTCTTTAATTCCGCATCCTACTATTATTATTTTAAAAAGGACTGCTCGTCTGCTCTGAACTTTTAATTTCGTTCAAAACAAACAGCAGTCCGCATCCGCTATGCATTTTTTGAGCATACGAATGGCGGCTTTTTTGTTTTTAATGAACGTTTGGGAGATTGCAAAATGAACGAACTCGAATCGGCACGCAAAACCATAAACGAAATAGATAAAGAAGCGGCGCGTCTTTTTGAAGCGCGTATGGAAGCGGTTAAGATCATTGCCGAATATAAAAAGGAAAACCGTCTTTCTATTGAGGACTTAAAGAGGGAAGAAGAGCTCATTGCGAAAAATTCTTCGTTGATCACATCGGATGAATTACGCCCGTATTATATGCAATTTTTGCGTGAAACGATCGGGATTTCAAAGGATCTCCAGCGCGAGATCTGCGTCCGCTCTGAAAATTCCTTAACCGTTAAAACCTCGTCGGGTAATTACGATATCATAATCGAACGCGGCGCGATCGATTATGCTGATAAATATCTAAAGCTCGACCGTAAGGTGCTTATCGTTACCGATAGCGGCGTGCCTGAGGAATATTCGCAAAGGATAGCATCAAAATGCAAAGCGCCCTTTATCGTTACGTTGGAAAACGGCGAGGCTTCCAAGAATTTAAAGAATTTCGAGCTTTTACTTTCAAAGCTTGTCGAATACGGCTTTACCAGAACCGACTGTATCACAGCGGTCGGCGGCGGTGTTGTCGGCGACATGTCCGGCTTTGTTGCAAGCGTTTATATGCGCGGTATCGATTTTTATAATATCCCCACGACCTTGCTTTCTCAGGTCGATTCGTCTATCGGCGGAAAAACGGCGATCGATTTTATGGGAATAAAAAATAACGTCGGCGCATTCTATCCTCCGAAAAAGGTTATTATCGATCTCGAAACACTTAAAACGCTCCCCGAAAGACAGATCTCAAACGGTCTCGCCGAAGCGCTCAAAATGGCATTGTCGCACGATGCCGAGCTTTTTGAATTGTTTGAGCAGGGAAACGTAAATGAAAATATCGATATCATCATCAAGCGCTCTCTTCTGATAAAGAAAGCTGTCGTTGAAAGCGATGAGCACGAAAGCGGGTTGAGAAGAGTCTTGAATTTCGGCCATACGCTTGCACACGCGATCGAATCGGTAAATGAAATGAAGAACCTATATCACGGCGAGGCGGTTGCACTCGGTATGATCCCGATGTGCGAGGAAAAGGTACGTGTCCGTTTGCTTAAGGTGCTGAAGCGGCTTGGTCTTCCGTGTGAAATTACTGCGGTTGATGCGGAATCGATCATCAATGCATGTAAGAACGACAAAAAGCTTCAAGGTGACGAGATCACGCTCGTGTACGTGCCGACGGTAGGCAGCTTTGAGTTCCTTAAAATACCCTTTTCGGAATATGAAAATATGCTGAGGGAGATTATCTGAGATGAAAAATACATTCGGAAACAATATATCGATCACTCTTTTCGGAGAAAGTCACGGCAGATCCGTAGGCTGCGTGCTCGACGGTGTTCCTGCAGGAATTCCCGTTGATTACGACAATATCATAAGACTTTTGGCGCTTCGCCGACCCGAAGGCGCAATATCCACTGCGCGTAGCGAGAAGGATGAATTCTTGATACACAGCGGCGTTTTTAACGGCTTTACAGTCGGAACGCCTATCTGTATAACTATCCCAAACAACGATACCCGCTCCTCCGACTACGAAGATATAACCCGCCTTGCCCGGCCCTCCCACGCCGATTATACCGCGCATATCAAATATCGCGGATATGAAGATCCCCATGGCGGCGGACATTTCAGCGGACGCATCACCGCGGCGCTTGTTGCTGCAGGAGGAATTATCCTCCCTGCACTAAACAGAAAGGGGATAAAGATAGGCACTCATATTGCATCCTGTGCAGGTGTCAAGGACCGTGAATTCGATAATTACGAGAATGATATCGATTCGCTCGCAGACCTTTCCTTTGCGGTTTTGGATAATGATAAAGCAAACGAAATGCAGAGCAATATTTTAAAAGCAAAAGAGGATCTCGATTCGGTGGGAGGTATACTCGAAACCGCGATCATTGGGCTCGAATCAGGCGTCGGTGAGCCTTGGTTCGATACCCTCGAGGGAATGTTGTCCCACGCATTGTTTTCTGTTCCTGCGGTCAAGGGCGTAGAATTCGGTGCAGGCTTTAAATTTGCGGAAATGCGCGGTTCTTCGGCTAACGACGGCTTTTATACCGAGTCGGGCTGTGTGCATACCTTTACAAACAATTCCGGCGGTATTAACGGCGGAATATCCAACGGAATGCCTATCGTTTTAAGGTGTGCCGTTCGTCCGACACCTACGATCGGTAAAGAACAAAATACTATTGATTATGTAAACCTCGAAAATGCGAAGATATCTGCAAAGGGACGCCACGATCCCTGCATAGTACACCGTGCGCGAATCGTTGTTGATTGTGTATGTGCGCTTGTGATCGCAGACGCTCTTGCCGGTAAACACGGATCCGATTGGCTGGCGTTGTAAAGATAAAGTGATAAAAATTATGTAAACTATTCGTCTTTACTGTATAAAAGCGAGCAAATATCATTTGGTGAATAATAATGAAAGTTAAAATAAACCCCTCTCTTGCTTGCGGTAACGTAATTGCTCCGCCGTCAAAAAGCATTGCACACCGTGCAATAATCTGCGGCGCGCTTTCGGGTAGAAGCAATATCGAAAACGTGGCATATTCAAAAGATATCAAAGCTACCATAGACTGCCTTTCGTCGCTCGGTGCATCTGTTTCATCGGATGAATCAACGCTTACAGTCGGCGGCTTGGATATTTTCAATACAAACGAAAATGCGATCCTCGATTGCAACGAAAGCGGAAGCACACTGCGTTTTTTAATTCCGCTTTGCCTTGTTTCGGGCAAAAAGACCACCTTTATCGGTGCCTCGCGTCTTTTCGAGCGTCCGCTTTCGGTTTATGAATCTATCTGCCGAGAACAGGGTATTCTTTTCGAAAAGGGAACAAACAGCCTTACGGTATGCGGCAAACTCAAAAGCGGTAATTACCGTGTTCGGGGTGATATATCGAGTCAGTTTATAAGCGGTCTGCTTTTCACTCTGCCGCTCCTTGATGGCGTAAGTATAATCGAAGTCATCGGCAAGCTCGAAAGCGAGCCCTATATTGATCTGACACTTCAAACGCTAACAGAATTCGGCATAAAGATCACACGTGTCGGCAGCAGATTTATAATTCTCGGCAACCAACGTTATCAAAGCAGATGCGTTACAGTCGAAGCAGACTGCTCGAACGCGGCATTTTTGCAGGCATTCAATCTTTTCGGCGGTAATGTTCAGGTCGACGGAATCAACAGAAATACCCTTCAGGGCGATATAGTATTTTACGATATTTTCGATGCTATCGAAAAAGGAAAGCGTCAATTTGATCTTTCTGATTGTCCCGACCTAGCGCCCATCCTTTTTGCCGTCGCGGCGGCAAAGGGCGGTGCGACCTTTACGGGAACAGCCCGTTTGAAGATCAAGGAATCCGACCGAAGCGAAGCAATGGCGCAGGAGCTTAAAAAGCTCGGCATCGACGTCGAAATCGGCGAAAACAGCGTTACAGTTCATTCGGCTGACGTCAAGGCACCCAAAGAAACGCTTTGCGGTCATAACGACCATCGTATCGTTATGGCACTTTCGGTGCTCTGCACTCTTGTAGGCGGCGAGATCGAAGGCGCCGAGGCTGTCTTTAAAAGCTACCCCGCTTTCTTTGATGCTCTTAAAAAACTCAACGTAGGACTTGAAATTTATGAAGATAGATAAATCAAAAAGGTTTTTAATAGTCGGACTCGGACTTTTGGGCGGAAGCTATGCACAAGCGCTTTCAGATCAAGGCTATTACGTTACCGCTATTACAAAGGAACGTGCATCGATCGAATATGCTTTGGAGCACAAACTTATTGCAAAGGGCTCTGATTTTGTTGATGAGGAGCTTATAAAAGAAGCCGATATAATCGTTTTCGCTCTTTATCCGCACGTTTTTGTCGAATGGATCGAAGAATACGGTAATCTTATAAAGCCCAAAACGGTGGTGACTGACGTAACCGGTGTAAAGGGATGCATCGTATATAAAATCCAGGCGCTTTTGCCCGAGGGCGTGGAATTTATTTCCGCACACCCTATGGCAGGCAAGGAGACCTCGGGCGTAGAAAATGCCGATAAAAGCATATTTGCAAACGCAAATTATATTATCGTACCGACCGAAAAGAATTCGCTTGATACAGTAGAGCTCTGCGGAGATCTCGGAGAAACGCTCGGATTCCGTGAAATATCGGTGCTGAGTCCCGAAAAGCACGACAAAATGATAGCGTTTCTTTCTCAGCTTACCCACTGTATAGCCGTTTCGCTTATGTACGCGTGCGATGAACCCGATCTCGAACGTTATACCGGCGACTCCTTCCGTGATCTTACGCGTATTGCAAACATAAACGATTCAATGTGGTCGGAGCTGTTTCTTTCTAACCGCGAAACACTTCTTGCCGAAATGGATAATTACAAAAAAGCGTTCGATAAGCTTTATGATACCATTAAAAACGAAAACCGTGAAGAAATGCGAGAAATGATGAGACTCTCCACGGCTCGCCGTAAAAAATTCAACAAACCCAAAAAAGCAGGAGCAGAATTATGAATATGCAATTCTTCCGAAAGCTTCCCATACCTCAGCAGGTGAAGCTTGATTATCCGGTAACTCCCGAAATGGAGGAAATCAAAAAAAAGCGCGATGCAGAAATACAATCGATTTTTAAGGGCGAATCGGACAAGTTCCTTTTGATCATCGGTCCCTGCTCTGCGGATCACCGCGAACCGGTTCTTGAATATATTTCGCGTCTCAGAAACGTACAGGATCAGGTATCGGATAAGATTTTGATAATACCCCGTATCTATACAAACAAGCCGCGTACTACCGGCGAGGGCTATAAAGGAATGCTTCATCAGCCCGACCCCGACGAAAAGCCCGATATGTACAAGGGCATCGTTGCAATACGCGAGCTACACATGAGCGCATTAAAGGATTACGGCTTTACCTGTGCAGACGAAATGCTTTATCCCGAGAACCACCGTTATCTTTCGGACCTTCTCGCATACGTTGCCGTTGGCGCACGCTCTGTCGAAAATCAACAGCACCGCCTTACCGCAAGCGGTCTTGACGTTCCCGTGGGTATGAAAAATCCCACCGGAGGCGACCTTACGGTTATGATCAACTCGATAAAAGCCGCACAGGCGAGTCACACCTTCCTTTACCGCGGTTGGGAGGTAAAAAGCTCGGGCAACCGATTTGCCCACGCGATATTGCGCGGATACGTCGATTTTGCGGGAAAGAGCGTTTCCAATTATCACTATGAAAATTTGATAAAGCTAAACGAGATTTATTATTCCTCGGGCTTGGAAAACCCCTCGGTCATCGTCGATACAAACCATAACAATTCGGGTAAACGCTATCTTGAACAGATCCGTATAGCGAACGAGGTAGTTAACAGCCGTAAATACAACGGCGATATCAAGAAGCTTGTTAAGGGACTTATGATAGAAAGCTATTTGGAAGACGGCTCGCAAAAAATTGAAGAACACGTTTTCGGTAAATCGATAACCGACCCTTGTCTCGGATGGGAAAAGACCGAAAAGCTTATTTATGATTTAGCGGAAAAGCTTTAATATTGAAACGGAGAAATGCTATGAAATGCAGCTTTGCAAAAATGTCAACAAAAGGAACCTTCAAGCAGGAATGGCCCTACGGCACCGACCTGTACGGAAGATTTTTATATCTCGAATCGGGTACGGAAAGGGTAGTTATCGGTGCATTCGATTTTAATGCGACCTTCCCCCGTGAGGCAGACCGTTGGAGAAAAGAGGTTTCGAAACGTACGGGTATCCCCGAAAAGTCGATTTGGTATCACGAAATTCAGATCCATGCCGCACCTGCATACGAGCAGATCGCAGGCGAAGCGATGGACGCCCTGATCGATAAATCGGTTGAAACGATAAACGAAATGATCAAGAATGCTCAAGAGTGCGACGTTTACGGCGCAGAAATAGATATGGGCACCGATTATTCGTTCAACCGCGAGCAATATATCGAAGGGCTCGGCGGCGTTACCGTTTGGCGCGGTATGAAGTTTGACGAAAACGGAAAGCCTTATACCCAAGACCCCAACATTATGCTCCTCCGCGGATATAAGCCCGACCTTCCTGCGTTTGACAAGCCGATATATTTCGATAACAACGTCGACCAAATGGCGTATATGTTTATGTTCAAGAACAAAAAAGGCGAAACTATCGGTACAGTAACGCGCTTTGCGGCGCACCCCGACGTCGGCGTTCTTTTCGAGCATAGCGAAAACCCCGACCGTCTTACCGAATACCACTACGATTACGACTGGACGGGCTATCTTGCCGACGATATGGCTGAAATTTACGGCGGTATCGGTATGTATATCAACGGTCCCTGCGCAGACCTTGCTACAAAAAAGGACTGCTCACCCGGACACGGCACTTATGAAACCTCTGCGCAGGAATGTATCCGTCTTGCCAAATCTATCGGAAGTAAGATTCGCGAGGTCTTCGATAAGAATGCGGTTTTGCTTGATAAAGACGATGTTTTTAAAACCGAAACCTTCGAGATCGTAATGCCGATGAAGGATGACATTCCCGATAATTATGCGGATATGCAAAAATGCCGCGAAAGACACGTTGAGCTTCAAAAGGAATTCGAGCGTGCCGTTGCAGAAAAGCGTTCACCTTACGAAGTAAAGCTTATTATCGATGATTTGTGGCGCTCCTCGCACATTCTTCACATGTGCCGCGGTGAGCAGTTTGGCTTTACCGCCGAGCAGCTCAAAACTCACGAGGTCACCGTTTACGTTCCCGCGTTGCGCTTCTGCGGTTATCTCTTTGTCGGCGTACCGGGCGAAAGTCTTGTTGATATGACACTTTGGATGCGCTCTCGCTTTACCGGCACAAAAACCATTCCCGTCGATCAGTGCGGCGGTTATTATAACTACGTCGCAACTCCGCGTTCTATGTCGCTCGGCGGTTATACTTATTGGTCAAGCTGGATAAGCCGCGATGCAATCCCCAAATTCCGCAAGGACTTATCCCCACAATTGGACGAGTTTTTAAAAGACTGAATAATAAAAACAGGATAAAAGCGATTTTATCCTGTTTTTTGCAAAAGAGCGAACCGTTTGTTATTTCTTGCAACTAAAAGGGTGAAATGATATTGAAAGGAGGTGCCTCTTTGAAGAACAGTGCGCTTGAAAAGGAATATGAGGAATATTTGAACTATCTTTACGACCTTGCTTCGTATAAATACTCTGATTGCAACGATATAGATTCGATAATTCAGGAAACTCTTATTGCATTGATCGTAAAGCAAAAACAAGGCGAATATGTTGAGCATAAAAAGGGATATCTTACCGCAGTGCTTAAAAATAAATATAACGAATGGCTTCGCAAAAAATACAGAAACAACATTATTTCATTTGAATCTGTTGAAATGATGAAAGAAGACGAAGCTATCGGAAATATCGAAGAAGCGGAAAGTATCGGCGAAGAATATGCGTCTGTGCGTCGCGAGATAGGACGTCTTATAAGCATATACCGTGAGGTGACAGTCAGATATTACGTAAAGGGTTACAGTATTGAACGTATTTCTTCCGACCTGGGAATTTCCGTCGGAACTGTAAAATCTCGCCTTTCGAGTGCAAGACATCAAATCAAAGAGGGTATCGTAAAAATGGATAAGTATGCCGAAATAAGCTATTCACCAAAATCTCTTTCTGTTGCAATATGGGGAAGTGCCGGTTTCTCGGGTGAGCCGTTTTCGATGTTGGGAACAAAAATCGAACAAAACATTCTGATACTTGCATATCAAGCGCCTCTGTCCGTAAAAGCGATAGCGGAAACTATGGGTATGCCGTGTGCATATTTAGAGCCGTTGATCGACCGAATGGTTAACGGCGAGCTTATGGGGCGAACAGCAAACGGTCTTGTTTATGCACGTTGCTTGATTGTAAATTACGAGGATTCTTTTGGTGATATCCAAGCGCAGGAAACGTTTGCGGCAAAACACGCAAAGCTTGTTTGGGAGACCGCAAAAAAGCATTTTTTCAAGCTTTTTGAACATAGGGAATTTAAATCTATGTCAGAAAAGCAAAAAGCGACTCTTTGCCTTTTCGGTCTGGATATGGCACTTTCTCAGCTCTCTACAGTGTGCAACGATAAAAGCGAATGGCCGTCAAATCCGCCCGAACGCCCAAACGGAGGAAAATGGTTCGCCTATTGCACTTCTTATGAAAACGGATGTATACGCAATAATAAATACGAAGGCTCGGGTCCGGTAAATGTTCCGTATCGTTCCGAAGCATCGGACAACTGCACTCTTTTCGATAAGCAATCATTTTTCGGAGACGCTCATTGGGCATACGGCACGTTTAAATATAAATGCAGTCTGCAAACGATAGGACGTTTTTATGCTTCGCTCATTCCCGAATGCAACGTTGTGCCCGATGACTCACGGATATATGAGCTTGTTCCCGATTTTGAAAATCTTAACATTATTAAGCGAGATGAAAGCGGAAAAGCTATTTTGGATATACCGTATCTTACCGAAGAAACGGCGCAAACGCTTTTTTATCCTGCAACAACATCGCTGTTTACAGAGCTTTCGGAGGTATTGGGTGACGGACTTAAAGAAATCGTTAAAAATAAACGCCGCAGAGTACCAAATCACGTAGATGAATATAAGCATTGCGAAACTCAATGGATGCTTCGAGCTTATCCTCTCGCTCAGCTTGAAGCAATTGTTAGCCAAGGTCTTTTACCGTACCGAGTAGAGGTCGGAAAAACACCTATAATCTTTCTGACTTACAGAAAGAAGGTGTAAGTATGTTTTGGCTTTGGCTACCCGTCTTCGTTGCTTTTATTGTTTCGATACCGTTTGCACGTTTTTTTATCAAACGGTGCATTTTATACACAAAGCTTGTGCGGTTATGCAAAAGACGCGGTTTTGAGCTTAAAGCAACGCATCGATTTTGGTTTTTGGGTAACCGCAATCGCAAAAGCCTCGATCTGTACATTAAAACAGAAACCACGATATTTTCGATAAAGCTGTTTGGGTGCATGCGAAAAAATACAAAAATAATCGTAAAGGAAAACGGCGATTACTTCATAAGAAAATATTATGCGTTTTTATCGTCAAAGAACCAAGCGATACTGTTTTCTGACAGTGGCGCCAAACCGTTCAATAAATATAGATTTGAAATAAAAGATACCTCGAAACCGGTCAGAAAAATTATTCTTCAGCATCCTGCGGCAATTGAAATGCGAAATCAGCCGCAACACGGGAGCGAAATAATTCTCGATAACGGAGACACTTTGCACGGTACCGAAATTTATTCCTTAAAAGCATTCATAAAACAACTCTAAAAAAAGAAGTCATCGGACTTCTTTTTTTGTTGCTCTTATTGATATGTTTATTTTTCGATCATCGGAACGACCTCTTTAATGAAGATATCCTTATTGCCGGTCGTTAAGTAATTGATTGTGAAATAACGTGTTATGCCGTGCTCGTCAACAAACGAAATGCCGCGTTTCGGAGTCGTTTCGCCCGATTGCGTTTCTGCGACGAAGGGCATCATCGCACCAAAATCGCCCGTATTATAAAGCACCTTGGAAATTTTATATTTTCCGTCGGCTTTATCGGCTTCGGCAGGCTCAATGCTTAAAAATCTGAAATCCGAAACGTTTTTTCCGACTCTGAAAAGAATTTTATTGAAATCCTCCTTTGAATCCTCGTAATTGAGGTAATTTTCGGGATTTTCCAAATAATTCTTTCCGGGATATTCTGCGGTCAAGCCGGGATGATCAAGCATATTTACGTTATCGAAAACTATACCGCCCAAGGAATCGGAAGTTATAGTGTAATAATGCGTATTGCCTTCGGGATCGACAAATGAAATGCCGCGAACCGCTGTGTATCCCTCGGTCTTTACGTCGATGACAACAGGCTTATCGGGAGTCAGCGTATCCATCGTCAAAATGATATCGCCCTTTATGGGTGAAGACGATGTGACCGTGATCTGAGGCTGAATAACGTTGAAAAACTTCAAGTCGGTTACGGTGTAGTTGGTCTTGAATAAAACCTTTGTATATTCGCCGCTTTCGTCATCCAACAGAAAATAATAGTCGGTAGCCGCAAGAAAATCCTCCGTCGGAATTTCTGCGGTAAAGTTGATCTTTTCTTCTTCTGTAATTTCGTCCGAAGCGTTTTCCAAAACGTCGCCTATTTTTTCAAAGCTGTACGTATTATAGCTGCACGAGCAGAGAAGCAAGGATATCAGCATAACCGTTAATACTAAAATTCCCATTTTTTTCATAGTCGTTAACCTCCAAATGGCAGTCGCGCCTTAATACAGAGAAAATGTCCCCATAACGTGACGCTTCAAAATGATATAATCGTAAACCGAAACCTGATCCTTTCCTCTCAAAAGCATTGCAAGCGTTTGGCGCTTAAGGGGAGAATAGGTCTTCAGGCAGGTGCGTTTGATAAGTATATAATCGTATGCGTCGATATTTGCATCGCCGTTTATATCTCCGGTTATCACTAAATAAAGCCGAGCACCGTTAAATGTAAGTACAGCTCCGGTACCGGGCACCTCATCAAGCGCAACAAGTGTGCCGTCGATCTTGTTTGCGGTAAATTCGTCTGCACCGAAATTATCCGCAAGCTCTGCCAAGGTAAATCTTTCGCTGTTGCAGAATACGTAATATTTACCGTCGATATTTCGAATATCAAGCGTGCATGAATCCTTAGGCTTCGGCTCGATGCCCTTGTAAGCCTTGGGATCGAAAATTGCATATCCGTCGGTTGAGTACAGCGTTCCGTCATCGGCAACGCTGAAATTAAGATTTCCGCTGCGGATATCGATAATTTCAAGCTCTTCGTTACCGTCAAATGCATCGGGAGCTATCTTTTTTACCTCTTTGCCGACCGTAATGCTATGTATTGGTGCATCAGAATCCGCAAATGCCAGACCTCCGATTTCGGTAACCGGAAAGATCCTTCCGTCGAACGAAATGTAATCCGGTATTATGATCTCGGTCTTATAAACGACCGTGCCTTTGGGATTGTCGGTGTTTAATAAACCGTAATATTCATCGACGTAGCCCATAAAGCGTTCCCAAAGCGTTCCGTTGTAAACGTATTTTCCGTCCTTGTATCTCATCCATTCGGGACAGTTTTTTTCGCTTGCATCGTAGTGCTGTATAACAGCTTCCTTTGTAAGCCCGTATCTTGTCAACAGCTCTGCAACGAGCACTGCCGTGTTGCGTAGCGAGCGGTCAAAACGCGTTTCGACCCATTCGTCGTATTCTTCGCCCTTAAAAACAAGAGCTCCGTTTGCTTTTTTCGGAGCACCATTAACGCATATCTCGATTCCGATGCTTTCGTAATTTATACCGGTGCCTGCGTGCCACCCAACAACCGAATCGGCAAGCGAATGATAAATTATATTCTCATCAACCGTATAGTGCCAGCTGTTTTCTTCGGGTGTTGTGTGCATACGGCGGTTATAACGCGCCGCATCTGTTTCTTCTTCGGTAGTACCGGTATTATGTATGATGATATATTTGATATTATTCGGAACGCCTGAATAATTAATTCTTCCGTCACCTATAAAATCGGGGATAACGTTGACAGCATTTTCGGTACCGACGCCGAGAATATATACGTCTTCGTCTGAATTAAAGTCGGCTTTGCTCTTTGTTGCTACGGTGCTGTCGGGGGTTGCATCAAATCCGATTGCAACAGCATTTCCGCCCTTTATTTCGTAAATAACACCGTTGACGTCAATGATTTTGCCGCTTGCTCCCTTGTAAGCGTATTCAACGTTGGTATAAGCGGCGGCGCCGATCTCATTTATCCAAAAAGGACGGTCGCCTTCGCTTTCGATCACCGCACGCATATATCTGGCGGAAACAGCCTTGTCAAGCGCGACCGTATAAACTGCCGAGCAACCGACCGCCGTAACGTCGCTAAGCGTAGTGGGGTTACCGATATTAACGTAATTATTTCCGTCAGTCGAATAATAAAATGTTATTTTATCGGGCATCTCAGCTAAATGCCATTCGCTTCTGAACGCGCGAAGATAAAATCTGCTGACGTTTGTGGCAAGATGTCCGAAATCGATGTCAACCGTTGCAGAAAAGGGCTTTCCTTCTTCTTTGCCCTTGACCATCATCCAGCCGACAGTTTTTTCTTTATCGTCGGGGCGCTTGACCGAAACGTAAGCGCGGTCTGTAAGTATCTTACCGTCATCCTCGCCACCCTCGAGGTATTGAGCGTTGTCAAGCTTTACGGTATAGCCGCCGTAAGCGTATACCGCGGTAAGCGTGCTTCCGTTATCATCGACAGTTATCGCCGATACGTCGGCACAGGCGGGAGATGTGCCGATTAGCAAGCATACGCAAAGTAATAGCGCATAAAAACCTTTGATCTTACCGAAAAAACGACAAAATTCGCGTACGTTCACAAAGCGACCTCCACAGTTATTTTTTTTATTATATAATAAAATAGTTGCAAATTCAAGTCTTATAAACTATTTACAAATATTTTCAACTGTGATATAATGAAAAAAACAACGAAGGGAGCAGGAGAAATGGAAGAAAAACGCCCCGAAACAAATAAAACCTCGTCGGTAGTAACACGCCGTACTGTTATCATTTTTGCGGTTTGTATCACTGTATTGCTTCTTATCACCCAAATCGATGCGGTTAAGAGCACTATTTCGCATATCGGCAGTATCCTATCTCCGATTTTGATAGGCGTAGTCCTTGCTTATATCATCAATCCTCTTTGTATGTTCTTCGAAAAACGCTTCAAGCGCCTTTTCGCAAGATCAAAGAAGATGAGAGCAAAAACAAGGCACCGTCTTTCGCGCGGTTTAAGCATATTGCTGTCTATTTTGTTTTTGATTGCGGTAATCGCGCTCTTGATCTTCCTTATTATCCCCGAATTCCTGGAAAGCGTCAGAAAGCTTATCGAAATTGCTCCTTCGCTCGTAGAAAAGGGAAGTGACTGGCTTTCCGATTCGCTTGAGTCGGACAACACCTTCGGTCAGAATATCGGTCAGGCTATTCAAGGCATCGAGAAAAATATCACCGATTGGGTAGGCGGCACGCTTTCATCCGTTATCGGCGGCTTGATTTCGGGAGCAACCGAAATTGCGATGTTCGTAGTAGATCTTCTCGTTTCGTTTGTCGTTTGTATCTATGCCTTGCTCGAAAAGAACCGCTTCCTCGGTCAGATAAAGAAAATAATTTTCGCTGTCTTTTCTTCGAACCGTGCCAACGATATTCTCGCCGTTGCACGTTACGGTAACAGCGTTTTCGGCAAATTTATCATCGGCAAGCTCATCTCCTCGAGTATCGTCGGTACGATCACGTTTTTGTTTATGACCGCAGTCGGAATGCCCTATGCTCTTCTTTCGGCAGGTGTTATCGCGGTCACAAACGTAATTCCGTTCTTCGGACCGTTCATCGGCGGTATTCCCACGGCGTTTATCATCCTTCTTACCGACGTTGAATACGGTATTATCTATATAATCTTCCTGCTTGTTCTTCAACAGCTCGAGGGCAACATTATTGAACCGATGATCATGGAGGACCGCACCGGTGTTTCCAAATTCTGGATAACCTTCGCAGTTCTGTTTTTCGGCGGTGTGTTCGGTGTCGGCGGTATGATATTCTCCGTGCCGATAATCGCTATCATCTTTTACGTTATCCGTATCGCTGTTGAACGCAGTCTTGCCCGCAAGGGACTCGTGGTAAACAGTATGGCATACCGCACCGTTGGTGCAGTCGATCCCGAAAGCAACGAGCTTCTTCCCATTCCCGAGCAAGCACCGCATAAGAAGCTGCGCGAAACCGTTCGCGAATGGCGTGACCGTATAATTAAAAAGAACAAATCGGAAACCGAAAACGACGAAGCAAGTGAGGAAAGCAATGAAAAGGATTAAAATTTTATCTGCGCTTCTGCTAATAACAGCTCTCGCATTTTCGCTTTCGCTTACAGCTTATGCGGAAAGCTCTGCTGAGGACGTCCAAGAAGCTTCGGGTAACGAAGTAATGATAATGCTGATTATCGCGGCGATCCTTGCGGTTTTGGCGGTTATTTCGGTGTTGCTCGTAAACAAAAAAACGAAAAAATACCGTCAAGCCTTCAAAAAACGCAAAAAGAAAAAATAATTCAAAAAGTTAATAAAAAATGTGACAAAAAGAGTTTTTTCTTCGTCTTATAAGGTGAAACGACCGAAAGGAGACGAAATTATGAAAAAACTCTTTGTTCTTTTTATCGCTTTTCTTGTATCAGCCCTTTCTGCGTGTAACGAGGAAGATATTTCCGTATCCTCCGAAAACGCACAACACGAAGAATCAAGCGTAGCTGTTAATGAATCGTCGACCGTAAGTGAAGAAAGCAGGGAACTGACGCTTGAAGAAAAATTCCCCGACCATAATATAAGCAGCATTAAAAAAGACCGCTGCCTAGCGGTGCGAAAAGGACAGTCAGACTCCGATCGAGAAAATTATATCATCAACGGCGACGGGGAAATAATAAAAGCCTTTAACTGCGACAATATAGTTACTATTTCCAAAAATAAATCTCTTTTGTACGTCGTTATGTCTGATAGATCTGCGTTTTTCATCAACACCGATGGCGAGAGAGTAGACGACGTATTATGGGATAGCCTTATCCCCTGGGAAAAGATCCTTGAAGGCGATTTTTTGGGCAGACGCGGAGAGGAATACTACGTTCTGGATTCCAACGGCGAAACGGTTATGCAAATAAGCACCGAGCCCGAATTGAAAGACGAATACGACGGCTTAACGATCGTGTCGGCGTTTCGAATTGACGATTGGTATTACGGAGTGATGAAGGACGGAGAATTTATCATCAAGCCTCAATTTTGGGACATGCCGATCATCAAGAAGGGAAGTATCATCGTCAATAGCAATTCGGTCGATATATTAAGCTCAAAAGGCTATATCTATGATTATTCGGGCAACCTCGTAAAGACGGTTTGCGGTTATTTCAAAGCGCACGAAGATTTTGACTATATAATAGAACGTGAGCTAAAAGACGAATTCACCGAGGATGCTATATATTCTATCCTCGATTATTCAGGTAAAAAGCTCTATACCGCACCGATGGGGGTAAGCATCGGGCTTGCATATCAAAGTGTGTGGTCGCCCGAAATAATGCCATACCACGTTGAGGTCAACGACGTAATCGTTCATCTCGAAAATCTGATCGACGGAATTGAATATCCCAAGGTCGAGGTGTCCGACTATAAAAACGCGGTCGGCTTAAACCCCGAAAGTGCAACCGTTATTCAAACACCCTACCAACTCCGCAACACGGGCAGAAATTATGAATTTACCGACGAGCTTAAAAGCTATTTAAAATCAAAGCTTATTAATTATCTTACCGTTGCCGACGTCCCCTTTGACGAATCGAAAATCATCTTTGAAGAGGATGAACAGGATTGCTATGCAATCTATAAGCTCGACGGTAACAGCCGCGTTACTGCGTGCTGGGATTATATTTTGTTGAAGACAGACACCGAGGATATCTCGCGCGAGCCGATGACCGATCCGTTTTCGAATCCTACGGTTCTCGATTTTTGTGAGATGACCTTTAAAACCACCGAAGGACTTAAGGTCGAAAGGACGTCTGATGCATATATAATTTACAATGGAAGTGACAGTGTCGACCGAGGTATCCTGTCTCTCGCGCAAAAATACGTTCGTGTTACCGTTGACTACGAATACGGATTTTTTAAATATGTCAGCGCGAAAGACCTGAGCGATGAAAATATCTTCCCGACACATACTCTCGACGCGATTTCCTATGCCGAAGCAGAACAGAGATTCAGAAACGGCAAATTCGTTCAGTTGCCGTACGACTTGGCGGAAATCGATCACGAAAACTGCAATATCGAGGGCGTAGAATTTGTATACGAGCTTATCACCGAGTGCTGTTGTGAGGAATGCTTCGATATCGGCTATTATATCCCTTGCTATAACTTTATTATACGCGATAAGGCTTCGCCCGAATACGTCGGTGATTTTCTGGTTCCCGCAATCGATTTAAACGAATTGAACGATTATTTAGCATCGAAATCGCTTCCGCGCGTAAACCACTACTGGACAGAAAATTAAAACACGTTATAACCAAGAAAGAAGGCACCCTTAAAAAAGGTGCCTTTTTTCATCGAAGCAAAAAGCTTCTTATTTCATATTCTTTTCTGCGGTTTCGATCATCTTTTTTACCATCTGACCGCCAACAGAACCTGCCTGCTTAGAGGTGAGGTCGCCGTTATAACCGTTCTTAAGATTTACGCCGACTTCATTAGCGGCTTCCATCTTGAACTTGTTCATAGCTTCCTTAGCTTCAGGAACCGAAATCTTGTTCTTAGACATTTTAAAATCTCCTTTTTATATTTGCATTAATTCGCATCGAGGTTCTTTCCTCGCAAATATTATTAGCGAATATGCAAAATTTATTAAAGGAAATTTATGGAATAAAAAAGGACTCGTTGGAGTCCTTTTTTTACAGGTTATTTTTTCTCGCTTATCTTTCTTTTAATAAGCTTTACAATTTCGGAAATGGGGAGTATCAGCGCGCCGATAACCAACGCGAGGAGATATTCCCAAACGTTAATGGGCATGAACGAGAACAGACTTTGCAAGAAGGGAACGAATACGACCAAAGCCGTAAGAATAAAGCTTGCCGCCATTGTAAGCCAAAGCACCTTGTTGTGTCCGGTAATAGCAAAAACGCTCTTTTCACGGGAACGGAGGTTGAACGAGTGGGTGATTTCGGCCATCGACATCGTGACGAATGCCATCGTTGTGCCGAATCCGTCCTGCAATGCATTGCCGACAAGGAAGGAAATGAGAACGAGCAACGAGATGCAAGCACCCTGCCAGATAACGTCAATGCCCAAGCCGCCTGCGAAAATGCCTTCCTTGCTGTCACGGGGCGCTTGTGTCATAACGTCGCCCTCAGCTTGCTCAACACCAAGTCCGAGTGCGGGAAGACTGTCGGTAATAAGGTTGATCCAAAGAATGTGTATCGGCTTGAATACCGTCATGCCGAAAAGGGAAGCGATAAATACCGTCAAAACCTCGCTCAAATTAGAGGAGAGGAGGAATTGAATGGTTTTTCTTACGTTTGAATAAATACGTCTGCCTTCTTCAACCGCGTTAACGATCGTAGCGAAGTTGTCGTCACCGAGGATCATATCTGCAACGCCCTTTGTAACGTCTGTACCGGTAATACCCATGCCGATACCAATATCCGCGCTCTTAATGGAGGGAGCGTCGTTAACGCCGTCGCCGGTCATTGCGGTGATATATCCAAGCTTCTTCCAAGCAGTAACTATACGAACCTTGTGTTCGGGCTGAACACGTGCATAAACCGAATAATTCGCAATATCGCGTTCAAGCTCCTCGTCGCTGATTAAGTCAAGCTGAGCACCCGTAAGCGCCTGGGAGGAATCGGTAATGATTCCAAGCTCCTTACCGATCGCAACTGCGGTATCAATATGGTCACCCGTGATCATAACGGGGCGAATGCCTGCAGTCTTACATTTTGCAACAGCATCGACAACCTCGGGACGTACCGGGTCGATCATGCCCGAAAGACCTACGAAAACAAGATCCTTTTCGATTTCTTCGGGTGCTTGGAAATCGGGCTTTTCGTTATAAACGGTAAACGCAGCGGCAAGCACGCGCAACGCGTTATCTGCCATTGCCTTGTTGTGTGCAAGGATCGCTTCGCGCACCTTGTCGTCCATATCCTTCGTTTTTCCGTCGACAGGGGAGATATATTTCGTGCATCTCGAAAGGATTACGTCGGGCGCACCCTTGGTGTACTGCATGACCTTGCCGCCGAAGGAGTGAAGGGTGGACATCATTTTTCTGCCCGAATCAAAGGGCGCTTCGCCGATTCTCGGCTGATTTTCCAAAAGAAAGCGCTTGTCGTTTCCGTTATCAAATGCGAATTTCAAAAGCGCGGCTTCTGTAGGTTCGCCCGTAACGTTGCCCGATTCATCGAGCTCGGCATCGTTACAAAGTGCGTTACAGGTGCACAAAAGCTCCAAATTACCGCTGAAATGCTCAACAACGGTCATTTTATTCTGAGTAAGAGTACCGGTCTTATCACTGCATATTATCTGAGTACAGCCGAGCGTTTCAACAGCAGTAAGCTTACGAATTATAGCGTTCTGAGCCGCCATTTTGGAAACACCGATAGAGAGAACAATGGTAACGACCGCACTTAATCCCTCGGGAATTGCTGCAACCGCGAGCGAAACAGCTACCATAAACGTGTCGATAAGCACACCGCCGCTAAGCTCGTCGGCAGTGATAAGATTGACTGCGAAAACGACAGCGCAAATACCCAAAACCGCAACGGTGAGTATCTTGCTCAACTGACCGAGCTTGACCTGCAAAGGAGTTTTTTCTTCGGTCGCATCGGTAATTGCTTTTGCGATCTTACCCATTTCGGTGTCCATACCGGTAGCAACGACGATTGCCTTCGCTCTGCCGTATACGATGGTCGTGCCGGTATAAACCATATTGCTTCTGTCGCCCAAAGGAACCTCGCCGCTTTCGGAAACGATAACGTCAGCGAATTTATCGCTCGGTACCGATTCGCCGGTGAGCGCCGATTCCTCAGCTTTGAGAGACGCCGCCTCGATAAGTCTTGCATCGGCGGGTACAGCGTCGCCCGCTTCAAGCAAAATAACGTCACCGACAACAAGATCCTCACTGTTAAGGATACGCAAAATGCCGTCGCGCATTACCTTGCATTTCGCTTTCGTCATTGCCTTAAGCGCGTCGATTGCCTTTTCTGCCTTGTTTTCCTGAATAATACCTAAAACGGCGTTAAGAATAACGACGAACAGGATAATGAAAACGTCTGCAAGCGATTCGCCCTCGACGATTGCGGTCACGAGGCTTACAGCCGCCGCAACGAGAAGCACGATTATCATAGGGTCTGCAAACTGCATCAAAAACTTTTTCCAAAGCGGAACCTTCGGAGGTTCCGCAAGCTTGTTTGCGCCGTTACGCTCCAAGCGTGCCGAGGCTTCCTGTGCCGAAAGACCCTCCTCATTCGAACCGATATGCGAAAATACCGCCTCGATCTTTTCAAGATAGTGTTTCATTCGATACCTTCTTTTCAAAAAAATTAAAAAAATATGCAAGCCTGTTTATGGCGTTGCCATAAAAGTCTTGCAATCAAAACGTACGTCCGGGCAGAAAATGCCGGGATGTCGAACGAACGTATACGGCAAAGCACCGTATAGCTACTCCCTTTTATTGGCAATAGTGTATCATAAATATTCTGACGTGTCAATAATAGCGATATTCAAAAATATTGATTTTTTGTAAATAAAAAGCGGATGCCCTGTTAAAGAGCATCCGCATAATTGATTATTTCGAATAAACCTCAAGCTCGTTGATAAAACAGAACAAGCCGTTGCATTCGAATTGGAACTTAACGTAGCGTGCGCTTACGCCGCTGAGCTCGGTTCCCGACCAGTAAATCGCAGAAGGATCTTCAGCGATCTTGATCGTTGCAACCTGTTTAAAGGTAACTCCGTCGTCAGAAACGAATACCTTTGCGTTCTTGGGTGCAAGGATACCTGCTGTACCGCCGTTACAGATGTGAGCACGAACACCGCTGATATCGGTCTTCGCACCGAGGTCGATTACCGCATAACCTATACCGTTTTCGGTGTTGGACTTATCACCCTGATAAGCAGGTCCGTTAATAAAGGTAAACCAGTTGTTGTCGTAAGTAAGCGCGCCATGTGCCTTGCCGTCTGTAAGAAGCGCGGTGTAATGCAAAGCGCCCGCTTGCAAAAGACCGGAAAGCTTATAGGACTTGTTGAGCGAAACAACGGTACCTTGAAGCTTAACGTCTTCAAACTTTTCGTAATCGGGCTTTTCGGGCTGGGTAATTTCGGGAGCCTTTGCATCGGGAACGTATTTAAGCAAATAAATCGATTCGGTGTGGTGCTCGTCGCCTGCCTTGATGCTTTGGGGAGAACCGTTTGCGAATCTCGTGAAGTAAAGCTTGTTCTGGCTGGTGTTCATATCCCAGAATGCGGTGTTGAAGTCGCCTACGTAATTATGAAGCGAATCCTTAACGGTAGTAACGCGAACGTCGAACTGATATCTCGGATCGGAATAACCGTAAACGAGCGCACGGCAAGCCTTGTTACCGCCGTTGGTGGGGCCGGAATAATCGGCAGCGCCAACCTTAAGAGTTTCGATTCTCTTAAGCATGTTGCCCTTTTCGTTGTACATTTCACACCACAAGCCGTATTTCTTGTCGATAGGCATCATACAGGTATAGGAACGGTGCATCTTGACGTCTTTAACGTACTTATAGTCAACGTTGAGCTTGATCTGAGGACCTGCAAAGGTATATTTCCTGGTCATGTGAGCGTATACGTCATTTTCGGAATAGCTCATGCTCTTGTTGTTGTAGTCGCCGATAGAGTCGTTGTTGTCATCGGGGAACCACAAAAGCTTTGTCTTTTCGATCACGTGGATGGAATTAGCCTTTGCAGACTGACCTACCGCGAGCTCGATCTTTTCGCCGGTTTCACCGTTGTAAATGTCAAGCGAAATAAACGCTTCGTTGCCGTGGTTGCCGCCCGACCATACTACAGTACCCTTGGGAGTGGTGGGACGGTGAACGTATTCAAAATCGGTACCGCCGGGAGCGAAGGTGTGAGTCTTGCCGCTCTTATCCTTAAGAGTCCAGGTCCAAAGGTTAAAGCAACCCCAAGGACGCTCTTCGAGAGTAACGGTAACTGTACCCATATCGGTTTCGGAGGTCATGCTGTATCTGGTGTTGGAAACCTTTTTGATAGTGGTAGGGCAGGAGGTCACTTCTGCGGGTGCACCTGCAATGTTAACTGTGTTGTAATCGTCAAAGCCCCAATAATCCTTGTTATTGATTTCGGGATCATCATCGGGCTTCGAGGTTTCATCATCCTTGGAGGTTTCGTCTTCCTTGGAGGTTTCGTCTTCCTTGGAGGTGTCATCTTCCTTGGAGGTGTCATCTTCCTTGGAGGTGTCGTCTTCCTTAGAGGATTCATCGGGAGCAGAGCTTTCGTCAACCGATTCCTCAAAGCTTTCTTCCTTGGAGGATTCGTCGGTAACGTCGGATTCTACGTCGGATTCTACGTTGGATTCAAATTTGGATTCGTTCATGCTTTCTTCCTGTTCGTTGCTTACGATATTCGAGCTTTCGTCGGTACCTTCATCCGTGCAGGATGCAAGACAAGCAAAGCACATCGAAAAAGCAAGAACCGCTGTGAGTAATTTTTTAAACATAACGGGATTCCTTTCGATTTTCATTTGTACAATATTATACACCATAAAAAACACTTTTTCAATAGCAATAAAGCGTATTGACAAAATATTTTGAATGTAATATAATATCTTGATATTATGTATGTAAATTTAGGAGGTCTGAATATGGACACTCAATTTCTTGCCGAACTTCTCTATCCTAACATAAAAACCCTTCCGCAGGATATCGAAGCACGTTATCCCGCGCGTAATCTTCCCGAAGGTGCAAAGGTAACCCGTTTTGCGCCCAGCCCCACAGGCTTTCTTCATATAGGCAACCTTTACGGTGCTTTTACCGATGAAAGACTTGCTCACAATTCCGGCGGCGTTTTCTATCTCCGTATAGAGGATACCGATGCAAAGCGTACCGTTCCCAACGGCATTCAGATAATTATCGAAACTCTTGCAAAGCTCGGCGTGAATTTCGACGAAGGCGCCGTTATCGACGGCGATAAGGGTGATTACGGTCCCTATCGCCAAAGCGAAAGAGCAGAAATTTATCAAACCTTTGCAAAGCAATTGATCAGAGAGGGAAAGGCTTATCCTTGCTTCTGTACCGAGGAAGAGCTTACCGCGATCAGAGAAAAGCAGGAAACCGAAAAGCTTAACCCCGGATATTACGGAGAATTCGCAATTTGGCGCGACGCTCCTATCGAAAAGATCCAAGAAAAGCTTCAAGAAGGCGTTCCCTTTGTTTTGCGCTTCAAGAGCGACGGAAACCTTAACAACAAGCATAAATTCCGCGATGAAATCAAGGGCGAGATCGACGTTACCGAAAACGATATCGACCACGTAATTCTCAAGAGTGACGGAATTCCCACCTATCACTTCGCTCACGCGGTTGACGATCATCTTATGGGCACCACCCACGTTATCCGTGATGAAAGCTGGCTTTCGACGCTTCCGTTCCATATCCAGCTTTTCAAAGCACTCGGCTTTAAAATGCCTAAATATTGCCATACAGCTCAAGTATTAAAGCTCGATAACGGTAACAAGCGTAAAATTTCCAAGCGCAAGGATCCCGAAGCGGCTCTTACCTATTATCATTCGCAAGGCTATCCCGTTTCTGCGGTTCGCGAATATCTTTTGACTATTCTCAACTCCAACTTCGAGGAATGGCGTCTTGCTAATCCCGAAGCGGCAATTGAAGAATTCAAGTTCACAACCAAGAAAATGAGCGTTTCGGGCTCGCTTTTCGACCTTGATAAGCTTAACGATATTTCCAAAAACGTCATTTCGCGTATGAGTGCAGAAGAGGTATATGAATATACTCTCACTTGGGCAAAGGAAAACGACGTTGATTTTGCAAAAATTCTCGAAGCAGACCGTGAATATGCGGTTTCTATCCTTTCCATCGGCAGAGGCGGCAAAAAGCCGCGTAAGGACTTGGCTCTTTGGAGCGAGGTTAAAAACTATATGTCCTTCTTCTACGATGAGCTTTTCGAAGCGACCGATGCTATCCCCGAAAGCTTCAATTCCGATGACGTAAAAGCAATCTATAACGATTTTGCCGCAAGCTATGACGAAACGGTCGAACAAAACGATTGGTTCGCAAATATCAAGGCAATTGCCGAAAAGAACGGATTTTGCCCCGATATGAAGCAATACAAGGCAAACCCCGAAGCATTTAAGGGCTCGGTTGCCGACGTAAGTATGTTCCTCCGTATCGCTGTTACAGGCAGAATGAACTCGCCCGACCTTTACGAGGTAATGAAGATACTTGGCAGGGAAAAGGTTCTCGCAAGAGTATCCAAATAAGGAGAAAATTATGGAATCTACAAACTTTATAAATGAAATCATCGATGCCGATATAGCGGCAAACCCCGGTCTTAAGGTTCACACCCGTTTCCCGCCGGAGCCCAACGGCTATCTTCATATCGGACACTGCAAGGCAATGGTCATCGACTTTTCCACCGCAGTACGCTACGGCGGACTTTGTAACCTCCGTATGGATGATACCAACCCCGCAAAGGAGGATACCGAATTCGTTGATGCCATCAAGGAGGATATCCATTGGCTCGGATTCGATTGGGATGATCGCTTCTTCTACGGCTCTGACTATTTTGAAGAAACCTATAAGCTTGCCGAACAGCTTATTTTAAACGGCGATGCTTACGTTTGCGAGCTTTCCGCCGAGGAATTCTCCTCCTACCGCGGAGATCTCCAAAAGCCTGCTGTTTCGCCTTACCGCGACAGACCTGCAGAAGAAAGTCTTGATCTCTTCCGCCGCATGAGAGCAGGCGAATTCCCCGAAGGAAAATATACTCTCCGCGCAAAGATCGACCTTGCAAGCGGTAACTTCAATATGCGCGACCCCGTGCTTTACCGCATCCGCTATATCGATCACCACCGTCAAGGTAAAAAATGGTGTATCTTCCCGATGTACGATTTCGCGCACCCCATTCAGGACGCGCTTGAAGGCATCACTCACTCGCTTTGCTCGCTCGAATACGAGGATCACAGACCTCTCTACAATTGGGTCATCGAGCATTGCGACGTTCCCTCCAAGCCCCGTCAGATCGAATTTGCACGTCTCAACATCACCAACACTGTAATGAGCAAGCGCTTCCTCCGTTCTCTCGTTGAAAACAAGCTCGTCGACGGTTGGGACGATCCGAGAATGCCCACCCTTTGCGGACTTCGCAGACGCGGCTATACCGCAGAAGCGATTCTCGACTTTATTGATCGTGTAGGTGTTGCAAAGAACAACTCTCTCGTCGATATTGCTCTTCTCGAGCACTGCGTGCGTGAGGATCTTAATATCAAGGCTCTCCGCCGCGTTGCGGTATTCGATCCCGTAAAGGTTACCGTTACCAACTATCCCGAGGATAAGGTCGAATATTTCGATCTTCCCAACAACCCCAACGACCCCGAGGCGGGTACTCGCAAGCTCCCCTTTACCCGTGAGCTCTTCGTTGAAAGGGAAGACGTTTCGCTTGATCCTCCTCCCAAGTATTTCCGTATGAAGCTCGGCGGCGAGGTTCGTCTTATGGGCGGATATATCGTTCGCGTTGATGAGATCAAGTCGGATGAAAACGGCAACGTTACCGAGGTGCTTTGTACCGCAGATCTTGAAACCGGCAACGGCATGCCTGCCGACGGCAGAAAGATCAAGGGCACCATTCACTGGCTTTCTGCTTCCGAATGTGCCGAAACCGATGTTGTCCGTTACGACCGTCTCTTCACCGAGGCTGATATGAACGCGGTTGAATCCGCGCGCTACGGCGAATATCTCAATCCCGAATCCAAGGTAGTGTGCAAGGGCGTAAAGATCGAACGCGCTCTTCTCGATTCCAATGCGGGCGATAAATTCCAGTTCGTTCGCAAGGGCTATTTCTGCAAAGATACAAAGGACGAATCTGTTTTCAATAGCATTGTTGAGCTTAAGGACAGTAAAAAGTTCTGATAAAACGATTCAATAATAACAATACGATCCGCAGCAATAAAGTCTTGCTGCGGATTTTTATTTAAACATTCTTATTGATAAAAATTCTCAATAAATTTACCAAAACCCCTTTACAAATTATTTTTTTGTGCTATAATTAAAATATAAATAAAGAAAAAGGGCTGTATGATATGAAAATAACAAATGATATCAAATACGTTGGCGTTAATGACCACGAAGTCGATCTTTTTGAAGGTCAATACGTAGTGCCCAACGGTATGGCATATAATTCTTATGTAATTCTTGATGAAAAGATCGCCGTTATGGATACGGTAGATGCTCGTTTCGGTCATGAATGGCTTGATAATATTCAAAACGTTCTCGGTGGCAGAAAGCCCGATTATCTTGTCGTTCAGCATATGGAGCCCGATCATTCGGCGAATATCAGTAATTTTGTCAAAGCTTTTCCCGAAATAAAGATCGTTGCATCTTCAAAAGCATTTGCTATGATGAAAAATTTCTTCGGTACCGATTTTGCAGACAGACAGATCGTTGTCGGAGAGGGAAGTCAGCTTGTACTCGGTAAGCACGTGCTTAATTTCGTTACCGCTCCGATGGTACATTGGCCCGAGGTTATCGTTACCTATGACAGCACCGATAAGGTTTTGTTCTCTGCAGACGGCTTTGGTAAATTCGGCGCGTTGGACGTTGAGGAGGATTGGGCTTGCGAGGCGAGAAGATATTATATCGGTATAGTCGGTAAATACGGCGCTCAGGTTCAGGCTCTGTTAAAAAAGGCAAGCGCTCTCGATATCCAAACCATTTGCCCTCTCCACGGTCCTGTTCTTAATGAAAACCTCGGTTACTATCTTAACCTTTATAACGTTTGGTCGAGCTATTCGGTCGAAACCGAGGGCGTTGTAATTGCATATACCTCTGTTTACGGCAACACCAAAAAAGCGGTTCTTCAGCTTGCCGAAAAATTAAAGGCAAACGGATGCCCCAAGGTAGTTGTTAACGACCTTGCGAGATGCGATATGGCAGAAGCGGTCGAGGACGCATTCCGTTACGGAAAGCTCGTTCTTGCAACTACTACCTATAACGCAGGCATTTTCCCGTTTATGCGTGAATTTATCGATCATCTTACCGAACGTAATTTCCAAAACCGAACCGTTGCTTTCATAGAAAACGGAAGCTGGGCACCTCTTGCAACAAAGGTTATGAAGGAAATGCTTGAAAACAGCAAAAACCTCCATTATACCGAAAATACCGTAAGAATTATGTCCGCGCTTAACGAGGAAAGCTCTGCCCAGCTCGATGCTCTTGCAAAAGAGCTTTGTCAGGAATATCTCGCTCAGCAGGACGAAACCGCCAATAAAAACGATCTTACAGCACTTTTCAATATCGGTTACGGTCTCTACGTTGTTACAAGTAACGACGGCAAAAAGGATAACGGTCTTATCGTTAATACCGTTTCTCAGGTAACTAATACCCCCAACAGGATCGCGGTTACCATTAATAAAGATAATTATTCCCACCACGTAATAAAGCAAACGGGAATTATGAACGTCAACTGCCTCTCCGTTGAAGCACCCTTTAAGGTTTTTGAAACCTTCGGCTTCCAAAGCGGACGTAACGTTGATAAATTTGCAGATTGCAATCCTCTCCGTTCTGATAACGGACTCGTGTTCTTGCCTAAGTATATTAACTCGTTTATGTCGCTTAAGGTTGAACAGTATGTCGATCTTGATACTCACGGTATGTTCATCTGCTCGGTTACCGAATCGCGCGTTATCACAAATGCCGAAACGATGACCTACACCTACTATCAGGCAAACGTTAAGCCCAAGCCTCAGACTGAGGGTAAAAAAGGATATGTTTGCAAGATATGCGGATACGTTTATGAGGGCGACCCGCTGCCCGAGGACTTCATCTGTCCTCTTTGCAAGCACCCTGCGAGCGATTTTGAACCGATAGAATAAATACTCTAATATATAATTTCTAACCAACAATCAAGGAGAAAGAACAATGAAAGAAGCTAAATTTTATGTATGTGAAACCTGCGGCAATCTCGTAGGTATGATCAATGAATCCGGTGTAAATATGATGTGCTGCGGCAAAAAGATGACCCAAATCGTTCCGGGCACTGTTGAAGCAAGCAAGGAAAAGCACATCCCCGTTGCTACCGTTGAGGGCGATACCGTTAAGGTTAACGTTGGCTCTGTCGACCATCCCATGACCGAAGAGCATCTTATCGAATGGGTATATCTCCAAACCTGCCGCGGCGGACAGAGAAAATGTCTTAAGGCGGGCGATGCACCCACAGTAACCTTCGCACTTTGCGATGAAAAGCCCGTTGCTGTTTACGCTTATTGCAATCTCCACGGCTTGTGGAAGGTTGAGCTTTAAATTATAACTAAAGGAAGAAATATTATGAAATACGTATGCGAAGTATGCGGTTGGGAATACGATGAGGAGCTCGGCGCTCCCGAATACGGCATCGAACCCGGCACCAAATTTGAAGACCTCCCCGATGATTTTGAATGCCCTCTTTGCGGAGTTGGCAAGGATAACTTCGGCAAAGACGAATAAAGAAAGCGAGAAAGAGAAATGAAAGAGAATTATACCGTTTGTAACTGTATGAAGGTAAGCTTCGGCGATATCGAAGATGCTCTTCATAACCTCAATTCTTTTACCGATGTTCTTGAAGCATTCAAGGGCGTACAGCTTGCAACAAAGTGCTCCACGGGTTGCGGCGGATGTCATCAAAAGGTACTTGATATCATCTCCGAGCTTATGATGGCACCTCCTGCAGATAAAGCATAAAATAAAAGGGTAGGGTTATGCCCTACCCATATTTTTATATTAGAGGTAAAGAGCTTATGGAAATGGTACTTCTGACCGCGCTTGGCGTCGGCGGAGCTACAATAATCGGTTCGTGCGTGGGTTTTATATTCAAAAAGCTCTCACATAAATTTTCCGATATAGTGCTATCGTTTGCCGCAGGTGTAATGCTTGCCGCCGCTGTGCTGGGGTTGATTCTTCCGTCGCTCGAATATGGCGGAAAATACGGACTGTTAATAACGATTGCAGGTGTTTTTGTCGGCGCTGTATGTCTAAATCTTATCGACAAGCTTGTTCCACATCTTCATCAGTTTGTAGGCGGTGACAAGGAACACCGAAACAGCAGTCTTGACAAGGTATTGCTGTTTGTAGCGGCAATCGCAATACACAATCTGCCCGAGGGCATTGCCGCCGGCGTTGGCTTCGGCTCGGGCGATAATACTCAGGCGTTGATAATCGCAGGCGGTATAGCCTTGCAGAATATCCCCGAGGGTATGGTCATAATAGGCCCTATGCTTGCCGCAGGAATCACTCCGAAAAGAACCTTCGTCTGCGCAATGATAACGGGGCTTGTCGAGGTAGTCGGTACGCTTATCGGTTACTTTGCGGTAAGCATCGCCGCGGTAATTCTTCCGTTTGCCTTGGCATTTGCGGGCGGTACGATGCTTTACGTTATCAGTGACGAAATGATTCCCGAAACCCACGCCCACGGCAACGAAAGAGGAGCAACCTATGCACTTCTTGTCGGATTTTGTCTTATGCTGGCGGTCGACGTATTATTATGAATATAAAAACTCTGCTCCGTAAAAGAAGCAGAGTTTTTTGTTTAATCAAGCGCGTTTATAAAGTCTGCGTTTGCATCATTTGCGGCTTCATAGCTGAAAAGCTCGCTTTTTTCGGTGCCGTTGATAACGATTTCGGTCACGGCAACGCTTGCATTGTCAGGGTCGGACTTTTGAACGCCCAGCACGCAACCGTCGCTGATGCCGTTGACCTTTTTAAGGTTGTCGCATCCGTCGAATGAGCCGTAGCCAATCTTTTTAACTGTCGAGGGAATAGTTATTTCGGAAATTTTGTCGCCAACGTGATAAAGATATTTAAACGCCTCTCTTGCTTGAACGCTTTTATCTTCCTTTTCGCCGGCAAGACTGTCAAGAAATTTAACAGTATCGTTATAGCAATCCTCTTCACTGTAAGCGTATACGTTAAGGATGATAGCAAGACGGTCCTTTTCGTTGAAATCGATAAACGGTTCGAGCTCATAATAGCCTGCTCCGTTCTCGCTTATCTTTTCACCGTAAAACGCTTTGAATATCTTGGCATCGCGTTCGCGGTTCTGACCGACCGTAAACCCATGCTTTTCGGTCTTCGTCACGTCACTTGCGTTCTCGATTTTGCTTACGATCGCGTTCATGCTCTCGAAGGTGAGATAAATCGGAACGTTTTGAATCGTATCTGTGCTGTTAAGTCCGTAATAGTTTTTGATTTCTACAACTGTGTCGCCGTTGGGAGCTTTTTCGGGAATAACAAGGTGAATATCGTTGTCATAATCCTTGTCAACCCTTATTTCCTTGATATAACAAGTGCCGTCGCCATTACTTGCAAACACAAAATTATACGGCTTTTCTCCGAACGTTTCGGTCTTAACGTCTTTCCATTCGGGGTTTGTCGCATCTGCACCGCAAGCAACGAGTGTTGCAACGCAAAGTACGATACAAAGAATATTGATTATAAACTTGGGGCGCTTCCAGTAAAGCGCGTGCTTGATACGTTTTTTTGCGTTTCCTCTGCTCTCGCTGAAAGCGATGGGGCTGGGAGCGGGAAGACGCTTATTTGTTGCAAAAGAAAGAAGTGCTCTCGCATAATTCTTTTTCATAACTTCATCTCCTTTGAGTTTTAAAACCTTTTCGTCGCAGCTCATCTCCATATCAAGCGCCATCACACGGAATGCAAGCCAGCAAAGCGGATTGAACCAATGTACGGAAAGTATCAGAAACGCAATAGGCTTTATAATGTGGTCGCCGCGTCTGATATGGCATTTTTCGTGAGCTATGATCTGTTCGTAAGTGCCCCCGTCAATCCCGTAGGGGATATAGATCTTAGGGCGTATAAAACCAAGTGCAAAAGGAGATCCTACCTTTTCGGACATAAATATATTGTCTTCGAATCGAATCGCATTTGACATCTGCCGTCTTACCTTTAAATAGGTAACGAGGTTATATATCAAGGCGACCGACATACCGACAAACCAAATTATCATCACAACCGTATTGAAAAATGAAACAAAATCGAATTTTTCAACAAATTCAACACTTGCTCCGCCGTTTGCAATAAAATCGGGATCGTCGACCGAAATTATAGGTCTGTCCGTGTAAGAAGCATCGATTATAATATCGCCTCCGACGTTCG
Source organism: Clostridia bacterium (assembly GCA_017561145.1). Classification (GTDB taxonomy): domain Bacteria; phylum Bacillota; class Clostridia; order Oscillospirales; family CAG-382; genus Coliplasma. The sequence continues at coordinate 6,676 of JAFZDO010000014.1, read as the reverse complement.
GAAGAGTAGGGGAATTTAACCTGCCAAATCCGAATATGCTTAAAATCGAATTAAAGCTTATCGGACAAACAAGTCGAAAACCGACAACGCTCCAAAGCAGGTAGGAATACCTTTTCGGGGCTTTGCGAAGTAATGCTCTTATTATCAGTATAACAAGAATAACAACGCCGCTATTAATACTCATATCAAGTACGGTGTTGAAAAGAGCTGTCATTTTAACACTCCTTAAATTCGTCGATCAGCTTTTTGAGCTCATCTGCCTCATCCTCAGATATCTTTTTTCCGTCAAGAAAGGAAACCAAGAATTTAGGCAAAGAGCCTTCAAACGTATGCTCGACAAAATGCTCGCTTGCAAAGGCCTGAACCCTTTCACGCGGAATAAGCGATGTGACTATCGTATTCTCGTTTTGAGCAAAACCCTTGTCGCAAAGCTTTTTGAGTGTCGTATAGGTGGTGGGCTTTTTCCAACCGAGCTTTTCATTACAAAGCTCAACGAGCTTGCCGGAGGGCATAGGTTCGTTATCCCATATAACTGTCATAAAACGGTAATCGCTTTCGCAAAGCTTCATGTTTTCCATAAAAACACCTCGTGAATAAATTTGTGTGCACACGGGTTTGTAAACGCCAACCAACTGGCCATAATTGGTTTGCGATTACCAACCTCTGATGATAGTCTATAACAACCAACCAAATTTGTCAACCCCTTTTTGAAAAAATTTTAAAAATTTTCGTTGCGGCTAAACAAATATTGACAAAGTGCTCTTTAGTATGGTAATATAATTTGATGAATAAAAAAGGAGTTAGTTATGAAAAAAGTTATCGCTTTCCTCATGACAGTATTGTTTATGACATCAATGACTGTTCCGTTTAGCTCTGTATCGGCATCGCAAAACAACGCGCCTTCCGTAATTCCCGCAATCCGCGAATGGAATGGAATCAGCGGTGAATTTACCCCAAATGCGCAAACCGCGCTTGTCAATCTCTCAAGCTCCGAATCTATTGAAAAGGTTCAACGCTTCTTCAAAGAAATGCTTTCTCTTGATTTAAAGATTTCGGACAAAGCAAGCGGTAAAAATGAAATAACCTTTAAAATCGACAAATCGCTTTCGGGCAAGGTTGGTAAAGAGGGTTATACCATTAATGCAACGTCTGATGTTATCGAAATAAAAGCACCCGAAGAAATCGGACTTCTTTACGGCGGTATTTCTGTTGTTCAAAGCTGCACTGCAGACGGTTTCTTCCCCTGCGGTAACGCTGTTGACTATCCCGCTTATCCCGTTCGTTCAGGTCTTATTGACGTTGGCAGAGCGTGGATTCCTATGGATTATCTTGAAGAGATAACCCGTTATATGGCATATTACAAAATGAACGAGATCCACGTTCATATCAATGATGACGGCTCTAACGGTCACGACGGATTCCGTTTGGAAAGCGATATTAAAGGACTTTCCTCTCCCGGTGAACATTACACTAAGGATGAATACCGAGCATACCAGAAGGAAATGCTTAAATACGGAGTTACCGTTATTACCGAAATCGATACACCTTTCCACTCCCGTTGTTATTCACGTGCGGAAAATCCGCCTCCTTATATTCCCGGTAATAACCGTTGCCTTGATATTTCAAAGCCCGAAACGCTTGAATTTGTTAAAAATCTCTTTGCCGAATATCTTTCCGGAGAAGACCCCGTATTTGTAAATAAGATCGTACATATCGGTACCGATGAATACCCCCGTGAATATGCCGAGCTTATGCGTTGGTATACCAACGAGCTTATCGAATATGTTGGCTCGTTCGGTTACACCGCACGCTTCTGGGCGGGCTTAGGCCCTGACGGCTTCAAAGGCACAACGCCTATTTCCGAAGACGCACAGGTTAACTATTGGGATCACGGTATTTCCGGCTTTGAAGAAACCAAAGCAAGTAAATACGAAGTGATCAACACCTTAAACAGCATTCTTTACACAGTTCCTACAACAAATTATGGCTTCCCTGATTATTACGATCTTGAAACACTTTATAAAAAGTGGCAGGTAAACGTATTCTCGCTTTACGAGAACAAAACCTGGGATGCTAACGACAAACGCCTTCTCGGCGCATGCTTTGCTCTTTGGAACGACCTCCATACAACCTGGAAGGGCGTTACACGTTTCGACATCTTCGACAGATTGCGCGGCATGGTCTGCCTCACCGCCGAAAAGACCTGGACCGGACTCGATACCAAAAAAATTTCCTATGAAAACTTTAAAGCGCGTTACGACAAGCTTTCTCTCCGCGCAGGCGATGCTGACCCCGGACGCCACGCGCTTATAGGAGATGAGATCAACATCGATTTCGAATCCGATTATCAGGACGTCATCAATGGCGGCAAGGTTGAAAACGGCAAATTTGTTCTCGACGGTGAATCCTACGTAACTCTCTCGGGACTTGCAAAGAACGATTCTGTCGGATTCCCGAACACTCTCGAGTTTGAAATCCGTCTTGACGAAGCAACCAATGCTCCTCTCTTCTCTGGTGACGGCGTCGAAATTTTCGCCGATGCAGACGGCAAAGGCAACTTCGGCTTCAAGACCGAATATTATACCTTTACCTACGATTATAAGCTTCCTGTCGGCGAAGCGGTAAAGATCCGTCTTTCCAGCAATCTTACAACTACATATCTTACCGTTAACGATAAATTCTCGTATATGCCGTATAACGCGCTTAATCCCAATGAAACGGTGCTTACAACCCTCACCATTCCTCTTAAGACGATCGGCAAGGGTGTAAAGGGTACTATCGATAATATCAAGGTTACCACCGACCCCGTCGATTTAAGCACGATGCTTGCGAATTACAACCTCGCGCTTAATGCAAAAACCTCGGTTTCGGGTCTTGAGGTAAACGACGGCAGACTTACCGATGCAATGGCGGTCGACGGCGATGAAAGCACTCGTCTCTCCTTTGCAAGAGATAAGGACGAGCAATGGCTCGTTGTAGATCTTGGCGAGTTAAAGACTGTATCGAGAATCGAAATCAATTTCTACGAGCACGTTTCCGCTTACGAGGTTTATGTTTCCGAGGATAACGAAACCTTTACGAAGGTTTATGAAATTAGCGGTGCGCCCGATAAGGTAAAGCAGATCGATAGCATCAGCTTGGACAGTCCTGTTCAGGCAAGATACGTTAAATACGTTCAGCTCAAGCGTTGGTTTATGCCCGACTGGAATACCTATTACAGTGGCGGTATTACCGAATTCAAGGTATATTCTTTTGACGAAAAGATTTATCGCAACCTCATCGATGAAGCATTGACCTTCCTTAAGGATGGCGACAAATCCGATCCCAGACGTGCAAACGTAAGACAGTGTGTGACTGTGCTGGAAAACTATATCAATCAGGAAAACATCTTCATTGCCAATGCAGAAGCAATGTTTGAAGATCTTACTAATGCGCTCAAGCCTATTGCCGAGCCCGAAACCTCGGTTGAAGAGTCGGAGGTCGTTGCCGACGATTCTTCGGAAGAGTCCGCGCCCGTTTCCGGCGGAGACGATAATAACGGCTCTTCGATATGGCCTATAATCGGCGCAATTGCTGCAGGCGTTGCAATAGTTGCGGCGGTAGCGTTCATATTCAAAAAGAAAAGGAAAAAGTAAAGAGTGGAAAATATCAAAGCAACGGTGAATGATATCGTAACCGAAAGCAACACGGCACTTTCTGTAGGAAGCGGATCGTTAAAGGTATACGCAACCCCTGCGATGCTTGCATTGATCGAAAAGGCGGCATGCGAAGCGCTCAAAGGTGTTCTTGACGAAGCCGAAACTACAGTTGGAACACTTCTTAACGTCAAGCATATCGCCGCAACACCCGTAGGAATGCAGGTCAGCGCAACTGCCGAGCTTATCGAAAGGGAAGGCAGAAGGCTTGTCTTTAAGGTTATCGCAAACGATGAATGCGGAGTTATCGGCGAAGGTATACACGAGCGTTTTATAGTTAATTCCGAAAAGTTTATCCGAAAAACCTATTCCAAAAAGCAATAAATAGAAATCGAGCGGTTGACCCGCTCGATTTTTTATCGCCTCACAAAATGCGCTTCGTTCCTCTTCGGTAAATTCATTTCCGTTTCCGCTTAACGGATCGTAAAATGAAGAATATGTGAAAATACAAACCCCGTCGGCATTTATATTAACAATGCTTTCAAAAGACCTTTTAAGAATATCCTTGTTGTCACGCCATTCAAATTTGCCGTAATTACCCGCATAAGCGTCCTCAACACCCTTGCTACCTAACTCGCATTTTGCGGCAGATAAGCCGATATAAAGCTTTATATTATTGTTTTTAACGGCTGAGCTCCAATCGTTCAAAACTCTTTCAAACGGACAGGTAGAATTCAAAAAGCCGTAATAAAGCTGTGGCATAATATAATCAACAAAGCCGTCGCTTTCCAACCACTTGTAAATATCGACGTACCAACCGTTGCTGAGCGAATAAATATTTCCAGCAGGTGCAATACCGAACACCTTGTCATTAAAAGTATGCACCGCGTCGTATAATGCCTTTACGGTTCTGTCGATATTAGAGCGTCGAAAATCGCCAACGCCGGAATATCCGCTTAACAAAAATTCGCGTTCGTCGTTAAACTCAAATTCCGTCGGGTAAAAATAATCGTCAAGGTGAATTCCGTCAAAATCGTACTTGGTAAGTATTTCTTTTACTCCGTCAACTATCAATTCGGTTGCCTCTTCATAGCTTGGGTCGAGATAAAGTAAGCCGTCTGTTCCACGCTCGATCCTTTTCCCGATGCCCTCGTTGTACCAATTGAAAAGTGTGCCCTTGCCGTAATTGACCAATTCGGTTTCACCGCAAAGTCGAAACGGGTTTATCCAAGCGTGTACCGATAAACCCTTGTCCGTTGCAACGTCTAAAAAAATCCTTACAGCATCGTATTTTATGCTTTCGCCGTAGACTCCGGCAATATATTTTGAATTAGGGTAAAATTCACTCTCAAACATACTGTCTCCGTTTGGTCGGACTTGTAAAAACACGGTGTCAAACCCGTCGCGGACAAGATTATCGGTAAGTAATTCAATCCTTTGTCGGTAATCGTCTTCATCCCTTTGCGTGTTGCAGTCGCGGTAAATGGGGTGCATATCAAACTGTGAAACCCAAATTGCGTTAATAAATTGATCGTTTTCGGCATCATCTGATGCTTCGAGCTTTATCTCCTCGGTAAAAAGCGTTATTTCCTTAACCAAATAGCTTTTTTCAACGTAAGCCTCCTGTATATATACGTCGGTTGCTTTGCAAGAGCAGAACAAAACAGAAAATACAAAAACCAATAATAACTTCTTCAATTTTACCACCCGTTAGAGTGTATTGCAAAAATCAAAAAGTTATGCTATCATAAAGACAATAAATGGTTGCGAGGCAAAAATGACTGTAAAGCTTACCGAAAAGGCAAAGTTAATAATTGATTTATTAAGGAATGCAGGCTTCGAAGCGTTCGCTGTCGGCGGTGCAGTCCGTGATTCCTTGATGGGTAGGGTAGCGGATGATTTTGATATAACGACGTCTGCAAAGCCCGAGGACACAAAAAAGGTTTTCTCGGTGTTCCCAGTCATCGAAACGGGCATAAAGCACGGTACCGTAACCGTTGTGCTTGACCGCACACCCTTTGAGATTACGACCTATCGTACCGAAATCGGATATGCCGATTCGCGCCATCCCGATTCTGTAAGCTTTGTAAATAACGTTACCGAAGACCTTGCAAGACGCGATTTTACAATGAATGCTATTGCCTATTCACCTTATGACGGTATCGTTGACCCCTTTTGCGGGTATCGTGATATTCAAAACAAAATCATCCGTACTGTTGGTGATCCGTATAAAAGGTTTTCGGAAGATGCATTGAGAATACTTCGCGCTCTGCGATTTTCCTCTGTTCTTGGCTTTGAGATTGAGGATAACACCGCAAAAGCTATTTTTGAACTCGCTGAAAACCTAAAATTCGTTTCAAGCGAACGTGTTTATGCCGAAATGAAAAAGCTCGTTTGCGGCACAAATGCACAATTTGTCATTAACGAATATATTCAGGTCTTCAAAACTATTCTGCCTATTAACGGCGATTATAAAGCGATCCATAAGCTGCCGAATGATCACGCAATGCGGCTTTATTGCCTTTTCGGCGAATCGTATATAGACGCGTTAACGGTTCTGCGCGCCGACAACAAGGTCAAGTCGGTTTGCAGAGCAATATCTTCTTCAAAACCGATTCCTACCGACGAAACGGAGCTGAAATTCTATATCTCTGCCCTCGGAAAAGAAGCCGCAAAAACCGTAATATCCTACCGAAAAGCACTTTTCAACGAAGATAGTGATAATAAAGCGGAATTGATGTTAAACAGTGAAATACCGCTTTATTTGTCCGACCTTGCGGTTAACGGAAACGATCTTACCAAACTTGGAATAAAAGGCAAGGCAATAGGGGAAGCTCTCGAAATATTGCTTAAAGCGGTTATAAAAGATGAAATCATAAACGAAAAAGAAGTTTTGCTTAAATATTTAAGCTCAAACTTACTTTAAAAAAGAAAAAAAGATGGGTAATGCCCATCTTTTCCTTTGGTGCCGGAAGCGGGGGTCGCCTGACTTCGGGCAGAGCGGTGGCGCGGTCTGACAGTCCCCCGGACTGTCATTCAAC
>JAFZDO010000013.1 GCA_017561145.1 Clostridia bacterium | reverse complement strand
TTTGAGGTCGCCGAGTTGATCGCCATATCGCAAGATAAGAAGGTGATTGTGGACACCTGTATTCCCATCGATATACTGAAAGAAATCACAGATTACGATCACGTTGCGGTGATGCTTTCTCCTCAATCTATGAGCGTCGAGCGCTTTTTCGACCGAAGCGATCCGGAAAAGCAGTTTCTCTTAAATGTGATCGATAGTTGCGACGATCCTGCGGCAGTAATGGAAAACTATCGCCAAGGCCTTGCCCGAATCAATAGCAAGGAGCACTATGACGAATACGCAAACAGCGGATTTTTCACGGTTATGCGTGAGGATAACGGCTTAGATACGAGAGAACAGGTTTGCGATATGATCGCCAAGCATTTTGGACTTGTGGAGTGAAATAATATGGTTAAAGAACTAATGCACGACCCCATCTTCCTCGCAGGGAAGTCGGAGGTCGCTACAAAAGAAGATTTGCAGGTCGCACAGGACTTGCTTGACACGCTGATGGCTCACAGAGAAAGCTGTGTCGGCATGGCAGCAAACATGATCGGTGTGCGCAAGCGCATCATCGCTTTCCTTGACGAGAGCGGACGAGCTCCTACATACACCGTGATGCTCAATCCCGAGATCATCAAAAAGGACGGTGCGTACGACACTGAGGAAGGCTGTCTGTCGCTTCTCGGCGGTCCACGTCCTTGTAAACGCTATAGATCCATTAAGGTAAAGTTCCAGACCACGGAACTGCAAACCCGCATCAAGACCTACACCGGCTGGACAGCACAGATCATCCAGCATGAGGTAGATCATTGTGATGGGGTTTTGATATAAAGTCCGTTTTTACTGGACTTGTTCAAAAAACGGTCTCTTTTTTGTGCCAAACGGAAAGCGCAAAAAATTCAATGTCTACGCTGAAACCCGCGACCAATGCGAAACCAAGCTCGCCGAAATGATCGCACGAGTCAAAGCGGAGATCGCGGAAGAAAAAGCGAAGGGACCGCTGTGAAAACAGCAGTCCCTTAAAAAGTATTACATCATTTCAATCATTTGATAGGCGCACAAGATTGTGCAGCCTCTACAGAGACATTTTTAAATCCGAACTCAGATAATACTTTTTGAAAAAAACGATATATTTCAGGCACATCAAGCAAATCCATCATAGTTAAAACAATCAATATTGTTTTCTTTTCAAAATCGACTACGACATCGTCAACAATAGCATTCGAATCCACATTGCTTACGCGCGAAAGACGATTAATCAATGTGCTTCTGTGGCAACTACGATTGATATCCTCGTAACGGAAAAGAACTCCTGTTTTTCTTGGAAGACTATCATCTGAGTTATATCTAACTATCGTACGTCTTCGAGAAGCCATAACCGCATCTTCAATACGATTCAAGCGATCTATTATGTATTCTAAAGGTTGGAAATCGTCGCTATCTGTTTGCTTAATATTTTGTAATACTATAGCATCATGACTGATATCGCGTAACACTTCAACGATAGGACCGCTCGTTTTAGTCAAATCAATTTCCGCCTCGGCTTTTTTCAAATCTTCAATGAGTTCTAAAACACCTTTGGCATCATTGTAATAGAAAATCGTGCGCTCAGTTACAATGTCTGCCGGCAAAGAAGTTCCTTTTTCGGCTATTGTAATAACAGGTTTTCCAATTGCGTGTCGCAACGCAAGTTCATACATAACATTTGGATTACGATTAGTGATATTTGCTATCACTAATTCGGAATTGTAAATTTCCGAAATGATTTGTTTGGTAATAGAACCTGGCTCATATATCTTGTGTGCTACAACTATTTCATATTTTTCACCTAAAGCAGGAGTGATCGCCGCCTCGATAACGCCCTCGATGTGGCGTCTTATTGGATCTTTCTCGTCGCCGATAGGTGTAATAATAAAGCATTTCATTTTCGCTGTTTCTGTACTCATAATACGTCCCCTTTTTCATATTTTACCATAAAACGAGTTCTTTTTCAATAGGCGTCATGCAATTGTATAATAATGAAAGGGCGGCTCATAAGATCCGCCATCAAAATCTGAGCCGCAGTAAACAAAGAAAAGGGTATTTTTAATCTGGAATGTCTTTATCCATGTCCCAATATATCTCAATCCTATCTTTTTTATCTTCGTAATTAGCTCTGACAGATGTATATAGTATAACTGTACAAGGTACACTTTCATCTGTCCAATAATAGTTTGTGTCGTTATACTGACCGTATTGCTCATATTCTACTGTTGCGGGCTTACCAAAATAATCAGTCAATATATCTGCTAAAGCTTTATCTTCTTCGTATGTGTAAAAGTCGTTTGATGACCATTGCATTTTTGTGACTGCTTTACCATATTTGTCAAGATGATACGATACAGTTCCAATCATTCCACAAAAATACACATTGCTTTTATTCTTATTGAGTTCTTTGTCCAATTCAATTTTGCCATTCTCATTGAGTCCAGAAGGCAAATATTCAAGATATGGTCTAATACTCTCTTTGGATTTTTGAATCATTGTATATTCGTTGTTTTTAGTGTTTTCTTTACTTTCGTTATTTAGAATATCCAAAGTTGCACCACAGTTTGGACAAAATTTCGAATCACGTTCCACTTTTTCGCCGCATTGCATGCACTTTTCTTGTGAAGTTATGTTTGAACTACAACTAACACAACAAAGCAGATTAAATAAACATAAAACTAAAATGAAGATTCTTTTCATAAAAACATATTGTCCTTTCACAAATTAATTTTCTGGTTTATCTTTTTCTGATCGCAAACGTCGATTGTACAAAAACCGCAAGGTGATCCCTTGCGGTTTTGAATTTTTGCGGACAAAACCGCGTTTTTGGTCGAAGTGACAGGACTCGAACCTGCAGCATCTTGCTCCCAAAGCAAGCGCGCTACCATTGCGCCACACCTCGAAATGTTATTTCTTTTTTGTTACGATCCAACCGATTGCGGAAGCGATAAGCAGAACGCCGCAAAGGCACAAAGCCCAAATAAGCGGGTTACCTAAAACCAACGTGCTTGTAACAAATACGGCTGTCGGGCCGTCTGCACCGCCGATAATACCGACGCTGCCTGTATTTTCATTTTCGGCAGAAACAAATGCCGCGGTCAAAACGGCAATCAAAATCAAAGCGAGTGCAAGGGAAACAAAAAAAGCGATTTTGCAAACATTTTTCATCCTTCAATACCTCACTAATTCTTTCTGATGTATTATACCACAAAGAGCAAATTTGTCAAGCGGAAAAAGATGAAGGTGCCGCTTTTGCGACACCTCGAAAATTAAATATCCAAAACGTATGCGGTAAGAAGACCGAGCGTGTTGTTGATGCCCTCAATATGAGTGCGCTCCATACCGTGACTGCAATAAACCGCCATGCCGAAAGCCGCCGCACGAAGGTTGTTGCCCGCGCGCATCGCCGCGTTTCCGTCGGTACCGTAGCGGTAGAAAATGTCGACGTTGTAATCGCATTCGACCTTTTCGGCAAGGTCGATAAGCCTTGTAGTAAGCTCGTAATCGTAAGGCGCGGTCGCATCCTTAGCGCAGATGCTAACTGCAAATTCGTTACCGTCATAGCCCGGTCCGATAAGTCCGATATCAAGCGCAACGTATTCCGAAACGCCCTCGGGAACGTAAGTACCGCCTAAACCTATCTCCTCGCCGTAGGGGAAGGCAAGGATTGTTTTGTATTTCGGCTTTAAATTGTTTTCCTTAAGATATTTAAGCATCGTGAAGCAGCAAGCCACCGCCGCCTTGTCATCGATAAAGCGCGACTTTATGTAACCGTTTTCGGTAAACTGACAGCGCGGATCGACCGAAATAAAATCGCCGTTACGAATGCCGAGCGCACGAACGTCGTCCTTGCTTTTTACCTTTTCGTCAAGGATCACGATCATTGTGTTTTCGTTGCGCTCAAGTGTGCGTGCATCGTCGAAAACGTGAACAGAATGCGACTGACAAGCGAAAAGTCCGGTGTATTCACGACCGTCGCGTGTGTGAACCGTAACCGTTTCGCCCTCCAGACTGCCGTAATTAACACCGCCGAGCTGACGGACGCGTATCTTGCCGTCGGAATCGATCGTGCGAACGACCATGCCGATCGTATCGGCGTGCGCACCGACAAGAACGGTTTTTGAATTATCCTCGCCGTCAAGCGTGATATAAGCAGTGCTCTTGTTGTCGTAAGTAACCTTTTCGCCGAATATGGCTGCGTATTTTTCGAGCACGGGGTTAAGCTTTACGTAATAACCGACAGGGCTCGGTACGTTGATTATCTCTTCAAAGCAATTCTTGAAAAATTCTTCATCAAATTTGAATTTCATATCAAATAATCCCTTATGTGCGTTTTTTGATATTTTATCACTAAATATACCATCTTTCAATAGTAACCTTCTTGTTTTAATCAAAAAAATGTGCTACAATATGGCATCTTAATAAAAAATGGTGCTTTATGGCAATAATTATTCAACAGCTTCTGGTGCTGTATATCTTTTTGTTGCTCGGCTTTTTCTTCGGAAAATGGAAAAAAGAACAGCAAACCCACACCGGGATACTCTCGTTCCTGCTCGTAAATCTTTTCCTGCCGGCAAAGGTATTTAATACCTTTTCGAAAAATTTCACAAAAAGCTATATAACGGAAAACGGCAAGACAATAATCGTTTCGGTTTCGCTGTTGCTGTTTCTTGTCGTTTTTTCGCTTTTGATAGCTAAGCTTCTCACAAAAGATAAATACGAGCAAAAGGTCTACCGCTATTCGCTAACTCTTGCAAACTACGCATATATGGGTTATGCGCTGTGCGAAAGCATATTCGGCGAAACGGGCTTGACCGATTTGATACTGTTTTGCATCCCGTTTGCGATATATACCTATACCTTCGGCTATGCAATGCTCACGGGAAAGGGCAATACCCTTAAAAAGCTTATCAATCCGATGACGGTTGCGATAATTTTCGGCATAACCGTAGGGCTTACGGGTATACAGTTGCCAAACGTGATTTCGTCGGTATTAAGCTCGTCGTCTGCTTGCGTCGCGCCGCTTAGTATGCTTCTTGTCGGTATAACGCTTTCGGCTTTCAGAATACGTGCGCTTGTTTGCGATTATAAGGCATACGTTCTTGTGGCGATCCGCCTTATCGTCATTCCTGCGCTCGTCTACGGGCTTTTAAAGCTGTTTTCGCTCGATTTTGTAATTATGCCCGCGGTAATGATGTCGTGTATGCCGTGCGGACTTAATACGATAGTATTCCCGAAGCTGATAAACGAGGATTGCTCAACGGGCGCAAAGCTCGCAATGCTTTCGCATTTTTTCTCGGTCGCAACGATACCGCTGTGGCTGATGTTGATAAAATAAAGGAGATAATATAATGAATAATTCTGTTCCCGAAACACTTAAAATACTTTTCGTCGGCAATAGCTTCTCGGTCGATACCGCACAGCACCTTCCCGAGGTAGCGCTTTCAATGGGCGTTAAAAATCTTCATTTCGCTGTTCTTTACATCGGCGGCTGCTCGACAAGACGTCACTATTCAAACCTTATCGATAACGTTAAGGGCTATGATTATTACGAAAGCGTCGGTAAGGACGGCGAATGGAGCTGCACCAACGGAGTAAGCAACGTTGACGCAATAAAGAGCGACGATTGGGATATTATCGCACTTCAACACGGCACGATCGACGGAAGCAAAAACACCGAGCTTGAATATTACGACAAGCTCGCACCTCTCGTTGAAGAGATACGCAAGATCGCTCCCGAAAAGTCAAAAATCGTCTTTAATCGCCATTGGGTAGGGGAGTCGTGGCATACCCACCCCGAAATCGTATCCTTCGGCGGCGATACCGCAAAAATGTATGAAATTGTCAGCGGCATCGTAAAAGATCACGTTGTAAAAACTCCGCACCTCGATTTTGCAACACCTGTCGGCACTGCAATACAGAACGCAAGAACCACGCGCATAGAATCGCTTAACCGCGACGGTTATCACCTCTCGCTCGGTACGGGCAGATATATAGCGGCGCTTGCATTCTTTGCGTCGGTAACCGGTTGCGATATCTCCGATATTGGTTGGGCACCCGAAGGGGTTAACGAATATGAAAAAGCGGTCGCTATCGAATCGACGCTAAACGCGCTTAAAACGCCATATTCGGTCACCGAATCCAAAATATAAAATCAATCAGCCGAAAGGAAATCAACCTTTCGGCTTCTTTTTTGCTGAAAAATTATGTAAACTTGAATTAATTGTCGCTCGATTTCGATTTCAAATTGATCAGAATTAAAAAATATTCGAAAACACTTGCAATTTCAAGAAATATGTGATATTATAACATAGATGGTAGTAAATACTACATCGAAATCGCCTTGTACCATAATTTATTCGTATGATTCAGCGAAAATAATTATGTGGATTTGCCGTTGCAAACGGTATATTTTTTGCACGGTTTGTAGTGAATGCTACAAACCGTTTAACGAATTCATGTCAGAACCCAAATTTTAAGTAAGGAGGAAACGAAGACGTATGAAAAGACTATCGGGAAACAAAATACTGTCTTTGTTTCTGACCTTGGCAATTGTTATCAGCGCTTTGGTAATTTTAAGCGTTGGTGCGATAGAACCTATTAACGGCGACGAATACAAATCCTACGTCGGTTCTGTTGCTATGTTTAATACCTATTCGGAGTACGACGTGCTTCTTTGCGACCATCCCGATAACTTTAATTGGGATATAAACAAAGCGATATTGAACGCCAACATTCCTTCCGACCTTAAGCTCGTGATCACCGATTGCTTTATAAATACAAAGGAACAGCTTTTCTATAAGGTCGAAGCCGCACCCGGCCACACTCTTCCCGAAATATTGAATAAATATAGCTGGGTATATCAAAACGACCTTGGAATATCCGAGGAATATGACGCCTTGGTTATCCTTTCCGACATAAGTGCGATTCCCGAAAACGGCGATGAAAACAGCACTGTCACGGTTTCGGGTAAATTCCCTTCGGATACCGTGCTCAGTGCAACCGAATATACCGACAGCAGTGAAATTGAAGAGATATTGATCGAAGCAGATGCCGATGAAGTTCTCACGCCCGAATATGACGAAAACGGAAACGTTATTAAAAAATCCTTTGTAATGGATACTCCGTACCGTTTCCTCGATCTTTCGCTTATGCGTGAAGGTGTCGAGATAAAAGCGGACGGCACTGTTATAGTCACGATGGATGCGGCATCACTCGGCTTGTACGAGGGCGACGCTTTCCTTGTGTATCATATTCACCAAAATGAAGACGGTTCCTATGAAAGGGAACAGCTCGGTCCCTTCAAGGTTAAAAACGGAAAAGCTTCCTTTGAAATGAACAGCTTTTCATACGTGCTTGTAGTCTCCTCGACAGAAATCGTTTCGTTGAAGGATAAGCAGGGTAAATATTATGATTTGCATAATTTTTATCCCGTGCAAACCTACTCGGATAACCTGACACTTCCTATTGCGGGTAACGGTAACCTTTGTCTGTTGGGCATTTATTATGACGATTTGGGCGGTCATATTCTTGTCGGTATACCGAAGGGCGGCAACATTAAGTCGGATTTCTTAAAATATGTATATATCGACGGTGTTCAATACGATGCTACAAACTTCGGCACTGCAGGCGGTACGGTATCGGGTAATGGCGTTCAATATCTTGTTAGCCCCGGTAAAATGAATATAACTCAATTATCGGCAATGGATACCGTAACAAACAGCACGAAGGTGCTGATGGATATTTCGAAAACGACAAGCAAAAAACTGCTTGGCTACATTGATATCATAGTCGGCCATAAAATCGAGCTGAAGGACGGCTTTACGCTTTCGTTGGATACGAAGACCGGCGGTAACAGCGGCGGCAATGCATTCGATATCGGCAAGACCTTGTTCGACTTGGACGTTGACTACGCTATCGACAAGACAGTTCACTCCATCGGCGGCAATACGTCTATGTCGGGCGACGTCGTTACGGCAAACGGAATTATCGGAAGCCAGAACGTCGTTTATGAAATCAAGGTTACAAACACCTCTGAAACAGATACCTTGTATTGGGGCGAAATTGAGGATAGACTTCCTCCCTTTGTAAAGCACCCCGTCAACGTTACCTGCGTAACCGACGGCGTTTCGTCGCAAGCCGACTATAACGTTTCTTCAAACGTTATCAAGATCCCCAACCTAAATGCAAACGACGAATATATTCACGGCTTGCGCCCCGGAGAGTCGATCTCCTATTACGTCGAGGTTTCTCTGAACGATACAGTACCTGCAGGCACCTATGTCAATACTGCGATACTTCGCGGCGAAAGCATCGCGTCTATCGAGGACTCGGCTAACATTATCGTACCCGACATAAATATGGGTCTTGTTACGGTAAACAAGACGGTTTTGGGTATCGATAACACAGCAGGTCTGACCTTTTCGTTTGATATATTGAAAAACGGCGTTTCGGTGGCAAGCTTTAACCTTGCGGATAAAGGCACCTACTCCGTTCAGCTTGAACCCGGCACCTACACTGTTAAGGAATATTATGATGACGGTCAATTCGTTTGCAACCTTGGCGAAAACGGCAGAACGATTACCGTTACCGCAGGCGGCACAACGACCGTCGACGTTATCAACACCAATAGATCCGAAACCGTCCAAACGGGAACCTTGACGTTGGATAAAGAGGTTATTGTTATCGACGGCAGCGATCCGGACGCGATCTTTACCTTTAACGTATATCGGAAAAATGATGACTCTTCGCTTGAATTGGTCAAAACCGTTCAGATGAAGTCCGGAGATGCAGCTGTATCTCTCGAGCTCCCTTACGGCAATTATGTCGTCAAAGAAGAAAATATTCCCGCAAGCTATCTTTGCAACGGCTATCGCATCGACAAAGGCGCGCTTGTTTCGGGCAACGGCGCGGAGATTACGATCAACTCTCAGAACCGAACCAAAGAAGTCCTCTACCAGAACATTTATCCCGTTATCAAGTCGGGTAGCTTAAAGATTGAAAAACACTTGACCGTAGATGCGGGAGCGACTGCGCCCGACGTTGACTTTACGTTTACCGTCACTTCATCGTCAGCAACCCTTCAATCGTCGTATTATTCGTATAGGGTTTACGACTCGAGCAACTCGGTAGTATCTGCGGGAACGGTAATACCCGAAAACGGCAACAAGCTTACCGTAAAAATTAAAGCGGAACAATACGTGGTTATCGACGATCTTCCCGAAAATATCTATACCGTGCAGGAGATCGACCTTCCCGAAAACTTCGTTTGCCTAAGCCCCGAAAATAATATGATCTCTGCAACTGTCGTCGAGGGCTCGGTTGCAAGCGTACGCTTTGAAAACCATTATCCTGCGATCCCTCCCACAATGGGACAGCTTATCATTAACAAGGATATCGTTTCCGATACGGCAGAAGTGGTCGACGGCACCTTCGTTTTTGAAATTTACGATTCGGAAGGCAACAGAGTTACCGATATTCTGGACGATAAAGGCGATCCGCTCGATGTTGTTCGTGTTACCACAACAGGCGGAAAGGGAAGCGTTACCGTAATGATTCCTTCCGGTTATGAATACGTCGTTAAGGAGATCGAAGTGCTCGGCGACGCGTTTGAATGCGTAGCACCGAGCAACGGAACGCAAAACGGCGTTGTGATTGCAAGCGGAAAAAGCACAAGCGTCCAGTTTGTCAATGAATACACCGCTCCTCTGGCGAATCTTACCGTCAATAAAGTTGTAAACGGCAACGGCGCACCCGAAAAGACGTTTACTTTCGAGATTTATGATGCAAACGGTGATCTATATAAAACCGTCACGGTTGTCGGCACGGGCTCGGTATTTATCGAAAACGTCCCCGTGGGAAGATATACCGTGAAGGAAGTAAATATCCCCTCGAACTTCACTTGTGCAAATAATACCGTCGTGATAAACGTAACCGCAGGCGGCGAAAATGCTGTAACGTTCGTCAACGAATACAAACAAAAAACAACCTCGCTTACTATCGACAAGGCATTCCCCAACGGCGTCGATTACTCTATGGACGTTAACCAAAGCTTCCTCTTTGACGTTGTCGAAACGGACAGCATGGGCAACGTTGTTTTGGGCGGCACAAGCCTTTCGGTAACCGTTCACGGCGATGGGGAAGTAACGATCGAAGGCATGATCGTCGGACACTACTACAAGATCACCGAAAATAAAGATTGGTCTTGGAGATATAACGATTGCACTCCTTCGAGCGCTCTTTTAGAAAAAACGGTCGGTGATGATTATATCATCGTACGTCTTACCGACAATGCGGCTGCGAACGTCGTAACCTTCACAAACGTGCGCACCAACGTACAATGGCTCGATGGCGACAGCTGGTGCAACAACCTCTTTGACACACCTTAAAGATTTTCAAAATAACAAAAACCGCTTGTTAAATACAGGCGGTTTTCTTTTCTTTAAACACTAATTATGTAAACCTTGGCGGGATAATACGACAAAATCATTCAAAATTCCGTAACAATTGTTGAAAAAAGACATAAAAACCCTTGATTTTACTTTATTTTTGTGATATAGTCGATAATGTAAAAGTCTATATTGGGTGTACTATACCCTTTTGGCGGTTTTT
>JAFZDO010000012.1 GCA_017561145.1 Clostridia bacterium | reverse complement strand
CTTGAGCTTGTTCAGACAAACGTTGGCATCATAAAGAGCATTGCGAATGATATTGTTAAATATGCGCCTAAAGCTATTTACATTCTCGTTGCTAATCCTGTTGATATTTTAACCTATGCTTTCTTAAAATACACAGGACTTCCCAAGAGTCAGGTTATGGGTACAGGTACCGTTCTTGATACCATTCGTCTTCGTACTCGTCTTGCGGAGATCTATCACGTAAACAAGCAACAGGTACACGCAAACGTTTTGGGCGAACACGGCGATACCTCGTTCGTTGCTTGGTCCTCGGCTACTATCGCCGGCGTTCCTGTTGACGAATATAACGCTTCCATCGCTTCTGCATATAATCTTCCCACCGAATATAAGCGCGAGGACGTTGAGACCTATGTCAGAAAGTCGGGCGGTAAGATCATTTCCCGTAAGGGTTGTACCGTTTACGGTATAGCAATGTCGAGCACTCACATCGTTAATACGTTGGGCGGTAACGCAGAAACCGCACTTACTGTTTCTTCCTTGCACGAGGGCGAATACGGCATTTCCGATGTATGCTTAAGCTCGTTGTCTTTGGTCGATTCTAAGGGTGTTAGATCGATCATTACTCAGAAATTGAGCGATGATGAATACCAAAAGTTGCACGCATCTGCAGAAGCGCTTAAGGCAGTAATCAAGAGCGCTAACGTTTAAGAGGTATTTTAAATGAGAAAGTTTGATACTAAAGTTCAGCATCTTAAATATAAGGTGTTGCGCGAGGTCGCAAGACTTGCTTGGAACGATACCTTGGTTGAGGATATTTTGAGTGTCCCCAAAAAGCTTGTTCCCGGTAAAAAGCCTACGATGCGTTGCTGCGTTTATAAGGAAAGAGCAATTCTGTCCGAGCGTGTAAAGCTTGCAATGGGCGGAGATAAAAACAATCCTAATATAATTGAAGTTCTTGAAATTGCGTGCGATGAATGTCCTGTAGGCGGATATGAGGTCACCAACGCGTGCAGAGGCTGTCTTGCTCACCGTTGCGAAGACGTGTGTAAGTTTGGCGCTCTCACTTTTGATGATGACCACGTTGCGCACATTGACAAATCGAAATGCAAGGAATGCGGCGCATGCGCTAAAGTTTGCCCCTTTACCGCTATAGTTAGCCGTAAGCGTCCTTGTCAGAACGCTTGTAAGGTAAAAGCAATTTCGATGAACGAAAACAACGAGGCGAAAATTGATAATTCTAAGTGCATCCAATGCGGTGCATGCGTATATCAATGCCCGTTCGGTGCAATTACCGATAAATCCTTCATCATCGATGCTATCGAAATTTTAAAGAACAGCAAACGCAAGCTCGAAAACGGTAATAAGGTGTTTGCTATCGTTGCACCTTCGATTTCCAGCCAGTTCTCTTATGCTAAACTCGGTCAGGTCATCACCGGATTGAAAGAGCTTGGCTTCCACGACGTTATCGAAGCAGCTCTCGGCGCAGATATGGTTGCAATGTCCGAAGCCCGTGAACTTGCCGAAAAAGGCGTCCTTACCAGCTCGTGCTGTCCCGCGTTTGTTCGTTACATAAAATCCACGTTCCCCAACCTTGAACAATACGTTTCGCACAATCCCTCGCCTATGGTAGCTCTTGCAAAGTATATCAAGGATACCACACCCGGTTCTAAGGTTATTTTTATCGGCCCGTGTACTGCCAAAAAGGCCGAAGCACAACTTGATGGTGCCAAGGAATACGTTGATGCAGTTTTGACCTTTGAAGAATTGCAGGCGCTCTTTGATAGCCGTGATCTTGATATCGCATCTCTTGAAGAGGGCGTTCTTGATAATGCGTCTTACTTTGGTCGTATTTTCGCACGTAGCGGCGGTCTTACCGATGCTGCGGCACAGGCTATGAAGGAACAAAATATTGATTTCACTATCAAGCCTGTTGTTTGTGACGGTATCGAAGCGTGCAAGATAGCGCTCCTTAAGCTTAGCAAGGGTGTGCTTGACGGTAACTTTATCGAGGGCATGGCGTGTATCGGCGGTTGTATCGGCGGCGCAGGATGCCTTACTCACGGCGAAAAGAACAAGGCTGAGGTCGATAAGTACGGACGTGAAGCGCTCGAAAAGAATATCACGGACGCAATATCCGTATTGGATTTGAAATAGTAAAAATTAAAAAAACAGCAAACGTAATGAACAAGTCCATTATAAACGGACAATAGCAAAAAGAACCTCCTATGGTAGAATGAAAGAACTGCCATAGGAGGTTTTCGTATACAAAAAAGACAATCCTCAACTGAAGATTGTCTTTTTGTGGTGCGGGTAGCAGGACTTGAACCTGTACGAGTTGCCCCACTAGAACCTGAATCTAGCGCGTCTGCCAATTCCGCCATACCCGCTTATACGGTCGTAAACGACCGATGTTTATTCTATATCAGAATTGTAATTTTGTCAAGTGTATTTCTCGATATCGGCGTATATTGCTTTATAAGGAAGATATCCGTAAAATTTGTAAAGATATCTGTCTATATCGGCATATTCTTTAAAACCGACGTGCGGTTGAAAAGGCTCGCCTCCATCGAAAATTATCATTGTAGGTATCTCTGTAACGCCGTAATCAGCAAATAATTCGGGAACGTAATCAATATCAGCTCTTGCGGTAATTAATTTTCCGTCAAGCTTTTCGCCATATTCCTCCATCAGATTGAACAACATACGGCTTTTGCTGTCTCACATTGCGCCGAATGCAACAAGAACAGGTTTTTCGGCTTGTAAAATAGCGCTTTCGAATGCAAGCATATTTACCGGTAACGGTCTCATTTTTTACCTCTTATCCGTGAGTTTCTTCAATGTGATGGACGTAATCAAGGGTTGAAAGTGCTTCGATAATCTCGTGGTGGGTCTTGTATTTTTTAAGCTCTTTACTTTGGATCGAAACGGCAACGGTATAAACGCTCAAACCCGAATTAAGGTATGCGGGGTTCGATTCAATATCGTCTATTGCAAGACCTAATTTTCTGATCGTGGTAACAAAATCCTGCAAGTTGGAGCTGCTTTTCAATTCAAGATGAAATTCGAAATGGTTTGACCTGTTTTTAAGAAAAACTTCAAAAGCAGGGAAGAACATAAGACAGCAAAGCAGGGCTGCAAAAGCAATTAAGGTTACCGTATAAAGTCCTGCGCCGAGTGCAAGTCCTACGATTCCGGATCCCCATAGACCTGCGGCGGTTGTAAGACCCTTGATCTGACTTCTTGAGCTATAAAGCATTGAATTGACACTAATGGTCGAAACACCTATGATAGATGCGGCAGAGAAAAGGTATAGACTGCTTTCGGTTGACGAAATAACAAAGGTATCAAGTATCATTGCTACGGTTGAAGCGAGTGACACCAGCATGAACGTTCTCAGACCCGCAGAATGGCGCTTGCTTGAACGTTCGCAACCTATGATGGCAGAGAGTAATATCGAAAGAAAAACTCTCAGCAAGACCGATTGTAGGTTTAATTCCGATGCCCATGCTCCTAAGAGCGAAGAGATCGGATCGTTTATAAGTAAATTCATATTTGCTCCTTATCTGCGACGGAAACGACCGAAGCGCGCAAAATTAATTTGATTATCGTAATGCTCCTCTGCGGCGCTTGTGAATGCGTTTTCGTCTTCGTTAACGGTATGAGGAGGTAGCTCTTCTTGGATCTTGTTGATTCGTTCAATGAGAATATCAACTTCGCTTTTTTTATTACCGCTTTCGTCAACCTCGTTAACGTCGACGAGACTTTCGATTTTTTCCGAGTAAGAACCCGAAAGGTGAAGAGAAAGCTTCGCACAAACGGGCCCCACAAGCTCGTAGAGGATACTTGAAGCGAGTATGATCGTATTCAGAGCGTCGCCGGTTTCGCCGCCGAGCGTACGGGCGCCCAGCGCCGCGAGACCGATGGCAACACCGGCTTGCGGTATTAGTGCAAGACCAAGATAATTGCGGATGTTAGAAGGCTTTTTGCATACCAAGCAACCGAGAAACGCGCCGCCGTATTTGCTGATGATTCTTGTGATGAAATATACTATGCCGACCGTTAACAAAGAAGCTGTGCCAATGGTTGAGGATTGACCGAACAGTGCCGTTAAGTCAAAGTTGGTACCGGAGCGGACGAAAAACAACAATAAAATCGGCGGATTAAAATAATTAAGCTGTTTAAACAGTTTGTCATCTTCGGTGATGTTGAAATATACTGTACCCATTGACATGCAACCGAGTAGGGGAGAGATGTCGAGCGTAACGCATATTCCGCAAAATGCAAACAGGAACGCGATCATTATAATAAGTCGGTTGTCAGTCGATCGCTTGTTTTGTAATAACGGCTTCATTAAAATGCCGAATACACAACCAAGTAACAAAACCCCGATGTTGATTGCCATTGGAATAATAACGTCGGAAACGTTAAATCCACCGCCCGAAATCGAGGCAGAGGCAATCGAAATGGCAACACTGTAAGCGAGAAGACCTACGATGTTATCGATTGCGACAACCTGCAAAAGAGTGTCGACAAAATCTCCCTTTGCTCCTGTTTGACGAATCGTCATCATTGTCGAAGCAGGTGCAGTGGTAGCGGCTAATGCAGACAATACAATAGAAAAGGTCAAGCTGAGATTTAGCACGCTGTAGGACAGTACAAAAATCGCTGCAGAAGCAAAGCATGCTTCGAATAGCGTGATCAAAATCACCTTGGGGCCGTTCTTTTTCAACGATGAAAAACGGAAAAATTGGCCAGTACTGAACGATATGAATGCCAAAGCGATGTCCGACAGGAAATCCATTCCGTCAATAACCGTTTCGGGGACAAAATCAAGACAAAAAGGTCCGATAAGTATACCCGTGATTATATATGCCGTTACGTTTGGCAACTTAAGACGCTTGGTAATTCTCGTCATCAAAAATGCCAGAAAAAGCATTAAAGAAATCGAAATGATTACTGCGGCAGAAGAGGAAGACGCTTCTGCTTTTTTCAAAAACTCTGTCAACATAACGTCTCCTCCTTTAGTATGTGAGTCTAACTGTTTTCATTATCTTCCAATTGTTTTTTTGCGACGGAAAGCATAAGCTTAATGCGGTTTAATTGGTTTACCTCGCTTGCACCGGGGTCGTAGTCTACTGCTACGACGTTTGCACCGGGATAAACCTTTCTGAGTTGTTTGATAACACCCTTGCCTACAACGTGGTTCGGTAAGCAAGCAAACGGTTGGATACAAACGATGTTGGGCACACCGCTTGAAATCAGTTCGGCCATTTCGCCTGCAAGAAACCAGCCCTCGCCATATTGGTTTCCGATAGAAAGTAAGGGTCTTGCAAGATCCGCGACCTTTTCAATAGGCATCGGAGCTTCAAAGCGTTTGCTGTTTTCTAATGCTTCCAAAGCGGTCTTTCTGACCATTCGGATAAGCTTAATGGCGGAATTTGCAACAAATGCACTGAGTTTTCCTGTTCCTAAAAATTCGCTCTTGTATCCAAGGTTGAAAAAGCTGTAATTCAGGAAGTCCATCAATTCGGGAACAACTACTTCGGCACCCTCGCTTTCGAGCAGGTCAACAAGGTGGTTGTTAGCCAACGGCATATACTTAACAAGGATCTCGCCCACAATGCCAACACGCGGCTTTTTAAGATTTTCGTCGATAGGCAGATTGTCAAAATCTTCGACAATGCCCGTGCAAATTTTCTTAAATCCTAGTTCGGTATTGCCTTTTATAAGATAGTTGATGCAAATGTCCTTCCATTTGGCGTGCATTTCATTTGCAGAGCCCTTAACAAGCTCGTATGGACGAACTCTGTAAAGACAGCGCATCATAAGGTCGCCTAAAATAATTCCTATTGCGGCGTCCTTAAATAATGACAGAGGCAATTTGAAGCCATCGTTCTTTTCCATACCGTTAAGGTTAAGAGAAATAACGGGTATGTGTGAATAGCCTGTCTTGTCAAGCGCGCGTCGAATAAAGCCAACGTAATTGCTTGCTCTGCAGCAACCGCCGGTTTGAGTCATAACAATCGCGAGCTTGTCGGTATTATACTTGCCCGAAAGGACGGCATCCATTATCTGTCCGACAACGGTAATGGAAGGGAAGCAAGCATCGTTGTTTACGTATTTTAATCCTACGTCGATAGCGTTTCGGTTATCGTTGCGCAGAAGCTCCATATTGAAGCCGTATTTGTTGAAAATAGGGTAAATGAGATCGAAATGTATCGGACTCATCTGGGGAGCGAGTATCGTATACTTTTCGTTAAACATTTCCTTTGTGAAAACGCTTCTGTGATAGGTTATATCCTTGGGCTCGGCAGTGATCTTATTTTCATTTCTGATGGCGATCGCTGCAAGAAGGCTTCTTATACGTATTCTTACTGCGCCAAGGTTATTAACCTCGTCAATTTTAAGAACGGTATAAAGCTTATTGCACTTTTCAAGGATTTCACATACCTGATCGGTAGTAACCGCATCAAGTCCGCAACCGAATGAATTAAGCTGAATAAGTTCAAGATCATTATAATTAGAAACGTATTCGGCGGCATTGTAAAGACGCGAGTGATACGTCCATTGGTCGTTGGCGCGTAAAGGCCTGTTTGCATCAAGGTTATACGGTATACTGTCTTCCGAGAAAACGTCGAGTCCGTACGATGCAATAAGCTCGGGAATGCCATGGTTGATTTCCGGGTCGATGTGATAGGGCCTTCCTGCAAGAACGATACCTTGCCTGCCTTCGGCTCTCATTTTTTCAAGAACACTGCTACCTTTTGCACGAATATCGTTTTTGGCTTCAGTTTGCGCCTCCCAAGCCTTTTTGGCGGCTTTTCTGACCTCGTGCGCGGGTATGTTCCATTCTTCCTTACAGAGCTTTACAAGCCTATCAGAGGCGATCTTCTCGCTTGTCATAGCAATAAAGGGTCTTATGTATCTTACGTTCTTATCGACAATATCCTCAACGTTGTTTTTCAGGTTTTCAGGATAAGAAACAACGATGGGGCAATTGAAATGGTTTTGCGCATTTGTAGTTTCCTTGCGCTCGTAAAACACACAAGGGTGGAATATAGTTTTAACGTCGTTATCGATCAACCATTGAACGTGTCCGTGCGCGATCTTCGCAGGGTAACATTCTGATTCCGAAGGAATCGTTTCCATACCAAGCTCGTATATCTTACGTGTTGAAAGAGGTGAGATTTTTACCGAAAAACCGAGCTCTTTAAAGAAAGTTGCCCAATAGGGATAATTTTCGTAAATATTAAGTACTCTTGGAATGCCGATAACGCCTCTCGGTGCATCACATTCTTCGAGGGGCTTGTAATCGAATATTCTGTTTAATTTGTATGCAATAAGATTTTCGCCCTTTTGGGTAGAATCGTTCTTGCCTGCACCCTTTTCGCATCTGTTGCCGGTGATGTGAATACGGTTGCCCGGGAAACGGTTAACCGTAAGCATACATCTGTTAGAACAACCGTTGCAGCGTGTAGCTGTTGTTGTATATTCAAGAGACTCGATCTGATCAAATGAGAGCATTGAGCTTTCTTGTCCCTTATATCTGTCTTTTGCAATAAGAGCCGCACCGAAAGCGCCCATTATGCCCGATATGTCGGGGCAGGTAGCTTTTGCGCCGGAAATCTTTTCAAAAGCACGCAATACGGCCTTGTTATAGAAAGTGCCGCCTTGAACGACAACGTTGCTACCGAGTTCCTTTGCATCGGCGAGCTTAATAACCTTGAAAAGAGCGTTCTTTATTACAGAGTATGCAAGCCCTGCGGAAATATCACTTACCTTTGCGCCTTCCTTTTGAGCTTGCTTTACGTTCGAGTTCATAAAAACGGTGCAACGCGTTCCGAGATCAACGGGCGATTTAGCAAATAGCGCTTCCTTCGCAAATTCTTCGGCTGTATATCCCAAAGAGTTTGCAAAGTTCTCGATAAACGAGCCGCATCCCGAGGAGCAGGCTTCGTTCAGGAGTACGGTGTCAACGTATCCGTTCTTTAATTTGATGCACTTCATGTCCTGACCGCCTATGTCAAGAACGCAATCAACGTTTTTGTCGAAGAAAGCAGCGGCGGTACAGTGTGCAATAGTTTCAACCTCGCCTTCATCCAAACCGAAGGCGGATTTTATAAGCCCTTCGCCGTAGCCGGTAGAACAGCTGCGCGCTATTTTTGCGCCGGAGGGCAGAGCGTTTTTAATTTCGGCAATCGCTTGCTTTGCTGTTTGTATAGGATTGCCCATGTTGTTAGCGTAAAAAGAGTAAAGGAGATCACCGTTTTCGCTTATAAGAGCGAGTTTTGTCGTTGTAGAACCTGCGTCTATGCCCAAAAAACAGTTGCCGCGGTATTCCGCGATATTACCCTTGCCAACTACTGCCTTTGCGTGTCGTTCGCAAAATTCGGCATAATCCGCATCGTCGACAAACAAAGATTCGAGTCTTTTTAATTCGAATTCGATATCAACACCCTTTTCGAGGTTGGAAATAAGCGATTCTATTTCAACTGCTTCGCAATCGTTAGCTTCGAGTGCGGCACCCATAGCCGCAAATAAATGAGAGTTTTCGGGATCAACTGTGGTTTCGGGAGTGAGTTTAAGGGTTCTTATGAATGCTTTTTTTAGCTCTGTTAAGAAGTGTAAAGGACCGCCTAAGAAAGCTACGCATCCGCGGATGGGTTTTCCGCATGCAAGACCCGACACGGTTTGGTTGACAACCGCTTGAAAAATAGAAGCTGAAAGATCTGCTTTTGTAGCACCTTCATTTATTAATGGTTGAATGTCGGTTTTTGCAAAAACACCGCATCTTGCTGCAATGGGATAAATTTCTTTGAAATTCTTCGCTTCCTCATTAAGTCCGGTAGCATCGGTTTGGAGAAGGGCAGCCATCTGATCTATAAAAGAACCTGTTCCGCCTGCACAAACTCCGTTCATACGTTCCTCGAGGCCTCCGCGGAAATAGATTATCTTTGCGTCTTCTCCGCCTAATTCAATAGCTACGTCGGTTTGTGGTGCCACGCTTTGAAGCGCTGTGGCAACTGCGACGACCTCTTGTACGAATTCAATGTTCATTGCTTTGCCGAGACTGATTGAGCCTGAACCGGTAATGCGCGCTTTTATAAAACAATCGCCAAAATCATGCTTTGCTTGCTTTAAAAGCTCTGCAAGGGTTTCTTGGGTGTGAGCTCTGTGGCGTTTGTATTCGCTGAAAATTATATTATTATCTTCATCAAGTATAACAAGCTTGACCGTTGTCGAGCCAATGTCGATACCTGCGCGATACTGTTTCATGTTAAACCTCTTCCCCTCGGTTTGGTAGTATAATAATACATTGTATTATATTTGACTTGATATGTCAATATTTTGTGGCAATTTGGTAATGAATATAAAACAAAAAAGACGGCTTGCGCCGTCTTTTTAATGTTAATTATTAGCCGTTAACGAGCTTGTTGATTTCTGCAGCGAAATCGTCTTCTTTCTTTTCGATGCCTTCGCCTCTTTCGTACTTAACGAAGGAAACGATCTTAATGCAGTTGCCAAGTTCTTTTGCAACGTTTTCAGTGTACTTACCAACGGTAAGGTCGCTGTCTTTAACGTATTCCTGGTCAACAAGGCAGTTGTTATCGTAGAACTTGCTGATTCTACCGATAACCATCTTTTCTTTTACTGCATCGGGCTTCTTGGAAAGGTTTTCGTCGTTTTCGATCTGGCTGAGAAGGATAGCCTTTTCGTTTTCGATAACAGATGCGGGAACGCAATCTCTGTCAACGTAAGAGGGGCTCATTGCAGCGATCTGCATGCAAACGTTCTTTGCATATTCAACGAATGCAGCGTCGTTAGCGTCGCAAGCGGTTTCGAACTTGGTAACAACGCCTGCGCTACCGCCGCCGTGGATGTAGCAGCCGGTGGTGCCTTCGATGATGTCGAAGCGACGGATGCTCATGTTTTCGCCGATGGTGAAGATCATGTTCTTAAGTTCAGCTTCAACAGTAACGTCAGTGCCGTCAAAGTTGAGTGCGTTAAGAGCTGCGAGATCAGCGGGCTTGTTAGCCACGATAGTTCTGAGGATGCCCTTTACAAATTCCTGGAAAGAAGCATTCTTAGCAACGAAGTCGGTTTCAGCGTTAACTTCGATAATAGCGGTTACGCCGTTTTCGGAGAGAATGTCAACAACGCCTTCAGCTGCGATTCTGTCTGCCTTCTTTGCTGCAACAGCAAGGCCCTTTTCACGGAGATATTTGATAGCTTCGTCAAAGTTACCTTCGGTTTCAACGAGTGCCTTTTTGCATTCCATCATACCGCAACCGGTCTTTTTACGGAGCTCCATAACGTCTTTTGCGGAAATATTAGCCATTTTATATTCCTCCTGATTATTCGATATTATAATAAATTATTCAGCTGCTGCTTCCTCGGTAGCTTCGGAGGAATCGGTGAGCTGTTCGCCCTGCTTGCCTTCGATGAT
>JAFZDO010000011.1 GCA_017561145.1 Clostridia bacterium | reverse complement strand
GTGACACCCGGCTGAGTCATATTCAGTTTTTCAGCAGTTCTGCGATAATTCATCTCATCATAGAGAGCAAGAAAGGTAAGTACTCTGTAATCTAACATAGCAACCTCCAATTAATTCGTATTATCGGTTGATAATAAACGATAATTTGGTTTTATCACAAACCCGTAGTATAATCAAGGGGTATAAGCGAAAGTAGGAGATTGATTATGAAAATGTTAAAAGTATTTCCCGGAATAATATTATCTGTAGGTGTTGCACTTCTTGCATGCTGGCTTGAAAGTCTTCTGCCTATCCACCTTATCGGCTCTGCCGTTATTGCAATGTTCATCGGTATGGTTCTCAACCACTTTTTGAGGAATACAAAAGTCTTTGCATCGGGTCTCAAATTTACATCCAAGAAGATTTTGAAATTTGCCATTATTCTGCTTGGCTTGTCCCTCAATATTACGACTATCCTCAACGTAGGTAAAATGTCCCTTACCGTTATGATATTTACTTTACTTACTTGTTTTGGCGGTGGTTATTTTATCGGTAAGGCGTTGGGACTCAATTGGAAGCTCTCCAACCTTATCTCTGCCGGTACAGGTATTTGCGGTGGCTCTGCCATTGCCGCTATTGCCCCGACTATCGATGCAGACGATAACGATGTAGCTTATGCTATGTCTGCTACTTTTCTGTTCGATATGGCAATGATCGTATTGTTTCCCATTATGGGACAAGCGATGGGAATGACCGATCAGGCATTCGGTATTTGGGCGGGAACGGCAGTTAACGATACTTCTTCCGTTGTTGCGACCGGCTATGCCTTCTCGGAAGGCGCAGGTGATTTTGCCACAATGGTAAAGCTCACAAGAACCCTTGCGATTATTCCTACCGTTATTACCTTTGCTTTTGTGCAGCTCCGTCTTAAGCGAAAAGAAGCTCTTGCAAACAGCAAAAACGGAAGCGAATTGAAGGCAAATTTCAGCATTGCAAAGATATTCCCTTGGTTTATTCTCGGATTTCTTGCAATGTCTATTGTAGCAAGCGTGTTCCCAATTCCTGCCGCTGTTGTATCCGGCACCAAGAGTGCAAGCAAATTCCTTATGGTATGTGCATTGGCAGCCATCGGTTTGAACACATCCTTCTCAAGCATGAAGAAAGCCGGTATCCGTCCGATGATCCACGGTTTTATCATCTCGGCGTTGGTCGTTGTCGTTGCGTTGTTGGTAGAAATGGCAATGGGAATCGTATAAAGAGAAATAACACTATAAGAGACAATGAACAAATTATCCGATGCGAGTTACACGGTATTATAAATAAGAATTTGTCAAATTGTTTTGTGTCGACATCTAAATCAGTGCGACGTACCAAAAAGAAACCACCCAATCGGGTGGTTTTTCTTTTTGTTCTTGGTGAGTTATACTATCAAGCGCCGTACGGGATTTTTTTGCTTTTAAAGTTACACGATAATGCCGTGATCGCGCAGTATGCTATTTAAACGGTCGATTTGGGTCTGATCGGGGATCCATTCCTTTTTGCCGTTATCCCGAAGACCCAAAAGCAAAGCCTTGCTTCCGCCGTAGGCGTGGTAGGGAAGGATATCGATTCCGTCAAAATTATTTATCCCCGATGCGAGCCTTGCGATGCTTTTATAATGCTCTTCGTCGGTATTCACGCCGTTGACAAGAATACAGCGCAGGCGTATCCTTGCGTTCTTTTCGTTTGCGGCGTTCAGGTTTTTAAGTATCAGTTCGTTTGAAGCGCCGGTGTACTTCTTGTGCCGCGCTTGGTTTGTGTCCTTGATATCCCATAAAAACAGGTCGACAAAGGGGATTGCCGAAAGCAAGATATCGGTATCGCAATAGCCGCAGGTCTCGACCGCCGTGGAAATACGTTGCGTTCTGCAAGCCTTTAAAAATTCTACCGTCGCCTCGTTTTGGGCAAACGGCTCGCCGCCCGAAAGCGTGATGCCTCCCGTTTCGCCGTAAAAGGCTTTATCCTTTTCCGCGACCGACAGTATATCGGCAAACGTCATTTCCTTGCCGCAAATCTCTAAAGCAGTGCTTGGGCAGTCGTTGGCGCATAAAGCGCAGGCGGTGCAATTACTTCGGTCGATTATATGCTCGTTTTCGCCGCCGTGTACTCCGTTCGGACACACGTCAGCGCAGGAAAAGCAACCGATGCACCTGTTGCCGTAATAAAGAAGCTCGGGGCTGAATTTTTGTGTTTCGGGATTATGACACCACTCACAATGCAAGGGACAGCCCTTTAAAAAAACCGTTGTGCGGATGCCCGGGCCGTCGTGCATACAAAAGCGCTGTATTTCAGATACCGTCAGTTTTGTTTTAATGCTCATTTTGCTCTATCACCATGTCCTGCCATTCCTTATCGAGCGTGACGAAACGGGCGTTCCAGCCCGAAACGCGCACCGACAGCGTTTGGTAGTCTTCCGGATTTTCCTGCGCCTGCTTAAGCACCGAGGCGTCCACCACGTCGGGCTGCATAAAGAAGCCGCCGAGCGACACAAAGCCGCGGAGCAAGGAAATTAATGCCTGCAAGCCGTTTTCACCCTCTACGCTTGAGGGCAAAAGCTTAATATCCAGCGCCGCGCCCGTGGCGAGCTTTGAAAGGTCTGCCTTGCAGTAGGAGCGGATTATTGCGGTAGCGCCTTCTTTGTCGGTGTTGGGGGTAGGCGAGCAGTTTGCCGCCAAGACCACGCCTGCTTTTCTGCCGTAAGGAACGGCAAGACGCATATGTGCCCATTCGAGCTGACGGCCGAAGGTGCTTACTCCCGCAGGGAAGCGGTAGCCGCATTTTCCGTTAAAAGATGTGCAGATATCGGCAAAATCCGAAAGCAGCCTTGCGGCTAATTCGTCCACCTCGTCGTTATCGTTTCCGTAATATACGTATCGGTTAAGAGCGTATTGGCGCAATGCCTCCTCGCCATTCCAATCGTTATGCAGAATATTAAGCAGATCGGAAAGAGTAACCCTTTTGTCGTCATATACGAGCTTTTTTATGGCATAAAGCGAATTGACGGTATCGGCAAGACCGCCGATGTGGGGCGAGATTATATTATAAATCGGGCCGCCGTCGACATATGACGCGCCCTTTTCGATACAGCCCTGCTCGAAAAGAGAAATAACGGTGCAGGGCCATTCCCAACAGTGCCTAAGCGAGGTAGTATCGGTAAGCGAGCTGATCTTATCGATATATATTTCCTCGACCTTCTTGTAAAGGTCGGAAACAAACGCGTTATACAGCTCCTCGAAGCTGTCAAAGGCAACGCCTTGCTCATATCCGTTAAGAGTGCTTTTTTGAAGTATCTGCAAGGAATCGAACGGTATATATGTGAAATAGGTCTTGCCCGGTATCTGAACCTCCCAACAGCCGTCGTTGGCAAATTTACGTGCCTCTCGCTCGGGATATCCGTCGTTAACAAGAGCTTTGATAACCAAGTCCTCGTTATAAACGGCAAGCGTTCCGCCTCCGTACCGCATCACCTCTGCCACACGGCGCAGGAATTTACCGTCAGTGCTTTTGTTAACGCGAACCGTAGTGGGAAAATCGCTTATACCAAGCTCCTCCAATATATCCAAAACGAGATAGGATACCTCGTTGGTTATTTCCTTCCCGTCTTCGTCGATACCGCCGAGCAAAATATTTTGATAATGCTGTGCATCGCCGCTTCCGATATACTGACCGTTTACCCATTCACAGCCCTTTATAAAGAAGTGGGCAAGTATTTCGCGTGCTTCGTCAAGCGTTATCGAGCCGTTTTTTAAATCCTTTTTTAAATAATCGCCGAGAAGGTGGTCTATTCTTCCTATACCAGGCCAGTTTCCGCAAAGCCGCATAAAGGCAAAAGCAAACCAAATACTTTGAACCGCTTCGTAAAAGCTTGTTGCAGGCTCGAACGGTACGCGCTTGAGGTTTTCGTAATTTGCCTTATATTCGGGCATATTGCTCAATGCGTCAAGATAGCGGCTATGCCATATTTCAAATGCTTCTATGCAATTAAGACAGCTTTTTATGAACTCCTCGCTTTCGGTGCCCTTGTATTCAGAATAAGCCTTTAAAGCCTTTGCTTTGATGGAATTTACACCGTATTTTACCACCGTTTCAAAATCGGCGGTAAGGTGGCTCATGCCGTAGGATACCGATTTTCCGCTATAGGTTGCGGGAATATAGTGCCTTATCGCCATGCCGAGGGTTGCGGCACCGCTTATTTTTTCGTCGGGGCAGATGCGCAACGGCGATTCGGCGGCTATCCTTTTTATTGCCGCGTCATAACGGGCAAGCTCCGACATATTACCGAAATTTTCGATATCGTCAACCGAAACCGAATCGACCTTCATTGTGTCGAGTCCGTATTTGCGCGCCAAGGAATCGCGTGCGAATTTGCGCGTCGATTCTGACAGGCGTATTGGCCTTTTCATTCCGTTTTGAGTATAGAATTCCATAAATCTACCCTGATTGCATGTTCGTGATATTTTCTGAGTGCAGTATATCACATATTTTTGACTTTTTCAATAACGGTATTTTTTGGAGCCGCTATATAAAGCCGCGATAACTTGTCTTGACATCTGTGCGGAAGGGGAGTAAAATATAGCAAAATTCAATGCTGTAAGGATCTGACGGAAGCTATGAGGACGATCGAAGAAGTAAGAAAAATGTTTGAGGGCGACAGGTTTGCAACCGAAAACGGAGCGGTCATTGAGGAAATCGGGGAGAAAAGTGCTAAATGCAGCCTTGTGATCACCGATTCGCACCGAAACGCGTTGGGAGCTGTTATGGGCGGCACCTATTTTATGCTTGCGGATTTTGCATTCGCCGTTGCCGCAAATCACGAGAATATGGGTTGCGTTTCGATGCATTCGGATATTTCCTTTCTGAAAGCCGCAAGGGGTGAAAGGCTTTACGCGACGGCGGAATGCGTCAAGGATGGAAAAACCACTGTTTTTTATTCCGTTTTTGGGCAATCTTACCGCCGAGGTAAGCGTTATCGGATGTAAGATAGCTTTATAAATAAGAAAAAACACTTGCTTTTTTGCTGTAATGTGTTATAATTACTTTGCTGACAGTTCGCTTGTACCATCCTGTCATTAAACAAAACCAGGACTGCTTATCATAAATATTTGTTGATTGGCGGCTTTGCGTTTTGCAATGCCGCTTTCTTTTTAGGTGATAAAATGAAAACGATTTCAAATTGGATAAAAAGAGAGAGGGAAGAAACCTCACTCCTTCTCAGAAGTATTCCCTCGACGGTCGTGTCGTTGTTTGTCGTAAGCGTTATATGTATGAACCTTTTGGCTAATAAGACGCTTGTGCAGACCGAAATTATCGCACTCGACGGAGGGGTTTTGATATCCTGGCTATCCTTTATGTGTATGGATATTATTACGAAATATTTCGGCCCCAAGGCATCGAACAAGGTGGCGATACTTGCTTCGGGCATAAATTTGCTTACCTGCTTGCTGTTTTATATCGCAAGCGCTATCCCCTCGAATGCGAACGATTATACCGCGCTTAACGGAATTTTGGGCGGCACTTGGTTTATCCTGCTTGGCAGTACTATTGCCTTTTTGATATCCGCGCTGATAAACAATTTTCTGAATTGGCTTATCGGCAAGGCGTTTTCGAAAAATCCCGACGGCAAATTGGCGTACGTCACACAGTGCTACGTTTCAACGTTTGTAGGTCAGTTTATCGACAATCTTATATTCTCGGTCATCGTTTTTACGGTGTTTGCACCGATATATTGGGACGGCTTTTGCTGGACTTTATTGCAATGCACGACGTGTGCGCTTACGGGAGCGGTCGCGGAGCTTATTATGGAAGTGATTTTCTCGCCGATCGGTTACAGAGTTGTCAAAAAGTGGAAAAGGCAAAGCGTCGGAGAGCAATATCTTGAATTTGTTGACGGAGGCAAAAAATGAAGGTTTTAATAACGGGAACGTCGCAGGGCATCGGCAAGGCGATCGCCGAAAGGTTTCTTAAGGAAAATCACACGGTCATAGGCATTGACAGGCAGGATAAGAGCATCACAGACGAAAATTACACGCATTATCAATGCGACGTGCGTGATTACGCTCATCTTCCCGAGCTATCGGGTATTAACGTGCTCGTTAACAACGCAGGCACGCAGAACGAGCAGGATATTGACGTTAATTTAAAGGCGCTTATCCATATCACCGAAAAATACGGTATACAAAAGGATATCCGCTCGATACTTAATATCGGCTCGGCAAGCGCGCATACGGGCGCGGAATTTCCCGAATACTGCGCGAGCAAGGCGGGAATTTTGGCTTATACCAAGAACGTCGCAATGCGTGTCGCACCCTTTAACGCCACCTGCAACAGCCTTGATCCGGGAGGAGTTAAAACCCCTCTTAACGATTGCGTTATCAACGATCCCGTTCTTTGGGAAGCGATAATGAACGAAACGCCGCTTAAAAGGTGGGCGACTGCCGAGGAGATTGCCGAATGGGCGTATTTCCTTACGGTAACAAACACCTTCTGCACCGGTCAAAGCATTCTGGTCGACGGCGGAGAATCGATAAACTACAACTTCATCTGGAAGGAATAAACAGGAAATAAAAAAGCACCGGTTTTAAGGTGCTTTTTTATTTAAGCTTTAGCAATCTGAAAAAAAGGGTGAAAAACGGTTATTCGGGGAGAGAAAAGTGCAGGAAGAAAACGGAAAATTCATATATTTATAGAAAGAAAATTCATAATATGTATTGAAAATCGGCGGTTTTATGTTATACTTATTTTGACAAAATTCGACCGTTTGCGCCACGTGCGAAACGGTTAAAAAGGATTTCGATTATGAAGCTTCGCAACGTACGCGGTTTTGACAATATAGACGATTACGTTAAATACAAGCTCGACGTTTATTCGAAGAGGGAAAAGACCTTAGGCACGCTTTTCGAATTGATGTTTGACGAGCGTGATAACGTGATGGTTGAAACTACCGACGGTTACCGTATTCATAAGGTGACCTACGGTGAGTTTAAAAATAAAATACTCAAAGCCGTCGGCTCGGTAAAAAAGGCTTTTGCCGATCTGCCTGCGGGTGAAATTATCGGACTTTATATGTCCAACTGTCCCGAATGGCTTGTTTGCTTCTGGGCGATCCTTGCCGCGGGCTATAAGCCGCTTTTAATGAACACCCGTCTTTCCAATGACGTTTTAAACGGGCTCTTAAAGCAATACGGTGTTAAGGGAGTTATTTCCGACGGGAACGTTTTTGAAGTAAAAACCGTTTTGAAGGAGGATGCGATCGCACCTTCGGAAGAGGATGCTTGCATTGAAGAATTCGGAAACGGAATATATTTTATGTCTTCGGGAACCTCGGGCAAGGTCAAGCTTTGCGAATATACGGGAGAGAATTTTTATTATCAGATATGCGACAGTGCGAATATCATTTCTACCTGTCCCGATATAAGACGGCATTACAAGGGTGAATTGAAGCAGCTTGTCCTTTTGCCGCTTTGTCACGTTTTTGGGTTTATCGCGGTTTATTTGTGGTTCGGATTTTTCTCGAGAACCTTCGTTTTTCCAAGAGATTTGAATCCTACAACGATTCAGCGCACCGTCAAAAAGCACGAGGTAACGCATATTTTTGCAGTTCCGATGGTGTGGGATGCGGTTGCCAAGGCGGCAACCAACAAGATCAAGGCGCGCGGCATTAAAACCTATAATCGCTTTGTAAGCATCAGCAAGCTTGTCAATTCAAACGGCAGATTGGGCGATATTATTGCAAAGCGTTTGCTTTCCGAGGTGCGCGACGGTCTGTTCGGCGACAGCATTATGTTTATGATCAGCGGCGGAAGTGAAATAAGCACTTCGACGTTGAGCTTCTTCAACGGAATAGGCTATCATCTTGCAAACGGCTACGGCATGACGGAGATAGGAATCGTTTCGGTCGAAAGGTCGAAAAGCAAAAGGATACTTAATTCGGGCGCTATCGGCGCTCCGTTCGGATATACGAAGCATCGCATCGACGAAAACGGCATATTGTTGATCGGCGGCAAAACGCGCGCAACGCGCATACTTGTCGATGGGGAAACGGTCGGCTCGTATGAGGACGAATGGTTTTCTACCGGAGATATGATGCGCTTCGAAAACGGAAGATATTATGCAAGCGGGCGCGTTGACGATATGATAATATGCGAAAACGGCGAAAATATCGCGCCTCAGCTTGTCGAAAAGGCGCTTACGGTCGAACACGTAGACCGTGCTTGCATATTTACAGATGTCGACGGAAGCGTGGCGGTCATCGTGTCGGTGCCCGGCTGTTATGCCGTGGAAAGACTGACTTCGATCAATAAAGCTCTTCAAAGAGCGCTCGCATCGGCAAAGCTTGACAGAACGGTGAGCAGGATCTACTTCACGAACGACAGTCTTCTTGCATCGGGCGAGATCAAGATATCGCGCAAGGGACTTGCGCTTCGTATCGCCGAGGGAACGCTTTCTACCTTCGATCCGAATTCGGTTCACGCACATTCGGAGGAGCTTTTGTTGGGCCTTGAAAGAGAGCTGCGCGATTGCTTTGCCGAGGTGCTCGGTAAGGATCCGGGCGATATCGGGAAAAACAGCCGATTTTTTCAGGATCTCGGCGGAACGAGCATAGATTACCATATTCTGCTCGGCAGGATAAGGGAAAGGTTCGGAATTGAAATTTTTGACGGCGGCAACGAGCATATTTCTACGGTAGGCGAGTTTGCGTCATACATACAGAAAAAACAATGATTTTAAAACGGGAGGACCGTTATGGTTAAATCGCTTAACACAAAATGGAAAGAGTTTTTGTTCGCGTTTTCGGGATTCGGGCCGAATCTTCTGATGATTCTTATGGGCTCGTATTTTTCGGATGCGCTTAACCCTGCTTCGCTTGAAATGGGCGAGCAGTTTCAGGCGATCGTGCCGGGTGTTTGCTTTATCCTTCCTGCGGTTTTTCCGATACTTTTTGCGCTCGGCAAGGTGTTTGACGGAATAATCGATATTCCCTTTGCTCATATCGCCGATACGCTTTCTACAAAATGGGGAAGACGCCGCCCTGCGATAGCGGTCTGCTTCCTTCCCATGCTTATAAGCTATATTATGTGTTGGATCCCGATCGGCGGTGCCGACGGCAAGCTTTTGAACACGATATGGATCACCGTTTTCAGCCTTGTTTTTTTCGCGGCTTACACAATGTGTCTTATCGCGTTCTACGGCTCGTTTTCGACGGTTTGCACCGACGAGCCTCAGCGCTTGAGAGTTTCGGGCTATAAGGCGTTTTTCGATACCATTTCCTATTGCTTGGTATATGCGCTCGTTCCCGTTATCCTTTCCGCATTCGAGATGCATATCGATACGCTTGCATTCGTTTGTGTTCCCATGATGGTCACAATGCTTATCCCTCTCTTTCTTATCAAGGAGGGCGAAAAATACGGATACCCCGAAAACGAGGGTATGCTTGAGGAAAAGGCAACGCTTCGTCAAAGCATTGCTTTGACCTTTAAAAACAGAATTTTCAGACGTTGGCTGCTTGTCAACACCTGCGCATATTTCGGTCTTCAGATGTTTTTGGCATCGATGAACGGACTTATTATCGGCGGAATGGGCTTGAACGGCTTCCAGATGGCGATATTCAACACCTGTGCGTTTGCACCCGTGCCTATTATGCTTTATCTTTTCAACAAAGCAAAGGCGAGATTCGGTGTAAGAAAGATATACCAAAGCTGTCTGCTCGTTTTCGGTATTGCGATGCTCAACTTCTTTATCGGTTCGCGCTTCGTTCTCGGCAACGATAACCTTACCGCCAAAATGGCAATCGGTATCGTTGGCGGTCTTTTGGGAAGCTGGTCTATCGGCGCGTTCTTTATGCTTCCTTATCTTGCACCTGCACAGATATCGAGTGTTGAAGAAAAGCTTACCGGCAGAAACCATTCGGCAATGTATTTTGCAGGCAACGCCGTTGCGACCTCGATCGCTGGCGCGATTTCGGGCTCTCTCGTTTACGAGTACATAAAGAACCTCTTCTTCGCAAGCGGCAAGGGCATTGTCTGGGCAGAGGCAGAGGGCGATCTTTCTGCTTCCGAGGTAGCATACCGCGAGCTTTTCGGCGCTTTGGGAAGCGAAGATGCCGTTGCGGATTCGATATTCAACCTCGGCAATTTGCTGGTTCCCTTTATCGTGGTGATCGCCATGGTTATCGGCTTTGTCATTGCGTTTAAGATGCCGCGTGACTTTACTCCCGCGATCCTCGCAAGAGAATTCAAGGAAATGGACCCCTCTCTTGATATAAGCGCGTTTGAAAACTCCGAGGAAAAAAGAGAACGCTCCGAGATTATTTTCGTTCAGGTCGGTCTTACCGTTCTTTCGGGATTTATATTCGGATTTATCTGGCTCGGTATTCTCGTAAGATCTATCAAGGGCTTCGCAAAGAAATTCCCGAGCGTTATCACCTATCTCGCATCCTGCTTTATCCCTTACGCGCATATTATCTGCGTTCTTAAAATGCGCAAGACGATGATGCGTATCGCAGATGAAAGAGGCATTGCCTTTAAGATGAGCAAGCTTCCTTTGATAATTTTCTGCTGTATTTTCCCCGTTCTGTTCGTAAACGTTCCCGCTCTTATCATCCTGCAGCGCGGAATGAACAAGATATTTGCACACGAGGACAAGTAATTAATGCTTTATGCGATCTATCATTGGTTCGTAAGAATCACAGGCTACATACCTCAGCTTATCCTTTTCCGCACCAAGGTGCATTACGAGGATAAGTCGGTTCAGGGGCGTTTTATCCGCTCAAAGGCAATAGTGGCGTCCAACCATAACGGGTTGATGGATTTTGCCGTGCTTTTGTTTGTTTTCTGGAGTCGCACTCTGCGGTGTGCCGTTGCGGAGATAACCCTTGATAAAAATATATTCCTTAAGCTTATCTTAAAGCCGTTCGGTTGTGTCAGGGTCGACCGCGACAGCTATGATATGGTCTTCCTCGACAAAATGAAGAAGATATTACATAACGGCGGCGTTGTTGAGATATATCCCGAAGCGAGGATACCGAACAAGGGAGAAGAAAAGCCGATCGCATTCAAGCCGAGCTATGTTCTTCTTGCTCTGGAATCGGGTGCGCCTGTTATTCCGGTATATAACAACGGCAAGATGATGTGCGGCGGGCGCAGACGTGTTGTTATCGGCAAGCCGATCGACGTTTCTTCGCTCTATGACGAAGCTTTATCGGAAAGAGAAAACATCCGTATAATCAACGACTATGTGAGGAGTAAGATTATTGAACTCGGACAACAAATCGAAAAAACAAAAGAAAAAGCCCTTTGACAATCTTGTTTACGATTTTGTAAAGGTTACGGGTGCTTTGCCCGCATGGTTGTGGCTTCGTCCTAAGTATTATTATCCCTTCGGCAAGCCGTGCAAGGACGGTCCGCTTCTCGTTGCCGCAAACCATTACGGCGCGATGGACCCCGTTTCGGTGCTTTTGTCATTCCCTAAGCACCGCGTAAATATCCTTGCAACAAAGCAGCTTTTCGCTACGAAAATAACAAGATTTTTCTTCACCCGAATGCATTGCGTTGAGGTTGACAGGGAAAATTTCAATATTTCTTCCTTCCACGAGGTTACCGACCGTCTTAAGCAGGGCAGGATAATCGGCATTTTCCCCGAAGGAAAGATAAACGAGAGGGAGGAAAACGGCTCGGTGCTCGATTTTAAATCGGGCGTTGTGCTTATGGCACACAGAGGCGGCGCAAAGGTGCTCCCGATATATCTTTCCAAAAGAAAGAAATGGTATCACAGACAGCGCATCGTTATGGGCGCGCCGATAGATATTTCCGAAAGGCTCGGCAGGATCCCCTCTATGCAGGCGGTGAACGAAACGACCGAGTATCTGAGGGAAAAGGAGATCGAGCTTCGCAAATATCTCGACAATAACTATCCGAAAAATAAGAGCAAAAAAGGGGAGAACGAGTGATGAACGAAAAATTCAGAAAATACACCACACCCGAAACCTTTGAAAGAATCGTAGATTTTCAAAACGTTACCGAAATGTGGACACGCTGTATTTCGGAATATGCGAACGATATCGCTATTGTAGACGGCGAAAATTATACGTACGCACAATTGGATGAGGACGTATCCCGTTTCAGAACCGTGCTTAAGGAAAATAATGCGGGCACAGGCTCGCTTATCGGCATACTTTGCCCTAATTCCTATGGATTCGTAAAGGCGTTTCTTGCCGCAACGACGCTTGGCGTTGCAGCAGTTTTGCTTCCTGCACATATGGACGTGAACACCGTTTTCGGTGTTGCAACCAAATTCGGAATGAAGGCGGTCGTTTATGATGAATCGTTGGAGGACAGGGTTGCTCTTCTCAGAGAAAAAAATCCTTCGGTTGCATTGATCCCCTCGTCGGCAACCGCTTCCGAAAAAACCGCTATGATCCCCGTACCTGCCGAAGCAACGGCAGCAGTGCTCTTTACCGGCGGTACGACCGGCAAGAGCAAGGGAGCAAAGATTAGTCAGCGTGCGCTTATGGCGGGCACGAAAAACGGCTGCTACGGCGTTCGCGAAATTTTCGGTCAACGCTATCTTCTCGTTTTACCGTTGACTCACGTTTTCGGACTTATAAGAAACCTTATGACGAGCCTTTATACCGGCAGTACCCTGTTCATCTGCAGAAACAACAAGGATATGTTCCGCGACGTTGCGATTTTTAAGCCGACTATTATGGTGCTTGTTCCCGCGTTGGCTGAAATGGCGCTTACACTTTCTGTGCAGTTCGGCAGAAATATGTGGGGACCCGATCTTAAAACCATCATTTGCGGTGCCGCACCCGTCGCGCAGTATCTTATTACCGAATATGCGAAGCGCGGCATTGCGCTTCTTCCCGGTTACGGCCTTACCGAATCGGCAAACCTTGTAAGCGGCAATATCGAGCCGTTGAAAAAGCCCGAATCGGTCGGATTGATATACGGCGGAATGGAATATAAAATAGTCGACGGCGAGCTTTGGCTGAAGGGCGTAAATATGATGTCGGGATACGTTTCCGATGAAGAAAACGATATCGCGTATGAAGACGGCTATTTCAAGACCGGCGATCTGGTTCGTATCGATGAAGACGGATATCTTTACATAACCGGCAGGATCAAGGACATTATCGTTCTTTCGAGCGGCGAAAAGGTTTCGCCTGCCGAACTCGAGGTTAAATTCTGCGCTATAGATACCGTTCAGGATTGCCTTGTGTACGACACCACCGAAAACGGTATGCATCAGCTTGTGCTTGAGGTATATCCGAGATTTACAAAGGTAAAGGAATTGGGCATCGAGGATATCAACGCACATATCAAGGCAGAATTCGAACGGGTGAACAAAACCCTTCCCACCTTTGAAAGAATCAACAAACTTGTCATCAGGGATACCGATTTTATCCGTACCCCTGCAATGAAGATCGCGAGGAATTTAAATGGCAATGTCAAGAAGTGAGATTTTCGAAAAGCTTAACGAGGTTATCAATATGGTAATGCCCGCGTTGGACGTTACCGAAACCGAAATTACCGAGGATTCGAATCTCGTCAACGATATCGGACTCTCCTCGGTCGGCATTTTGTACGTTGTTATTGCAATTGAGGAATTCTTCGGCATACGCTTTGACGACGTTGGTTTTGCCGATTTCGAAACCATAAAGGACGTTATCGACTACATAGAAAAGAAAATATGAAATGGCTTATAAAAAATCCCTCCAGAGGGGATATGATCCGCGTTGAATTGGGCGGAATTTATCATTTCGGAATCTACGTTTCGGATGAAGAGGTGATTCAGTTCGGTCTTGCGCCGTCGCGCCGCAATCTTTTGAAGGACAGCGACGTAGAGGTACTTGCAACCGATATAGACGGCTTTTTGGCTGGCGGTTTTCTTGAAACCTGCGAATTTGACCGAAAAGAAAGAAAAAAGAACCGCACTCCCGATGAGATCGTCGAATATGCGCGTTCTAAAATGGGTATGCGCGGCTACAGTGTTCTTTACTACAATTGCGAGCATTTTGCCAATGAATGTGTTTCGGGCACGGCGGTATGCAATCAGGCTGACCGTGTGCGTGATTTTATAAGAAGTCTACCCGTTGCCGACGTTTATCTTGCAAAGCTTCCCGATGGCGAAATCGGCGAAGCGCTTTCCTGCGATCTGCGCCAAAAGGAGATCGATTCGGTCACCAACGAAAAGGTAAAACGCGAAAAGTATTACGTGTGGAAGCTTTTTGAGTATGCTTTGCAGCGCAGTCTGGGACTGAAGGCTGCGGATTTGAAATTTATCCGCGATGAAAACGGAAGATATATGACCGACCGTGCGGAATTTTCCTTTTCACACAGCAAGGGCGCTTTATGTGTTGCGGTATCGCGCAATGCGATAGGTGTTGATATCGAGCCGATGGATACCGAATGCTCCGACGGTCTTGCAAGGCGTATTATGAACGACAGTGAATATTCTGTATTTGAAAAGCTTGATAAAAGCGAAAAGCAGGACTTTTTCGTTAGGGTATGGACCGCAAAGGAGGCGCTTTTCAAGGCGTCGCACAAGGGTGCGTTCAACCCTTATGCTATCGATACCGAAAACGGCGGTTATAAAAGCTTTATCAAATCGGTGGACGGCAGGGAATATACCGTTTCGGTCGCAACCGAAACCCCCGAAAAAATCAGATTTTTTGAAAACGTTATTATTTAAATAAAAACGGAGCGTTTGATATGCTTAACAATCTGACCACGAAAAAGAATATAAAATCCTTTTCTATCTCGCCCGAGAATTTAACGGGTGAAAAGGGCTGCGGAGGAAGAGACGTTGTCGGCAGTGCCTCGGAGGCATCGCGCGAGCTTGGCGTGGGCTGGAAGGTAAACCCCTATTTAAGGATAGAAGCGCACAGTAAGATCACTCTTGCCGATTATAAGGGCCAGGGTGCGATAAAGCATATCTGGATGACCGATTGCGCTTTTGCAAGCCGTCAGCTTATTTTAAGAATATATTTCGACGGTCAGGAAAAGCCGAATATCGAATGTCCTCTTTCGGATTTCTTCTGCAACGCCGATTATAAAGAATTTCGTCAGCTTTCAAGCCTTGCAATGTGCGTAAACCCTGCAAAGGGGCTTAACTGCTATTTTGAAATGCCCTTTTTCAAGAGCTTTCGCGTTGAGGTCGAAAACCTTGGACACGAATGTAATATTTATTACCAGATCGATTGCGAGGAGAGGGAATTATCTCCCGACACCTTGTATTTCCACGCGCAGTTCCGCCGTGTGAACCCTCTGCCGTATATGGAGCCCTACGTTATTCTTGACAATATCAAGGGCAAGGGACATTACGTCGGCACCTATTTGAATTGGGGCGTCAAAAGCAACGGCTGGTGGGGCGAGGGAGAGGTCAAGTTCTATATCGACGGCGATACCGACTATCCCACTATCTGCGGCACAGGCACCGAGGATTATTTTTGCGGCGCTTATAATTTCGACGTTAACGGAAAATATCAAGAATTCTGCACGCCTTATGCAGGTATGCATAAGATAAGCACTACCGACGGTCTGTATCGCTCGCAAAGATATTTCAATCTCTACCGTTGGCAT
This sequence comes from Clostridia bacterium, assembly GCA_017561145.1. Classification (GTDB taxonomy): domain Bacteria; phylum Bacillota; class Clostridia; order Oscillospirales; family CAG-382; genus Coliplasma. The sequence goes on along the minus strand of JAFZDO010000011.1, from coordinate 28,346 downwards.
ATCACCGACCCGATTTATTTCGAGAAGGATCTTAAGGTCACCGTCCAAGCGCTCGGCTGGAGAAGCGGAAACCGCTATCTGCCCTTGCAGGACGATATCTCATCGGTAGCTTATTGGTATTCCGATAATTTGAACGACGTTTATCCCGAATTTCCTTCGGTGAACGAATTGGAAATAATTTAACGTAAAAAAGAACCGCTTAATCAGCGGTTCTTTTTGTTTTAGTCATTGAATATCGGCTTCGGGTAATCTTCTTTGTTTGAAAGAACAAGATCGAGTATCTGCTCGAAGCTCATCCATTCGACGCGGTCAGAGAGGTGCTCTTTGATTCTTCTGCCGACCTCGTCCATAACGCGAAGTCCCGTGTAAAGACCGTTTGACATCAAGCTTTGCCAGTGGGTGATAAGTATCGGATAACCCTCTGCCTCGAGCACACGGAGGATATGGCCCTCCTTGCCGTCTGCGGTAATAAGGTTATCAGCGATCTCGTTTACGTAATCGTCATCCGAGCGTGTCGTGTCGATGGTTTGCCAGATATAATCGCGCGTTGTAGCGGGGATGGAAACCAGCGTTCTGCCGTCCTCCTCACGTGCGACCCACGGCTTTGCCTTCGGGCGGTCACGCAGTCCGCGAAGGAAGAACCAAGCCTTTTTACTGCCGGTTGCCTTTTCTACCGCAAGCGAGATGGAATGCTCGTATTCGTCCTCGACCTCGATACCGAAGTCCCAAGGGGAGGTAACACCGATAGAATAAAGTCCTGCATCGTTAACAAGCTTAACGGCTTTTTCGATATAGGGCACAAGCGTTTTGCGGTCCTGGGTGGATGCCCAATCGCGCTCGTTCATCGAAAGTGCGTTTCCCGTTTCCAAATCGACTGCCTTGTGGTGGGTAAGCATTTCGGGTCCGACCGAAAACGCAGGCATAACGCGTGTCTTAACGCATTCGAGCCAAGCGTCGAGATCTTCTTTGGCAACGCCGTCGAGACCGTTTACGATATCGCCCTTGTTGCCGGGCATGGGAACCACGCTGAATTTACCGCGGATGCCGTTTCTTTCGATAATATCGCAGAAGGTATAGAGCGATTCGTTGGGGTAGGTGGGGATGAGCGGACGTCCGTCTGCGGTTTGACCTTTACGGGAATGCTCGTGATAGACCGAAATTATAGGAGCGGGGTCGTCGATGATCCAGCTGATAGGTGTTTTCATTTTTGATCCTCCGTACGATTTTTTATCATTTTACCACAGAAAAGTGAGCGTGTCAATAAAAAACACACCCGAGAGCCAATAACACTCGGGTGTATTAAGCTAATCGAATAATCGATCTATCGTTACCGAAAAAAGCTTTGCGATGCGCGGAAGCAGGGTAACGTCGGGGTAGGAGCGCTCCTGCTCCCATTTCGACACGGCTTGGACGCTGACCTGAAGCTGATAAGCGAGCGCTCTTTGAGTCAGTCCCGAGCTTGTGCGAAGATCCTTGATGTTTTTGCCGATAGGCAGATTCATAATTTGTGCTTTCCTCCGAAATAAACGTTTACTGTTTGTGGAGTGTCGCACATTTAAACGTGACAATAGCCGAGCCGTATTTTAAAAAACGGCTCGGTTATTGCTATTACTCGCATTAGTTTCCGAATTAACGGCAACTGTTCGGGGCGAGCAATACGACACTTGCGAAATGCAGTGCGCAACAAATAATCATATACTGCCCCTCCTTTCAAAATAAATTATATAACTCAAAACGCCTGCAGTACGTTTCGGCTACGTATTGATTTTAACACTATTCTCGGTCGCTGTCAAGAAACAAATATCTACCGTTGGTAGCAGTTACCTGAAAATTACGGCGAGAGCCGTGCTGTTGTCGCAATCGCTCGGTGCGCGGCTCGAATGTATTTCGGTCATCGCGTTGACCCAAGCCTTTGCCGATTTGGACCGTGCGAGCGTTTCTTCCATTTCGTTTTCGAAAACATATTCCCAAAAGCCGTCGGTGCAAAGCAGAAGCGCGTCGAATTGCGAAACCGAAGCAACGGTTACGTCGGCTTTTACGGTATCTGCCGCGCCGACCGTGCGGATAAGAAGATTCCTGTCCTCGTGACCGCGTATTTGATCTTCGGTTATCTCGCCTGAAAACACGGCAAGCTGGGAAGCGCTGTGATCGACGGTGCGGAAGGATATCTTGCCGTTTGAAAAGGCATATATCCTCGTGTCGCCCACGTGAGCGAGAAAGGCTTGGTCGCCGTTATAATATGCAACCGCAACCGTTGTTTTCATTCGCGAGTTATGTGTTTCTTGTGCGGCTTTTACTGCTTCGTTTGCGATTTCTATCGCTTCGGTAACCTCGCTTCTTTTGTTTTTCCACAAAAAGTCGGCTATCGAGTTTACAGCTGTGCGCGAAGCGATCTGTCCGTCCTTGTGTCCGCCGAGCCCGTCGGCAACGATAAACAGATGCCTTTTGAACCTGCTTTTTGCAAGACAGGCGTCTTCGTTATTTTCGCGTCCGCCTATGCTTGAGCGGAGATAAAAATCGGGTCTTATCATAACAAGTCCTCTTATTCCTCGAGTGCGGATTCAAAATCAAGTGCAACGATATCGTTTGCAAAGAAGAATTTGCCGAAGATATATTTGTCGGATGCGCTTTCGGTAAGGGTTATTGCCTTGCCGTTGCTGAAATCAAGCTCCTCTCCCATTGCAGGGCCGCTTATCTGCTTTATGCGATCCTCGAGAAGATAAACGCTTGCGCCGTCAAGCGTCAAGCCCGAATCCCTCGCGGAGTCTTCTTCATAAACCAAATATTCCGAATCGGTAAGCCCGTAAGAGGTGGAGAAAATTATTTTGCCGCTGTCGGTAATGCACATTCCCTGTACCTTGTCGGGAATAGAGTAGATCCTTACAGGGGCGGTCAGATCGTTGTGAGTATATTTTGAAACGATCGCATACTGTGTTCCGTTTTTCGTTTCATAGGGGTGGTCGGTTATATATGCGCCGCCGTCGTGAAATTCACCGACGTAAACGTGTTCTTCATCGGCAAATACGAACGAGGCGGAATTGTTGACCTCGGCACCGACGGTGATCGTTACGCTGTCGCCGTCCTTGCTGTTTAAAATGCTTTTTGCCGATGCGAAGTAAAGCTTGCTTCCGTTCGCGATATAAACTCTGTCGCCCCAAACGGCAATACCGCCTGCGTGACCGGTGAAGGCTTTGCCGTTTTCAAGGGAGAGATTTACGAAATATGAATTGCTTTCGTAATCGGTAACGTAAATTCGGCTTGCGCTTTTATCGGTCATATAGCCCGAAACGAATATTTTACCTTCGTTCTCCAAAGCGCAAATGCCTTGGCATACGAATCCGTCGGAAAGTCCGGGGTTGTCGCAAAGCGTGCTTTCGATAGAGTAGTAATCCGAATATATGGCAAACTTCAATATATTCAATGCGCCCCATACGACTATTACAAGCGAGAGCAAAGCGGCGAGGACGGTAAGCGCGATCTTAAGTATTTTTTTAATCAAAATATATTTAATCATTTTGTTCTCCGATATGAAAATTCTTGCTTTTTGGTCATTATAGCACAAATGCACAAAAATGTCAAAGATTGTAGAAAAATTTTGAAAAATGTTTGAAATTTGTTAAAAGGTGTGATACAATATCTTGTAATAAGAAAAAACAAAAATTTCTTAACAAAACAATATGTCTTATGGAGGAAAAAATGGAAAAGAAACTCGTTTACGACATCCACGACAGACCGAAATTCGGTAAAATGATCATTTTCGCGTTGCAGCAATTGCTTGCAATTATGGCGGCAACTATCGTTGTACCTGTAATAGTAGGTAACGGTATGTCCTCTTCTGCGGCACTGTTCGGCGCAGGTGTGGGCACGATCGTTTATCAGCTCTTCACAAAATTCCGCAGCCCCGTTTTCCTTGGCTCGTCCTTTGCGTTTATCGGCTCGATGAGCGCGGCTTTTGCAGGTGCGGCTTCCGCGGCACTCGGTTTTCTCGGTATTATCCTCGGTGCGGTTTTCGCAGGACTTATTTACGTTATCATTGCATTGATCGTTAAGCTTGTCGGAACAAACTGGATCGACAAGATCATGCCCGCAGTAGTTATCGGCCCGACCGTTGCACTTATCGGACTTTCGCTTGCAGGCGCAGCTATAAGCGACGTATTTTCCTACGGCCCCAAGGAAAGCTTCGGTACCAATTCTTACTACGTAATGGATACCGCTTTGTGGGTATCTGTGGTTTGTGCGCTCGTTACCTTCTTTGTTGTTGTCCTTTGCTCTACTTACGGCAAGAAAATGGCCAAGCTCATCCCCTTTATTATCGGTATCGCAGCAGGCTACGCTGTAGGCCTTATCTTTACGGGTATCGGCTATGCTACCGAAAATGACGCTTTGAAGATCATCGACTTCGCTCCCTTTGCGGCACTTACCGAGGGCGGCGTTGGTCTTGCTACCTTCTTTGCAGTTCCCGACTTTACCTTTATCGAAGCGATCGACGGCTTTAAGGATCTCGACGGCTCTTACATCGCTACCGTTGCGGTTGCGTACGTTCCCGTTGCATTGGTCGTATTCGCAGAGCACCTTGCGGACCATAAGAACCTTTCGAGCATCATCGACCGCGACCTTCTTAAGGATCCCGGCCTTTCGAGAACCCTTCTCGGCGACGGCGTAGGCTCTATCGCAGGCGCGATCTTCGGCGGATGCCCCAACACCACCTACGGCGAATCGGTTGGCTGTGTTGCTATCACAAGAAACGCATCTGTTGCTACTATCACCACCACCGCAATTATCGCAATGCTTATCGCATTCGTTTCTCCGTTCGTTGCATTCCTCGATTCTATTCCCGGTTGCGTAATGGGCGGCGTTTGTATCACTCTTTACGGCTTTATCGCTGTTTCGGGTCTTAAGATGATCCAAAAGGTCGACCTTAACGATAACGCTAACCTCTTCACCGTTTCGGCTATTCTTATCCCCGGTATAGGCGGTATGGCAATGAACATCGGTGAGGTTTACATCACCACCGTTGCATGCGCACTTATCCTCGGTATCGTAGTAAATGCGCTTCTCCACAGAAAAAAGGACTAATTAACGATGAAAGATTTTAATAACGTTACAATATTCAATCACCCCCTGATAAATCATAAGATTGCGATACTTCGTAACGAAAATACCAGCATGAAGGAATTTCGCGAGCTTATCGAGGAGATCACCACACTTATGACCTTTGAATGTCTTCGTGAGGGCGTTCCCACGGTTGACGTAGAGGTTCAGACTCCGCTTGAGCTTTGCACTCAGCAGATGGTAAAGGATAACGCTATCGTTATCGTTCCCATTCTCCGTGCAGGCTTGGGTATGGTAAACGGTATCCACGTGCTTTTCCCGTCGGCAAGAGTAGGCCATATCGGCCTTTACCGCGACGAAGAAACGCTTGAGCCTATGGAATACTATTGCAAGCTTCCCAAGGGAATCGAGGAAAAGCTTGTGCTTGTGGTCGACCCTATGCTTGCAACGGGCGGAAGTGCCTGTGATGCTATCGAAAAGCTTAAGCAACGCGGTTGCAAGAACATTAAGTTTATGGCTGTTATCGGCGCACCCGAGGGTGTTTCGCGCGTTGCGGAGGCACATCCCGACGTACACATCTTCGTTTCCACTCTCGATCGCTGCCTTAACGAGCACGGATATATCCTTCCCGGTCTCGGCGATGCGGGCGACAGACTTTTTGGTACAAAATAATTTTAAGGTAGATTTTTAATGAATTACGACGTAATAATCATAGGTGCGGGTCCCGGCGGTATTTTCGCCGCTTACGAGCTTATGCAGCGCGATCCGTCGCTTAAGGTTGCGGTGTTTGAGGCCGGCAACGAATTGAGCAAAAGACGCTGTCCTATCGACGGGGAAAAGATCAAAAGCTGTATCAGCTGTAAAAGCTGCTCGATAATGAGCGGATTCGGCGGTGCAGGCGCATTCTCCGACGGCAAATATAACATCACGAACGATTTCGGCGGTACTCTTTACGAGTATATCGGCAAAAAGCAGGCGCTCGATCTGATGTACTACATCGACGAGATTAATCTTCGCTACGGCGGAGAGGGCACAAAGCTTTATACCACCGCAGGAAGCCGTTTTAAAACAACCTGTATTCAGCACGATCTGCATCTTTTGGATGCTTCGGTAAGACATTTGGGCACAGATATCAACTATATCGTGCTTGAAAATCTTTATGCGTATCTTAAGGAAAAGGTTGAATTCTTCTTTAACACACCCGTAAGAACGGTTTCGCTTGACGGAAACGGATACCGCGTTGTTTGCGATAAGGATGAATTCACTTGTAAGGACTGCATAATTTCGGTCGGAAGAAGCGGAAGCAAATGGATGGAGAACGTCTGCAAGGAGCTCGATATCACCACCAACTCGAACCGTGTTGATATCGGCGTCCGTGTTGAGCTTCCTGCAGAGGTCTTCGCTCATATCACCGACGAGCTTTATGAAAGTAAGATAATGTACCGTACCGAAAAATACGGCGACAGGGTAAGGACCTTCTGTATGAATCCCAAGGGTGCGGTCGTTACCGAAAATACCAACGGTATTATTACCGTTAACGGTCACAGCTATGAAGATCCCGCAAAGCAGACGAATAACACCAACTTTGCACTTTTGGTTGCAAAGCACTTTTCGGAGCCGTTTAAGGATTCGAACGGCTACGGTGAAAGCATTGCACGTCTTTCCAATATGCTCGGCGGCGGTGTTATAGTTCAAAGATTCGGCGATCTTATACGCGGTCAGCGCTCTAATCACAAGCGTATCGAGGAGGCGTTTATCACGCCCACGCTCAATGCGACTCCGGGTGATCTTAGCCTTGTGCTTCCAAAGCGTATTCTCGACGGTATTATCGAAATGCTTTATGCACTCGATAAGGTTGCTCCCGGTACCGCAAACGATGATACTCTGCTTTACGGCGTTGAGGTCAAGTTCTATAATATGGAGGTCGAGGTTAACGAAAACCTCGAAACCAAGCATAAGGGACTTTACATCATCGGCGACGGCAGCGGTATCACGCACTCGCTCTCGCACGCATCCGCAAGCGGCGTTTACGTTGCAAGAAGCATCGCTCGTTAAAACCGTTATTCACTTTAAAAACAAAGAGTACTTTCGTTTTGCGAAAGTACTCTTTTCTTTGTTATATAACGTTTTTGCCGAACCGTTTGATCTTTTTCGTGGTGGTTTTTTCAAAAGCCTCGCTGACGATCTCGGTAATAATGATCTTTTTGTAGGTCGGAAGCTTTTCGTTGATCCTCGCAACGACCGAAGCGATCTCTTTTTTGATCTCGTCCTCGCTCGGTATCTTGCCGTAAAGCTCCTTGATCTTTTCGATACAGGGGAATATCTTTGCCTTTACTGCTTCGCCGCCCTTTGCGTTGGATACGCCGAGAACAAGCGCTTCTTCGACGAAAGTCTCCTCGGTAAGACGGTTTTCAAGCTCCTCGGGGTAGATGTTCTTGCCGTTTTGTGCAACGATAACGTTTTTGCATCTGCCGGTGATATAAAGGAAGCCGTCCTCGTCGAATCTGCCGAGGTCTCCTGTGTGGAAATAACCGCCGCGCATAACGCGTTCGGTTTCCTCGGGATCGTTATAATAGCCGAGCATAACGTTGTCGCCGCGAACGATCACCTCTCCGATGCCTTCATCGTTCGGGTTTTCGATCTTTATTTCAACGCCGTGGATGGGAAGACCGACGGCGGCAGGATTCATAAAGAAATCGTTATTGCCCGCAACGAGCGGTGAGGTTTCGGTAAGACCGTAGCCTTGATAGGTGGTAATGCCGAGCTCGCAGAAGGACTCGATGGTTTCGGGCTTTATAGGTGCCGCACCGACGATAAGAAGACGTAATTTTCCGCCCAAGGACTTTTTGACCTTGCGTTTTACAACGAATCTTAAGGGCGCAGGGAGCTTTCTGAGCACCTGCTTCAAGGTCGCGCCCTCCTCGGGAAGGAGGAATTTGGGGAGCGATTCGCGGATAGAAGCATCGATCCTTTTAAGAATAAAGTCCAAGAGCAGGGGAACGACGATAAGGACACTGGGTTGATATTCGTTGATGTTTTTTGCAACCTGACGCAAGCCGTCCGCATAGGAAATGCAGGAACCGCCCGAAAGAAGCAAAAGATGTCCGAGCGTAGTTTCATAGGTGTGGTGAAGCGGAAGGACCGAAAGCGAGTGGAGGGTGGGATCGATCTTGACCATCGTTGACGTCTGGTTGATATTCGCGCAAATGTTCTTTTGAGAAAGGCAAACGCCTTTTGAATTTCCGGTAGTGCCGGAGGTAAAGATGAGAATGCTCATTTCCTCGGCGTTTATTTCCATTGTGTCGATAGAGTAATTGCCGTTTTTATATGCAAGTGCGCCTTCCGTTAAGGCAGATTCGATCGTTTCAAAGGATTCGGAGCATTTTTTGCTTTCGGCGATGGTGAATTTGGCAACCGCATCATCGGTCTCGAGCTTTGCGAGAATCGCGCTGTCGCCAAAGACTGCCGAGCATTCTGCGGCATTCATAAAGCCGACCACATCGGCGGCGTCAAGCTCTTTATCTATAGGCACCGCAACACCGACGGTTGCGGTGGCGAGATAGGAAAGTATCCAATTATAGCTGTTAGCGCCGATTACCGCGATGCGCTTTCCGCCATAACCGTGCGACAAAAGATAGGTGCAAAGCGCACGGTAGTCGTTTGCAAAATCCGAATAGGTTACCGTTCTTTCGCGCAAGACGAATGCGGGAAGACCTTGAAAATCCTTTTCGCTTTCATAAACAAGCTCGCGGAAATCGTAAACGGGACGCGTTTTATGCTTTTTCGTAAGAAATTCTTCGTAAACAGTCATTGAAATACCCCTTATAGATCGAATGAGGCTATTATACATCATCTTACAACTAATTTCAATACCTAAATGAAATAATTTTCAAAACTATTTGTAATGGTGTGCAAAACGAGAATAATCATCTTGTAATGTTATTATTTATATGATATAATGTAACCAATCAGATATAATTAGGAGGAAATATTATGTTAAAGCAAATCATAGCAGTTCTCTTGATACTTTCCACACTCGTTTTCGCAGTAGCGTGCGGAGACACTACCGAAACCGATTCGGGTGCTATATCCGAAGGTGCTGAATCGAAAATCGAAGCTACATCCGACAGCGTATCTGGCGATGCAAGTGTCGAAGCATCGGCTGAAGAAAGCAAGGAAGCAAGCGCTGAAGAAAGCAAGGATGAAAGCGACAAGATCCCCCCTGCATTCGTTGATGCAGACAACGGCAAATTAGAAGCCATTACCCATAATGCGGGCGAAGAAATTGATATTTTAAGCGGTCTTACCGTACGCGATAACGTTACGGCAGATGCAGATATCGTTGTTGCAATTTCCGACGACGGCGGTTATAAGGCTGACGTTGCAGGTACCTACACCGTTACCATCGAAGCGAAGGACGAGGCAGGCAACACCGCAACCGTTACCGTTGAGATCACCGTTAAGGCGATGTCTACCCAAAAGGAGATCGTCTTGGGCGGCAAGATCCCTTACATTAAGAACGAAGCAGAGGCTCTTTCCTACACCCCTGCGGGTACCAAGTTCCGTACTGCCGATAAGGTTCAGGTAATGGACAAGGATTTCTTCCTTAACCAATATAACGAATATTATAAGGACCACACCAACAACGGTCAGGTGCCTTATTTCCCCAACGGTATAATCCTTATCACCGACAAGGATTATAATCTCGTACAGGCTCGCTTTGCGGTTGGCGAAAACGTTCAGATCGATTCCGAGGGCAACCTTACAAATTCGGATCTTTCGTGGACTAACTCTATCGATGCGACCAACGGCGGCGGTATGTTCAAGAATATCGTTAACGACATCAAATCGCTTCTTCCCGACGGCGGTTATATTATGTTCGTAGGCAACCCCGGCGACGCTGTCTGCCGTGCCGAGCTTGTTAAGCAGATATTCTTCTCCGGCTATGCAGGCGGTCCCGTTACCCTTGACCAGTGCGACGTTTCGCTCGCAGGTGCGATCGTTAAGCTCGGTTGAGCTTCGAGGTATAAACGATGAAAAAGCTCGTTCTGTTTATGCTTGTGCTTGCGGCTCTGCTCACTGCTTGTACCGACGGGGGCGAAAGCTCCTCGGTTGCGCCCGAGTCTTCTGACGCAGCGACCGAAAGCCTATCCTCCGAAGCAGAAAGCACTGTCCCCGACACCGAAAAGCCCTCGATCCGAATCCCTACCGGTGCGAAAGAGGTCATCATCAATAAAGGCGATGATTACGACCTTATGCAAAACGTTACGGGATACGATAAGGTCGACGGCATTATCACAGATAAAATTCAAATAAACGACGGAGGCTTTGATCCGTCTGTTGCAGGAGAATATACCGTGACCTACTTTTTATCAGATAACGCGGGTAACGTAGCTGACCCGAAATTTAAAAAGATCACTGTTCGCGAAACAGACGTGCTTGCGGCTCCCCCTGTTTGGGAAGGCGCGATCGACGGCGAAAAATTAAACCCCAAGGCTCCTGCCGTTTTCGGCGGCGCTTGGTATCACAAGGCGGTCTCCTCCAAGGATAAATGGGTGGGTATCGAAGCGACGGTAACCTTGCCCGACGTGACCATACGCCGTTACAGCGGCGATTTCGATGAATCGCTCAAGGTAGACCCCGACGTTAAAAATCTCGATAATCCCTCGGTTTATATGGGCGGTAATGCGTTGAGCGAATCCGACGTCGGACTTTCGTTCTCGAAAGCGTTGATCGACACCAAGTCCAACACCTTAAGCACCGGTTGTATCGCCTTCCGTCCCTTCTGGCGATATATCACCGATAAGGATCAGGATCTTGGCGGTTATGACGCACACGGCGGTGAATATGCCGTTTCCGCAAACGGAAACAACTGTATTGCAAACTACCATTGGAAGTATACCGAATATTATTATCTCCCGGGCGATAAGCTCCGTATGATCGTTTACGTTCCCGAGGAGGGCAAAATGCAGCTTCAGATCGAGGTGCTTGAGGTTTCGACTCTTCCCGAATCGGTTGCAATGCGTGAAAAATACGGCTGGAAGGACCCCGAAGACTTTCTAAGCCCTATATTCACATCCCCCGGACACGGAACGGGTATGGATGCCGAATTCAAGCGCGTTAACGCTATCGACCAGGTAAGCAACGAGGGCGGCACTGCAATTTTCGGCGATACGCTTATAAGCGATATTATTTGGCACGAAACCTATCTTTACCGCGAGATCGACGGCACGCTTTACCGCGTACCGATGAGCGAGGACAGACGTGGCGTTACCAACGCACCGTATGATGAATATTTCGACGTTGATTTCGAAGGCGTTGAATCGAGCCTCGGCGGCGAAAGAGTAACCATTCATCCCGGTTATAAAAACTAAACGAAAAAAGTGTACTTTCAAAACGCGAAAGTACACTTTTGCTTTATATTTCAGCGATAACTCGGCAGGGAAGCCCCGTTATATCAACGAAATTCATCGGATACACGTTTGCGGTAAATTCCTTTGACAGTTCAAGAATTGATTTGAGATTACAAAGGTTTTCGATAATAAAGGTGCCCTTATCGGCGCAGTACCGGTCGGTTGGGGTATGCTCCTTGCCGCGGCGAATACCCGCAAAATCCAAGCCGATGACCGAAACACCCTTTTCGAGCAATGACTCGATAAGGTTATATGACAGCTGAGGATGGTCTGAAAAATAACCGTTTTCGCCATAGGGTACACGCTCGATGTAACCACTGTAAAATGCGACGAACATATTTTGCTTTACGTCATCAAGGTTGATATCGGAAACGTCGATGTCGCGGTCTTTAACACCCGAAACGTCAAAAACAATCCCTTTTCTTTTGGTATATTCAAGCGGAAATTCCTTGTTCATCACGTCGAAATGGGTGCCGAGATGACCGATAAGCGACGGCTTGCTGTGAACGGGATCGCTTGCAATTTTTTTAGTTACCTTTAAAGTGATGTCAATAAGCATTTTTTATCCTCGAAAAACGTTTTTTTGTAACTAAGTCACGGAAATATCGAAATTTATCGGTTATAATAAAGACGTAAAATAAAGAAAGGAAGTAATTAACAATGTCTGTATTAAAGTTAAATAAAAGCAATTTCGATGAAGTTAAGAAAAGCGAGAAAAAGGTTCTTATCGATTTCTATGCCGATTGGTGCGGCCCCTGCAGAATGGTTTCTCCTATCGTCGACCAAATCGCCGAGGAATACGGCGAATATCTCGTTGCAAAGGTCAACGTCGATGAAGAGGGCGAATTGGCAGCCGAATTCGGTGTTTCGAGCATTCCGATGCTCGTCGTGATGCAAAACGGCGCAATCGTCGCACAGTCGGTCGGCGCAAGACCCAAGGAACAGATTTTGGCGATGTTAAAGGGTTAAAGCTCTTAAACGCTTCTTATCAAGGATCAAAACACCCTTTCGTGATGATTCGACGATTCCCTCGTTTGTGAAGTACTTTAACATACGGGATACGACCTCACGGGCAGATCCGATGTATTTTGCGATCTGCTCGTGAGTTAATTCTATTCTGTCCGAGCCGATTCTTGCCGATTCATCGATAAGGAATATCGCAAGGCGCTTGTCAATGCTCATAAACAGAATTTGCTGCATAACCCACATAACGTCGGAAAAGCGGCTTATAGCTGTTTCAAGCGTGAAAATTTTTATGTTCGGGTTATTTTCGGCAACGCTTGAATAAGCACCGCCGTCGACAACGTAGCATTCGCAATCCTCCTCGGCATCAACGAAAACGTCAAAGGTGACGGTCTGCAAAACGCAGGATGCCGAAAGCATACAAAAATTACCCTCGTGAAGTCGGTAAAGTGTTATTTCCTTACCTTCCTCCGACAGAATATAAACGCGCAAGCTTCCCTTGCGTACAAAGAAAACACCCGAGCATTCGTTGCCGTTATGTACTGTTGTACCCTTACGGTAGGTGAGGGCATAGGTATTTTGGCAAATATAATCGCGATCGGATTCGCTTATTTCATTCCAAAACGGAAAAATATTCTTAAAAATCGGTTCGAACATTGCTCGTGCCACGAAAAACCACCTCCGTTTAATTAAATTTTATCACGCTTTTAAAGGTATGTCAACATTATGGAAGAACGTATTTACGATATGATAATCGTCGGCGGCGGGCCGGCGGGATATTCGGCGGCGCTTTATGCTTCGCGCGCAGGCCTGGATACGCTTGTTATCGAGCGTATGTCGGCAGGCGGACAAATGGCGCTGACCGATATTATCGACAACTATCCCGGCTTTGAAAACGGTGTCGACGGCTTTGAGCTGGGCATGAAAATGCAACAGGGTGCAACCCGCTTCGGTGCAAAAACCGAATACGGCGAGGTTGTCGGCGTTGATTTTTCGAATGCCGTTAAAGCGGTCAAAACGGCTTCAAAGACCTTTTGCGGCAAAACCGTCGTTATCGCAACGGGCGCAAATCCGCGTGAGCTTGGGCTTGAAAACGAGTCAAAGCTTGTCGGCAGAGGTGTGCATTACTGCGCGCATTGCGACGGCAGATTTTATAAGGACAAAACCGTTGTTGTAGTCGGCGGCGGCAATTCCGCCGTAAGCGACGCGCTTTACCTTTCGCGTATCGTGAAAAAGGTCTATCTCGTTCACAGACGCGATACGCTTCGTGCAACCAAAATCTATCACGAGCCGCTTTTGAAAGCTTCAAACGTCGAGTTCGTTTGGAACAGCCGTGTTACGGAAGTACTTGAAGGCAACGGCAGAGCAAACGGTATAACCGTTCAAAGCGTTCAAAGCGATGATAAAAGGCAGATCGAATGCGACGGATTGTTCGTAAGCATCGGCAGACAGCCGATAACCGAGTTTCTTAACGGCTCGGTTACTCTTGACGGTCAAGGCTATATCATCGCAGACGAATCGACGAAAACGAATATCGACGGCGTTTATGCGGTCGGTGACGTAAGAACGAAGGCGCTCAGGCAGGTCGTTACCGCCGTTTCCGACGGCGCAGTAGCCGCCCATTACGCAGAAGAATATCTGTCGAGATCGTAAAATAAAAACCGAAGGTTTATGCCTTCGGTTTTGTTTTATGTTTATTTGTTTCTTGCTTTGCTGAGAGCCGCCTTTACGTAACCGAACGCACCGAGAACGCAGAAGAGCAAGCCGATGCCGAGGTCCTTGAGGTAAGCCAAGGCGATTTCGGACTCTTCAAAGAAGAGCGGCACCTCGCCGAGTGCTTCAAAGAAAGATACGGTGAAATCGATTTCTCCGTTTGCAAACCATTCCTGATATGCGTTATAGATGTCATAACCGATGCAGAGATACCACGCGAGCACGATAACAATAAATGCCATAACGGTTGAAATTATAACGCCCTTTACGCTTTCACGCTTGCCGAAGATGGCATAGCCCTTAATTGCGCAGATAACGCCGACAATACCGCTGATTGCCGCCAAAAATCCGACCTGATAAAGCAAAAACCAAACAATACCGCCTGCAAGCGAGAAAAGAAACGCGCCAAAGATACCTGCAGGAACGTTTTCCTTTTTTTGTTCAATAGGTTGTACAGGTGGGATTGTGTTTTCGGGTTCGTTGCCGGTGAAATTGGGTTCAAATTGTTCGTTCATAACAAGCTCCTTGAGATTTTTCAATAACTGTAGGTAATTATATCACATATGTCGAATGATGTCAACGACTTTTCTTATTCAACGAAAACTATGCCTTCGGATTTTGTTTTATATTCATCGGGAATTTCGGGGGTTTCAAAAACCGCTTTTCTTGCCGATTCCTTCAAAACCGAGGTGATATTGCCGCTAAGGTTACCGTTATAGGTTACCTCCGAGGGATCGATTCCGGTTATCTTTGTGAAAATGGTGAGAGCCGCGAGATAACTGCCGCTGTAAGAGGGGTGGGTGAGATCGTCGGCGTAAATATCGGTAAGATTCGGGTTGTTCGTATAAACGTCATGGAATGCAAAACCAACGTGGGCAACTTCTATATCAAGCTCGTCTGCGATGGCTTCGTATGCAGCGCCGATCTTCCACGTCATGCTTTCGTGGGTCCAACCAAGATTCGGAAGCGTTGCACTTCCTGTTTTTCTGCCCCAAGTTGAATAAAGTATTGGCGTTGCTCCGTTTTCCTTTATCTTTTCGACAAGCTTGCGAACTCCATCGTAAAACTTGCCCGGAAATTGTGCGGGGCAGGTGCTTTGCTCTTGAAGCACTACATAATCGTATTTGTTATTTTTAAGTGCCGCATCTACTAATTTGCCAAGCTCATCTTCGGGGTTTGCGGTATCGATAAGATACCAGCCGCCCCTTGTAAGGCTGCTGACCTTAAAATCAACGTTTGCGCTTTTTGCAATAGGGTCAAAAATCTTTTCGGGCATATCGCTGTAATAGGTATAGCTGTTGCCGATGAAAAGTATATTGTAGGTTTTGGTTTTATCAAAGCTCATTTCTTCGTCCTCGCTTGTTTCGTTTAAGGATTCGTCGGTTGATTCAACGCTTGATTCAATGCTTGCCGAATCCGAGGGTTGGGAGCTTGTTGCGATTTCGGTAACGCTGCTTTCGGTTGTTGTTTCCTCCGAGCAAGCAACAATAGAAATCAAAAATGCAAATGCCAATAAAAATGTAAAAATTCTTTTCAAAATCAATCTCCTTTCTAACGTATAAAGAATACTCCTTTTTCGTTATAAGGTCAAGTGCTTTTAAAAAAACTTGAAGGTAAATGAAAAAAATGTTATTATAAAGCGAACCTTTTGAAGTCGATCAGTGTCTTTATGAATGACTGCAGTTCACAAGCTTTAAGGAAGGAGGAAAGATATGGACTATATAATTAAAGCAATTGGCGACACGCTTAACGGAAATACCGATGCATACGGTATTATTGTTCGGGAATATGCGCAAAGGCTTTATAAATATGCGTTATCGGTTTGTCGTAATCAAGCCGATGCCGAGGATATTGTCCAAGAAACGCTTATTGCGGGGTATCTTCAGCTTTCCTCTTTGCGTGAGCCGGAAAAAATCGAAAATTGGCTTCTTCGCATCCTTAAAAACAAAGCGTTTAACTATATAGCACGAACCAAGCAAAGCGTTTCGCTTGATGAAATATGCGAAACCGTTTTGGAGAACGAATCACCCGAATCCTGCTTTATCGAAAAGGAAAGCTTGGCAGAATGGCAAAAAAGGATAAATTTGCTTTCACCTGCATTGCGTGAAACTGCTTTGCTTTATTTTTGGCATAGATTGCCGATGAATGATATCGCAAATTGCTTGGGTGTTTCGTTAGGCACTGTTAAGCGGCGCATTCATGATGCGCGCGAAAAGCTTAGAAAGGAGCATTATATGAGCGAAAAGGTACATACTTTATCGGAAGCTTTTGTAACTGAGCTTACCGAACGTATTAAAAAACTTGAAGATTACAACAAAACCTATACAACGGAATCGGATTTCGACGATGCATATAAGGCGATAAAGGAGCTTATTTCTAAAATTCCCGAGGAAAAGGAAGCAAAGGATTATTCGGTCAAGGCGGCTAAGATTGCCGCAGAGGCAAATATTAACAAATATTCCTCCGAGGCTATCGAAACCTATAAAAAATACGGTGAAACGAAAAAAGCATCCTGGCTTTATCTCGATTTGTGTTGGGAATTGGGAAGCGGTAACGAAAAATACGAATACACCGAAAAAACGGTTATCCCTTCGCTTTTGGCATTTCCCGAAAACGAAGCAAGGTATCTTGAAATTGCTTCGCATAAATTCTGGATGGCTTATTACGTTGATAAAGCAACAAAAGAGGGAATCGATAAGGCAAGACAATTGCTTGATTCCGCATTGGAGGAATATAAGCACACAACGGCGCCTTGCGCTTATTACGGCAACACAATAGCCGCGAAGAAGGCGTTGGACCTACTCGAAAACAGCGAGGATCCCTCGTGGGCGCTCGTCACGGGTGAGGGCTGGAAAATAGAAGGCGACAATGTTTATCTTTTTAACGAGCCGGGATGTAATTACCGCTACGGTAACGAGCTTTATAAGTTCCAAAGATATGTGTTTATGGATGCAGGACACAACGGCGACAGATATTTCTTCCCTCGCACTATACCCCTTGAGGCGGGCAGAGAAGAGGAGATGCTTGATAAAAACGGTAAATTTGTGGGTATTCGCCGCGTGATAGCCACCGATGAAACGGTCGTTACGCCTGCGGGTGTTTTTGAAAACTGTCTTCATATCGAAAAGGCAAACAACGTCGGCGAAGGCGATCATATGTGGTATAAGCAGGGTGTCGGCTTGGTAAAGATCGCAAACAAGGAGGACCCTATTGCCGACAAGGTGCTTTGCGATTACGATATTAAGGGCGGAGAAGGTTGGCTTCCTATCGCAGTCGGCAACCGTTGGAATTACGAAAACCCCGTTAAGCCCGATATTATGCACGAGATCAACGAATACGTTGTCGAGCGTATGGGAGTTAACCCCAACACCGAGGAAACGGTTTGTATTTCCGCGCTCAACTATTTTGCGCTTAATAAGGATTGGGAAAAGAATACCGAGGACCCGACGATACTGTTTATTCTTGTTGACGATCTTTGCGCTAAAAAGCAGTATGCCGAAGCGTTGCGCATTCTGAAAAGCATCGTGCTTCTTAACCGCGATCGCGAATCGGTCGATATGGCGCTTTCGGCCATCGACGTTATGGAGGAAAAGCTTTCTTTTGACGATAAGTCGTGGCGTTTTTGTCCCTCGTCGGCAAACATAAGCAGGATCACCAAAAAAGACAGCTTGATCTCCTATCACGAGGCTACGGAATTGAGCCTTGATATCGGCGTTTGGGGCTCAAGGGGCGAGGAAAACCGAATCTTCGGTGTCAAGCCGTTCAGATATCTGCAACAGCTTTGCGGTACGCTTTGGGACGATAAATGGGTCGACGGTTATACCGAAAAGAAAACGCATCCTTGGAAGGATGGCGAGATCGAAATCAAGGTTACCGACGGCGGCAGGGTCGAAGCGCCGAGCGGCGTTTTTGAAAATACGGTGCGCGTAACCGTCGAGGCGGTAGCCAAAGAGGGCAATATCAACGATTACGGCCACTATTTTTATAATAACACCGAGTGCGGAGTTAAGGAATATTGGTTCGCCAAAGGCGTCGGCGTTGTGCGCTTTAAGTGCGTTTGGGGCAAGCATTTGGAATCGGATTGCTATTTGACCTCTTACCGTACCGTTGCAAACGAAAACGAAATGATGCCGATACATATCGGAAACACCTGGCGGTATGACGAAAAGAACCTTACCGACGAAAATTATATCGCAAGGCGCGATTATAAGGTAATAAGCGGTAACGACGGCAGGTATCTCCTCGCCGACAGCCAAATGTTCACCTGGCGCGGAAGCGTTGACGAATACGAGGACTGGAAAAAGACGCTTTAATAACAGTTCAACCCACGGAGTAACAACCGTGGGTTGATTTTTCTTCGTGTTCTTCAACAAAAACACTATTGTAAGTTGAATTTAATGTGATATAATTAGAATAGCAGCTGCAAATAATTTTTTGGAGAATTGATATGAGTACTACACTTGATATAAAAACGTTCGGCGAAAAATTAAAGCATCATCGCAAAAATCTTTCGCTTACCCAAGAGGTGGTTGCTGAACGAATAGGGGTTTCCGCACAAGCGGTTTCTAAATGGGAAATGGGCGAATGCCTGCCCGATTGCTTTAATTTAAAGGCGTTAGCGGAGGTATACGATGTATCTCTTGATATACTTTTGAAAACCGAGGAGAACGACGATATAAAAGCCGTTTCGAAGAAGATCGAACAGCTTGGCGACGAATTTGTATGGTCGAAAGCCAATCGAGATGCCGAAAACGCCCACCGCGACCTCGGAAACGATCTTTGGGAAATGTGGAAGGGGCTTTACTTTATAGAGGTCGGGAACAAGGAAATACAAAAGCGGGACTACGATTTGGGAAGTCTTCGTATTTGCAGTGACTACGGAATGAAGATTTGGGATGATGACGGCGTTGCCTGTATTGTGAAGAACACCTTAAAGGATCATCTTGATAACGTAAACGAGCATACGTTGCAGCTTATGCGTGAGCTTTGCACGCCCGAGGGCTTTGCAATAATCAAAGCACTTGACTGTCACGGCAGACTTTCGAAAAACGAGCTTGCCGAAAAATGCGGCGTTGAGATTTCGCGCTTGAATGAGCTTTTGTTGCTGTTTACCGAAGGTCAGATTGTGGAATACATTTCGGGCAACAATATGTTATACCTTACGCCCAACCGCGCACCCGGATATAAGATCTGCGCTCATTACGGTATTGTCGCTTATATGGTTATCGCTATGGCATCGATACTTGGAAAGCGCACTAACTTTTCTACCAGTGAATATACAAGCTATAATGATTAAGCTACAAAAGCAGGTTTATGCCTGCTTTTCTGTTTCACTTAAAAGAGCTGCGGTATATGCGAAGATATATTCGATTCCGTTATATTTTTCAAAATTAAAATCAACGGGACAGATCGGCAAAACGACACTGTCGTGAGCCGCGATTTCGGGGTTGTATTTTTTTAAAAACGTCGGAAGTGTTTTTGTAACCGTGCAGATAAGCAAAGCGTCTGCGTTGGGCTTGAGTGTATTTTGCAGAATGTCAAGCATTTCACGGATACCCAAAAGCATTTCGTTGATTCTTTTAACGCCGCGTAAATAAAGGGTGTTGACTCCGTTTTTTAAAAGAAAATCCAATGCTTCGTCGGGATAAACCAAGGTCTTTAATCCGACACCGAGTGTGTAAATTATCGAATCCATCATCGATTTGGCGCGTTCCTCTGAAACCGAATCGCTCGTATCGCCGTAGGCGCGTCGGAGATTCTGCGCGAGGAGATTTAGGCATTCGTCTTGAATGGCTTCGATAGCGTTATCGGTTATAAGCTTTAACTCGAGCGCTTTTTCCATCAGGCTTTCGAAATATGCGCCTTCATTAAGGTCTTGCCTTTTGATAAGTGTAAATTTTTCAATATTCATCGCTTTAAATTCCTCGCCAATTCATCCATTTCGCGCGTTGAAAGCAGCTCGGTCGAGCCTTTACAGCTTCCGTTGAAATATCGTTTCATACAGTCGATCAGCTCGGCATCGCTTAAATATTCCTCGGTTTCGTTTTTATAGTAATAAAATATTTCGGTCAATGCACAAAGCGTTTCAAAATAGCTTTGCTGTGTTATGTAAGGCGAATCGCAAAAGGATTCGATAAGCTTGCCGAATATTCCCTCGCCGAATTCGAGTCTGCCGTGGTATCTAAGCTCGTCGGCACGCACGTATGCGAGCATTAACGCTTGCTTTTGCGTAAGCACGAGTCCGAAATTTTTACTTATTTCGTTATATTTAAGTATGTTGCTTGCGTTTCGTAGCATCAGTCCGTTTGATTTGAATAATTCAAGCCTGCTCATATCATCACCTCAAAAACTATTATATTTGAAAAAAACTTTAAAACAAGACTTGTATTTTGCGTCGGGGTATGATATGAAAAGCCCTTAAATCGAAAGAAATATTGATTTTTCTTCTTGCTTTCGCTATAATATTCTTAATAAACCGCAATGGGGGGAGAAATATGCCGTACCTGACGATAAAAAACAGCGAAAATGTAATAACCGTTGAATTTTTCGGTACGCCGATCTTGCGTGACGTTTTGGCAGAAAACGGTTTTGCCGTTATTTCGCCGTGCGGCGGTAAGGGCGTTTGCGGTAAATGTGCCGTTGACGTAAACGGCGAGATTACTCCGCCCGACGATAGGGAAGTCGAGCTTGAAACTCGTCTTTCCTGCAGAACAAGACTGCTCGGTGATGCTTTCGTTGAATTAAAACGCGGTAAATACGTTTTCGATAAGAGCGATGAAGCAAAAGGGTATGAAAAGAAAAGCGATTGGTCGGGTCTTGGTGCGGCGATAGATATCGGCACGACGACGGTCGTTTTGAAGCTTTTTGACGGTGACGGTAAGCTGTTGGGCGAGTCTTTTGCTTTGAATCCGCAAAGCAGTATTTCTGCCGACGTTATCGGCAGGATAGATGCCGCTTTGCGCGGTAAAGGGGAAGCGTTGCGCGGAAAAATCGTTGAATGTATCGATGATTTGGCGACGCGTTTATGCGTTAGCGTTGACCGTTCAAAAAATGATATCAACCGCGTAATTATCACGGGCAACACCGCGATGATGTACTTTTTAACAAACCGCAATCCCGAATCTATCTCGGTCTATCCCTTCGAAGCGGACGAGCTTTTCGGAGCTTGGCTTGACGAAAAAACCTATTTAACTCCTTGTATGAACGCGTACGTCGGTGGTGATATTACCTGCGCCGTTCTTTCGTCGGGAATGTGCGAGGGTGACAAGACGGTTCTTCTTTGCGACATCGGTACGAACGGCGAGATGGCGTTATGGAAAAACGGTTCTCTTATCACTACCTCTGCGGCGGCAGGCCCTGCCTTTGAGGGAGGTCAGATAAGCTGCGGCTGTCAGAATATTCGCGGTGCGGTGAATAGGGTAAGAGTTGAAAATGGCATGCCTATTGCCGAAACGGTCGGCAACGAAGCCGCTATCGGCATTAACGGTACGGGACTTATCGACGCGGTCGCTTCGTTTTTGGAGCTTGGGTATATCGACAAAACCGGCTATGCCGAAAAGACGCTTATATTGACCGCAAACGGAAACGATATCGAGCTTACGCAGGACGATATCCGCGCGTTACAGCTTGCAAAGGCGGCGATACGCGCCGGAATCGAAACGCTTCTTGAATCGACCGATACGAAAATTAACGATATCGACGAATTTTTAATAGCGGGCTCGTTCGGCAGTAATCTTTCGATTCCGTCGGCGGTAAGGATCGGCTTGATACCCAAGGGGCTTGAAGATAAAGCAAAATCCATCGGAAACGCGGCTTTAAAGGGCGCGGCAGACATCCTTTTTGACAGTGCGAACATCAAAAAGGCAGAATATATCGCAAAAAATTCAAAGCATATTCAATTGGGCGGAAGCGAGCAGTTTTACAACAGATTTATAAGTGCGATCGATTTTGAATAAAAAAAGAAAACTCGCAGAGATTCAAATCTCTGCGAGTTTTCTTTTTTTATTTTACTTATTTGGTGGTTTCTGCACCTTCTGCGGTGTAATACTTAAAGGTGTTTTCCTCTGCGTTATAGATACCGTAAGCGGCATTGGATTCTTCGTTGTTGAATTCAACGAGATAGAAGTTGCCTTCTTCGAGGTCGCAATGCTTTGCATAAGCCGATTCAGCGGTGATCTTCGAGAGATAAATACCGATAAGCTCGCGATAACCCTCGGTGCCTTCGTTTGCTTTTGCCTGTTCATAGGTCATATTGAACATCGCGCAAGCCATTTCGGGGCTTTCGACCGACATAAAGGTCGAGGAGTTGTAGCCGCACATATAAATGTCGGGGTAGAAGAAGAGGATAAGCTCTGCGTTGATCGAGGATTCAACGTCGATAAGGTCGAGATCTTCGAGCTGATCCTGCTTGTCGGGATGGTTGCTGGTGGGGGTGTTGGGGTGTCCCTTATAGTAGTAAACGAATTCTTCTTCGCCGTAATATGCCTTAACAAGATTTACGTAGTCGTTGAAATCGGGTTCGTTTTCAGCGTAAGCCCACGAGCCGAGGATCATCATCGCCTTCTTGTTCGCTTCGTCAGCCGCTTCAAACATTTCGTTGTTGAAGTTGTAAAGCGATTTAAGAGCGGTCTTTTCGTCGTCGGTCATTCCCTTAAGAGGGTTAGCGAAGTTACGTTCTTCGATAACACCTTCTTTTTTGTCGTCGTTAAGAACCATATTGATGAATTCTTCATCGGGGGAGCAAAGAACGCCGGATCTCGGACGGAGGATCCACCATTCAACGTTGTTCATTTCCTTAGCGGCAACGTAGGAATACTGTCTGAACGCGTTGCCGTCGATCGAGAATTTGCTTCCGTCGCCGTTGTAATCTTTAGCTTCGCGTACCTCGGTGTAAAGGGTTTGAAGCTTTGCAGCCATATCGGCATACTTAGCGTCTGCGTCAAAGCCTTCTTCTTCGATATTGAACGCTTCGTTGAAGGACTTGTAGGAAGCGCCGCCGTCGGAAAGGAGGGTAACGTAATAGTTGCTTTCGGGGATGCCGTTACCTGCCAAGAGCTTCAAATAGAGGTAGGAGTTGTAGTCGTTGATATAAAGATTGAACTTCGAGCCGCTGTTGATGCTGTAAAGCTCTTCGATGTAAGCATCGGTTGCTTCGACCATCTTGTCGTAATTGTTGTGGGTGAGAACCTCTTCGATAGGAGCGTTGGGCATTGCATAAACGTTTTCGGGAAGCTTATCCCAGTTCCAGCTGTCGGGACGCGCAAGCCAAACGAATGCGGGGATCTGATGATCGTTGGTGATCTCATTCATATTAAGAGTGAAATAAAGCTGGGGCATCGAGCCGGAAATAGGCGCGATAACGTATTCACTCGCAGAAAGAGAAACCTCCTTGAATACCTCTGCGACGCCGCCGTTTTCGGAGGTAGCGCGGATATTCACGGTATGCTTACCGTAATATGCGTCAACGGTAACGTTGTTTTCCTTAAGCGCATCGCCTTCGAAAACGTTGTTGGAAACTACTTGTTCGCCATGCTTAACGGTAATTTCAACCTTTTCGATAGCTTCGTCGCTGTTGTAGGAAACGTTGAGCTTCTGGTCTTCGTTAACCTGATTGATAACGAAAACGCAAACGAAATCGGAATGAATGGTGCTTACTTCAACAGTTCCTTCGGTGCAAGCCGAAAAGAGCATTGAAAAAGCAAGGATCAGTGCAAGGATAGCAAAAGATTTTTTCATGATCGTTTTTCTCCTGTTTAATGTTGATTGACTTAATCCAACATAATATTACCATATCCGAGTATAAATTGCAACAGTTTACAAACAATTCATTGTTTCTTAATCCACAATTAATAGGTTGCAAAATGATATTCATCGGTGTATAATAGTTCGTGTAATTTTAGGAGATGAAAAATATGGCAAAGAAGACCGAAACGGTAGATTTATATACAGAATATGAAGCCGAATTAAAAAACGAAACCGTTCCATTTTCGGAATATCCCCGTCCGCAGTTAAAAAGAGATTCTTACCTTTGTCTTAACGGATATTGGGATTTCAGTATAAGGAACAATGGAGATATCACCTACGACGGTCAAATTCTCGTCCCCTTTGTGCCCGAAAGCCGAATTTCGGGTGTGAAGATCGATATTAATGACGGCGACCTTATTTGGTATGAAAGAAAAATCACATTGCCCGACGGGTTCAACAAGGGACGTATAATTTTGCATATCGGTGCTTGCGATCAATGGGCGGATCTTTTTGTTAACGGAAAAAACGTCGGTTGGGTAGGCGGATATCTGCCCTCGTCGAGCGATATTACCGAGCTTCTCTGTGACGGTGAAAATTCGCTTCGAATCGTTGCAAGGGACGATCTCGATATTAATATGCCTTACGGAAAGCAAACGAAAAATCGCGGCGGTATGTGGTATACGAAGGTCAGCGGTCTTTGGCAAACGGTTTGGCTTGAAAGCGTACCCGAAAAATATATCACGGATATAAAGATCACACCCGATTTAAAGGGCGTTGATATTGAGGTTTTCGGCGGCGAAGATGAAAAGACGGTCGTTCTCGGCGAAAATGAATATTCCTTCAAGGGCGAAAAGATTCGAATCGATATCGACGATCCCGTCCTTTGGACGCCCGATGATCCGCATCTTTACCGTTTTTCGGTTATTTCGGGTGAGGATAGGGTCGAATCCTATTTCGGCGTGCGTACGGTCGAGATCAAAGAGATAAACGGCAAAAAGCTTATCTGCCTTAACGGAAAGCCGATATTTATGCACGGCTTGCTCGACCAAGGCTATTTCCCCGACGGCATATTTTTGCCCGCAACGCCCAAAGGCTTTGAGGACGATATCGTCCGTATGAAGCAATGCGGATTTAATATGCTTCGAAAGCATATCAAGCTTGAACCCGAGCTTTTCTATTACTACTGCGACGTTCACGGTATGCTCGTTTGGCAGGATTTTATCAACAACGGAAAATACAGCTTTTTGATCGATACTGCACTTCCTACTGTTTTCCTCCGCAGGGGGATAAGTCATAAGGCGTCGGAATTAAGACGCGGATTTTTCCTCGATACCGCAAAGGGAATAATCAAAACGCTTTACAACCATCCGAGCGTTGTTTATTACACGATATTCAACGAGGGCTGGGGGCAATTTGACGCGGATAATTGCTACGATGAACTAAAGCCGCTCGATAAAACGCGTATTTTCGATACCACCTCGGGTTGGTTCAAGGCAAAGAAGACCGACGTAGAGAGTGAGCATATCTATTTCAAGAAGATAAAGCTTAAAAAATCCGACAAGCCGATAGTGCTGTCCGAATTCGGAGGATATTCCCACCGCGTCGAGGGTCATATATTCAACCTTTCAAACAATTACGGATATAGGACGTTCCAATACCTACGCGATTACGAAGACGCGCTTGTAAGCCTTTATGAAAACGAGGTCATCCCTGCGATAGAAAAGGGACTTTGCGCCACGGTTTACACTCAGGTAAGCGACGTTGAGGATGAAACAAACGGACTTTTGACCTACGACCGAAGGGTCTTGAAGGTAAGCCCCGACGTTATGAAAAGGGTTGCCGACGAAATCTTTTCCGCATTTGAAAAGCAATAAAAAAGGTGTCCATCTGGACACCTTTTTGCTTTAGCGTGACTTCTTGAAAATGTTCGAATGCGAAATATCAATATTGAATATCATTGCCGTGAAATAGAGGAACTCTATAATAAGCTGGCTGAGTACGTAATAGAAATAGGGGAAATAGGTTATTTCCTCAACTTGTATTTCAAAGGAGTAGAAGGCTTCATAAAGCATCGAGTAATCGGCAACGTTTGTAAAGCTTTCGTCGGTGATCATATATATCACGCAGTCGAAGAGGATGATGCCGAAGAATACGACCATTATGATGGCAAAGATCTTAAGAATTAACCATATCACGTTGGGGATATGCTTTTCGGGAAGTGTGATATGCAAGACAGGAACGAGCCAAACCAGGATAAATCCGATCGGCTGGAGCACCATTGTCGATTCGAAAAGGAAGTAGGTCGCTATCGGCAATCCGTTAGCGGCTGCGAGAGTAATGAACGACAGTCCCACGATCGCACCCGTGATCGAAGAAACTCTTAATTGAGTGATCGCGGACGTGCTTTGCATACAACGCTTGAAATAAGCGCCTACGCCCGCAAATGCGAACATGATCTGCGCAACGTACGCTATATTGCATATTAACGTAGCGGCACCTTCATCAACGTATTCGTAAAGCTCGATTATCGGTGTATCGAACTCGAAAAGCTCGATGGGGCCGAACGCTGCCAGAATCGGAACAAAAGCAAGCCATGCGAAGCATGACCAACGTGCCACCTTTGCAAGTACCGGAACTGCACGTACCTGCAAGGAGACCGCAGAGAAGATTCCGACTGTCAATGCGATACCTGCACATATCCAGCCGAACATAGAAGGATTGATCAATCCGCAGAAAATTGCAACGAAGCAGTAAACGAGCGGACCCCAGATGCTTCCTGCGCCGAAATTGACGGGAGCCGGCTGTGCGGCAAACGCAGATCTGTTAAGCACGCGTGCAGGCATTGCCGCAACGGGGGCAACAGGCATAGGCTGTGCACGGTAAACGGGTTGAGGCTGTTGCTGCGGTACGAACTGTTGCTGAACGGGGCGTTGAACGGGCTGTTGAACGGGCTGTTGAACGGGCTGTTGAACGGGCTGTTGAACGGGTTGCTGAACGGGTTGCTGAACGGGGCGTTGAACGGGCTGTTGAACGGGTTGCTGAACGGGACGTTGCGGGGCTGCTTGGGGCTGACGGAATTCGCCGTAATTTGAAGAACCGCCTTGGTTGTAGTTGAGGTTAGGAGATGAGTTGTTGACGGGTTGACCGTTAGCTTGGCTTTTGGGGATGATCACGGTTCCTTCGGAATTGGGCTTGTTGGGAACGGGAGCACCGTTGAAGCCCTTTATAAGCTCGTCGATATTCTGATATCTGTTTCTGTGGTCGATCGAAAGACCGTGGAGTATAGCCGCTTCGACCGAGGGGTTGATGGCAATACCGAGCGACGAGGGGGATTTTAAGGTGTCGTTAAAGTTGCGGTCGATCGAATCATCGGGAGTGATGCCGGTGATACACTTATAAACGGTTGCGCAAAGCGCGTAAATATCGGTCCAAGGTCCTTGCTCGCCGTGAGTGCGGTATTGCTCCGCAGGGGCATAGCCGGGCTTGAGCATTATCGAAAGGCTCTTGTTGCCCATCGAAGAAATATCTCTTGCCGCTCCGAAATCGAGCAGCTTCGCACCGCCGGGGATAAGCATGATGTTATCGGGGCTGATGTCGCGGTGGATAAGTCCTTCGGCATGCACCTTTTTGAGCGAAGCCATTACAGGCATAAGAATGGATAATACCTCGCTCGGTTCAAGACGCTTGCGGCGCTTCAGATGCTCCTTGAGAGTTTCGCCCTTAAGGTATTCCATCACTATATAAGCGGTGTTGTTCGCCTCGAAAAAGTCGCGGACGTTAACGATACCCGCTTCGCTCGAAAATTTGGCAAGAACACGTGCTTCCTGAAGGAACTTTTCACAGCCCTTTTCGAAAAACTCTTTTCTGTCGGTGGTCGTGGGCTGATCGACGGTACAAGAAAGCTTGTTGCTTCTGCTGACGTAGCCGTTGGGGAAATATTCCTTAATGGCAACGATCATATCAAGGTTAAGGTCACGACCGATATACGTTATACCGAAACCGCCCTCGCCAAGCGCCGCACCGATAAGATAACGGTTTTGTAAAACCGTACCGGGCAAAAGCTGATGTATCGGGGCGATGTGATTTTTATTTTTGCCGCAACGTGTGCAAAAGCTGTAGTCGTCCGATATGGGCTCCATACAGTAGGGACAGTATTTCAAGAAAAGACCCCCTTAACATAATAATGTATATTTGTTCACATTTATTATAATGGAGCCGTTGCATTTTGTCAAGGAAATGACCAAAAAGAGCGTCCGAAAAAAGAGCAAAAAAAAGAAGACGGGGTTAACCGTCTTCTTTAATTATATTAAAACTTATTTACGAGTCTTAATAACAACTGCAGAGCCTGCGATAGCAACGAGAGCGATGATAGCGAAGATGATCATGCTGGAAGCGTCGCCGGGTTTAACAGGATCGTCGCCGGGCTTGGAGGGCTCTTCAACTACGGGAGCCTTGATTACT
>JAFZDO010000010.1 GCA_017561145.1 Clostridia bacterium | reverse complement strand
GCATTGCGCCCTTGATACCTGCATCAACTGCGGGAATGTATTCCTTGGGAACGTCGCCGCCGGTAACTGCATTGACAAATTCATAGCCTTTGCCGGGGTTAGGTTCGATGTCGATAATAACGTGACCGTACTGACCTTTACCACCCGACTGTCTTGCATACTTGCAGTTTTCGGTAGCGGGCTTGGTAATGGTTTCGCGGTAGGAAACCTGGGGCTTACCGACGTTAGCTTCAACACGGAATTCGCGGAGAAGTCTGTCGACGATAATTTCAAGGTGGAGCTCACCCATACCTGCAATAATAGTCTGACCGGTTTCTTCATCGGTATATGCCTTGAAGGTGGGGTCTTCTTCTGCAAGCTTTGCGAGAGCGAGGCCCATTTTTTCCTGACCTGCTTTGGTCTTGGGCTCGATAGCTACGCGGATAACGGGTTCGGGGAATTCCATCGATTCGAGGATAACGGGAGCCTTTTCATCACAGAGGGTGTCGCCGGTGGTGGTGTTTTTAACGCCAACTACTGCAGCGATATCGCCTGCACGGATCTCTTCAACGTCTTCACGGTGGTTTGCATGCATGAGAAGGATTCTACCGAGTCTTTCTCTGCCGCCCTTGGTTGCATTGTAAACGGTAGCACCGGATTGGATGCAGCCCGAATATACACGTACGAAACAGATCTTACCAACGAAGGGGTCGGTAGCGATCTTAAATGCGAGAGCCGAGAAGGGTTCATCGTCCGAGGTGGGACGGGTGGTTTCTTCATCGGTCTTGCAGTCAATACCCTTGATATCTTCGATATCGGTAGGTGCGGGCATGTAATCGACGATAGCGTCGAGAAGCTTCTGAACGCCCTTGTTCTTGTAAGAGGTACCGCAAACAACGGGAACCATCTTGTTAGCGATGGTAGCTGCACGGATAGCCTTCTTTACGTCGTCCATGGGGAGTTCTTCGCCCATAAGCCAAAGCTCCATGAGAGATTCATCGAATTCTGCAACAGCTTCGATGAGTGCCTGGTGGAATTCTTCAGCCTTGTCCGCCATATCAGCGGGAATATCGCGTTCTTCGATATTCTGTCCGAGATCGTCAAGATAGAAGTAAGCCTTCATCTTAACGAGGTCGATGATACCCTTGAAGTCTGCTTCAGCACCGATAGGAAGCTGAATCGGAACCGCATTAGCCTTGAGTCTGTCCTTGATCATATCAACGACGCGATAAAAGTTCGCGCCCATGATATCCATCTTGTTGACATAGCACATTCTGGGAACCTTGTACTTATCTGCCTGACGCCATACGGTTTCAGACTGAGGTTCAACGCCGCCCTTTGCGCAAAGCACGGTAACCGAGCCGTCGAGAACACGGAGAGATCTTTCAACCTCCACGGTGAAGTCAACGTGGCCGGGGGTATCGATAATGTTAATACGGTGGTTCTGCCAGAAGCAGGTGGTAGCAGCAGAGGTAATAGTAATACCTCTCTCCTGTTCCTGTTCCATCCAGTCCATCGTTGCGGAACCTTCGTGGGTTTCGCCGATCTTATGGGTTTTACCTGTGTAATACAGGATTCTTTCGGTAGTGGTCGTCTTACCCGCGTCTATATGAGCCATAATACCGATATTACGGGTAAGCTCAAGCGGAGTTGTTCTGGCCATATAATTTTCTCCTTAATAAATCGCGTAAAAATACGTGACGCGGATTACCAACGATAATGTGCAAAAGCCTTGTTTGCTTCTGCCATCTTGTGAGTGTCTTCCTTCTTCTTAACTGCACCGCCGGTACCGTTAACGGCATCGAGGATTTCTGCAGCAAGGCGTTCGCTCATCTTGCGGTCGCTTCTGGATCTCGAATAGGTGATGAGCCATCTGAGACCGAGAGTCTGACGTCTGTCTTCGCGAACGGGCATAGGAACCTGGTAGTTGGAACCGCCTCTGCGCACTGCCTTAACTTCGAGTTCGGGCATAATGTTTTCAAGAGCCTTCTTGAACTGTTCAAGAGGATTGTTGCCGGACTTCGCTTCGATAATTGCAAATGCGTCATAGACGATCTTCTGGGCGATGGATTTCTTGCCGTCGTACATAATGTTGTTGATCAACTTAGTAACGAGCTGGGAATTATACATCGGATCCGGAAGAACTTCTCTTTTAAAACCATGTACTCTTCTGGGCACTTTACTTCCCTCCTTCATAAAGATAGCGTTTTACGCTTCAATGAATTCACAGGTACTCGAAAATTTTATTTCCGTTAGTGCCGATATCTATGTGAATTTCTTCGTATCAGCACGAGGAAAACGAAATTGTCGTTCCTGAATTTGTAACCTTAAGAAAGATTATTTCTTAGGTCTCTTTGCGCCGTATTTCGAACGGCTCTGATTTCTGTTGGCAACACCCTGAGTATCGAGCTTGCCGCGAATGATGTGGTAACGTACACCAGGAAGGTCCTTAACTCTGCCGCCTCTGATAAGAACAACCGAGTGTTCCTGCAAGTTGTGGCCGATACCGGGAATGTAAGCGGTAACTTCAAGACCGTTGGTGAGTCTTACTCTTGCGATCTTTCTCTGAGCGGAGTTCGGCTTCTTAGGAGTCTTAATAGCTACCTTAGTGCAAACGCCTCTCTTCTGAGGGCTGGCAATTTCAACTGCAACTTTCTTGATAGAGTTGGTGCTTCTCTGGAGAGCGGGAGACTTGGATTTGTAGGTCTTGTCCTGTCTGCCGTTCTTTACCAATTGGTTGAATGTAGGCATCTTTTTCTCCTTTCCTCAAAATTTTACAACATTTTGATTATATTATATTCAAAAAATATTGTCAATAGCTTTTTCGCTCATTTTTCGCCGATTTCGCTTGATTTTCAAGTGTTTTTTTAGTTATTTTAACATAGAACGCCGTTTTATTTCAACACGTTATTATGTTAACCGATTATTCGGTTTCGGTAACGACCGCAGTGGGAACTTCTACGTTGACCATTGCCGCGAGGTCGTCGGAGGTGCGTGTTACGTCCAAAACGACGTTGGGGTGACAGGCGATCTCGCGCTTAACACCGTCGGTAAAGAATACGTCGGCATCGCTTGCGAGATAGACCTTAACGGCTTTTCCGCGTCGTACGAGTTTTACGAACTGGTTATAGCCCGCTATTCTTCGTCGCGGGCCGGTACTGTCGCTCATTTTCGATTATTTCCTTTCAAGATAGGGGCGAAGGTTTTTTTCGCCTCATGTTTCGACGGGCGTGTAATTTTCATACACGCCCGACCTTTGTTTGTTTAGTTGTTAAAACCGTTGTTACTCAGCGTCGTAGATGCCTTCGGAAGGAGCGTCGCCGGTGTCAACAGCGGTTTCGCGGTACATCTTCATACCTGTACCTGCAGGGATGAGTTTACCGATAAGCACGTTTTCCTTCAAGCCGAGAAGAGGATCCTTCTTACCCTTGATAGCCGCTTCCGCGAGAACCTTGGTGGTTTCCTGGAAGGATGCCGCAGAAAGGAAGGATTCGGTAGAAAGCGATGCCTTGGTGATACCAAGAAGCTGATTGGTGCCTTCTGCGGGAATCTTCTGAGGAGCTTCGGGATGTGCTGCGTTGAATTCCTCAACTGCCTTGTTTGCAGTGTAGAATTCAGAAACGTCAACGAGTGCGCCAACGAGGAGATCGGTATCGCCGCAGGAATCGATCTTGATCTTGCGTGTCATCTGACGTGCGATAACTTCGATATGCTTGTCGGCGATTTCAACCGCCTGCAAACGGTATACGCGCTGAATTTCCTTGATGATATAATCGTAAACTGCGTCGAGGCCGTTTATGCGGAGAATATCTGCAGGACATTCGGTACCGTCGGTAAGCTTCTGGCATCTCTTGACCTTAGCGCCGTCTTCAACAGCAACCTTGGTAAGGAGAGGAACGCCGATTGCCTTTTCTTCGCCGGTTTCATCGTTACGAACGATAAGCTGCTTGGTCTTCTTGCTTTCTTCAACACGGAAGGTGCCGTCGAACTCTGCAAGGATAGCAGTCTTTTTGGGCTTTCTTGCTTCGAAGATCTCTTCAACTCTGGGAAGACCCTGGGTAATATCGCCGCCTGCGACACCACCCGAGTGGAAGGTTCTCATGGTAAGCTGGGTACCGGGTTCACCGATAGACTGAGCTGCGATAATACCAACAGCTTCGCCGAGGTTTACGGGCTTGCCGGTAGTCATATCCGCACCGTAGCAGTGTACGCAGACACCGTGCTTAGCGCGGCAGTTGATGAGCGAACGGATCTGAACGCGTTCGATTCCCGCATCGGAGATCTTTCTTGCGATAGATTCGGTAATCATCTTATCGTTTTCGATAATAACTTCGCCGGTTGCGGGGTTAACGACGTCACCGATGGTGAAGCGTCCTACGAGACGGTCTTCGAACGGCTCGATAACTGCTTCCTTGCCGCCGGGAAGAACGTCAACGATACGGCTTACCCAAAGACCTACGGTATCGCCGCAGTTTTCTTCGCGGATGATAACGTCCTGCGAAACGTCAACAAGACGGCGGGTAAGGTAACCCGAGTCAGCGGTACGGAGCGCGGTATCGGCAAGACCCTTACGCGCACCACGTGCTGCGGTGAAGTATTCGAGAATCTTCATGCCCTCGCGGAAGTTCGCTTTAATAGGCATTTCGATGGTTTTACCGGTTGCACTCGCCATAAGACCACGCATACCCGCAAGCTGACGGATCTGCTTAATCGAACCACGCGCACCGGAAACCGCCATCATGTTGATGGGGTTGTATTTATCAAGGTTCTTCTGGAGTGCGGTCGCAACGTCCTTGGTACATTCGTCCCAAACGGAAACGACGCGCTGGCTTCTTTCTTCGTCCGAAAGGAGACCCTTGCGGTAGAAGTCGGTGATGATATCGACCTTCTGTTCCGCCGCGTTAAGAAGGCCTTCTTTTTCGGGCGGGATGGTCATATCGTAAACCG
Organism: Clostridia bacterium; assembly: GCA_017561145.1. Taxonomy (GTDB): domain Bacteria; phylum Bacillota; class Clostridia; order Oscillospirales; family CAG-382; genus Coliplasma. The sequence goes on along the minus strand of JAFZDO010000010.1, from coordinate 14,184 downwards.
AAATGGTGATAGAACCGCGGGTGGAATATTTAAAGCCTTGTGCCTTCATCTGGTCGAGCACTTCACAGGTCACAGCGTTGCCGTGGATCTTGATGCAGCGGTCGACGATAGAGGAAAGCTCGCTGTTGGTCGTAACGAAGTCGACCTCGAGCTTGAATGCGTTTTCGGGCTTGCTTCTGTCAACAAATCCGAGGTCCTGAGGAATCGGGCCGTTGAAGATAAGTCTACCCAAGGTGGTTTCGGTAATGCCGGTACGTTCTACGCCGTCGATAACCTTGGTAACGCGAACCTTGATTTTTGCGTGGATGCCGAGCTCGCCGTTTTCGTATGCCATAACGGCTTCGTCCATGCTACCGAAGTACTTGCCTTCGCCGGGCTCGCCGCTCTTATCGAGGGTAAGATAGAAGGAACCGAGGACCATATCCTGCGAGGGAACGGTAACTGCACGGCCGTTAACGGGCTTGAGCAGGTTGTTGGGAGAAAGCATGAGGAATCTTGCTTCCGCCTGAGCTTCCGCGGAAAGCGGAACGTGAACCGGCATCTGGTCGCCGTCGAAGTCGGCGTTGAACGCGGTACATACGAGCGGGTGAAGCTTGATAGCTCTGCCTTCTACGAGGATAGGCTCAAACGCCTGAATGGAAAGTCTGTGAAGCGTAGGAGCACGGTTAAGAAGAACGGGATGTTCCTTGATAACCACTTCCAATGCGTCCCAAACCTCGGGAGTAGCACGTTCAACACGCTTCTTCGCATCCTTGATGTTCGAAGACTTGCCGGTAGCGACAAGCTGCTTCATAACGAAGGGCTTGAAGAGCTCGAGTGCCATTTCCTTGGGAAGACCGCACTGATAGATCTTGAGCTCGGGGCCTACGACGATAACCGAACGGCCGGAATAGTCAACACGCTTACCCAAAAGGTTCTGTCTGAAACGGCCCTGCTTACCGCGGAGCATTTCGGAGAGAGATTTAAGGGGACGGTTGTTGGGACCGGTAACGGGTCTGCCTCTTCTGCCGTTGTCGAACAATGCGTCAACTGCTTCCTGAAGCATTCTCTTTTCGTTACGGATAATAATATCGGGCGCCTGAAGCTCCATAAGCTTCATAAGACGGTTGTTACGGTTGATAACACGACGGTAAAGGTCGTTGATATCGGAGGTTGCGAATCTGCCGCCGTCGAGCTGAACCATAGGACGGATTTCGGGCGGGATTACGGGGAGTGCTTCGAGGATCATCCATTCGGGGCGGTTGCCGGAAAGACGGAATGCTTCAACGACCTCAAGACGCTTGATATCACGTACCTTGCGCTGACCCTGAGCGGTAAGAAGCTCCTTCTTAAGTCTTTCGGATTCTGCCTCGAGGTCGATTTCCGAGAGAAGCTTCTTGATAGCTTCCGCACCCATGCCTGCTTGGAAATCGTCTTCGTATTTTTCGCGGTATTCGCGGTATTGCTGTTCGGTAAGAAGCTGATATTTCGCAAGAGGAGTTTCACCGGGATCGGTTACGATATACTGAGCGAAATAAAGCACCTTTTCCAAAAGCTTGGGAGAAAGGTTGAGCAAAAGACCCATTCTGGAGGGGATTGCTCTGAAATACCAGATGTGCGAAACGGGAGCCGCCAATTCAACGTGACCCATTCTTTCGCGGCGCACACGGCTGGTGGTGATCTCAACTCCGCACTTTTCACAGATCTTGCCCTTGTAACGAGCGCCTCTCTTATACTTACCGCAATGGCATTCCCAGTCCTTGGTCGGGCCAAAGATACGTTCGCAGAAAAGACCGTCGCGTTCGGGTTTAAGAGTACGGTAGTTGATGGTCTCGGGCTTTTTAACCTCGCCGTAAGACCAGGATCTTATCATTTCGGGAGAAGCTAGACCGATTTTTATCGATTCAAATTCGATGTTGTTTTCCATGTTATCGCATCTCCTTAATCATCATAATTTTCGTTCTCGTCGTAAACGAATACTTCTTCGTCAAGTCCGAGATCTTCGGGTTCTTCCTCAACGATGGGTTCAAGCGCGCTGAGCTCGTCGTCGTACATAACGTCATCGCCGTTTTCGAGTACGCTCTTGCCGAGTTCTTCCTCGCTGAACTTTCTTTCGTCGGGACCGTCGTCGTCATCCGAGTAATCCTTAAGAGGAATTTCGTTGTCGTTCTTATCGAGAACTCTCACGTCGAGAGCGAGCGACTGAAGCTCCTTAGCAAGTACCTTGAAGGATGCGGGAACGCCGGGAGTGGGAATATTCTGACCCTTGACGATAGCTTCGTATGCCTTTACACGGCCCTTGATATCGTCAGACTTAACGGTAAGAATTTCCTGAAGGGTGTATGCTGCACCGTATGCTTCGAGTGCCCAAACTTCCATTTCACCGAAACGCTGACCGCCGAACTGAGCTTTACCGCCCAAGGGCTGCTGGGTAACCAAAGAGTAGGGACCGGTGGAACGTGCGTGGATCTTATCGTCAACAAGGTGGTGGAGCTTAAGGAAGTACATATAACCGACGGTAACGGGGTTATCGAAGGGCATACCGGTACGTCCGTCGTAAAGAACGGTCTTACCGTCGACGACCTTAACGAGGTTCGCCTTGCGCATTTCTTCGAATTCTTCCTTGTTTTCAGCGATCCATTCACGGGTAAGCTTTTCAACGTGCTTATCGCCGGTGTCGGGATCGATAACTTCTTTATAAAGTGCCTTACCTTCAGCGGTCTCGTCGTAACGAAGATCGCGGTAAAGATTAGCTTCGCTCAGGCATTCTTCGATGTCCTTTTCGTTCGCACCGTCGAATACGGGAGTCATTACCTTCCAGCCCAAAGCCTTTGCAGCACGGCCAAGGTGAACTTCAAGTACCTGACCGATGTTCATACGGGAAGGAACGCCCAACGGGTTAAGAACGATGTCAAGAGGAGTACCGTCGGGGAGGAAGGGCATATCTTCGCTGGGAAGAATACGGGAAATAACGCCCTTGTTACCGTGGCGGCCCGCCATCTTGTCGCCGACAGAGATCTTTCTCTTCTGAGCAATATATACTCTTGCAACCTTGATTACACCGGGAGCAAGGATATCACAGTCATCGCGGGAGAATACCTGTACGTCTACAACGATACCCGATTCGCCGTGAGGAAGCTTCAACGAGGTATCTCTTACTTCGCGTGCCTTTTCACCGAAAATAGCACGGAGCAAGCGTTCTTCTGCGGTAAGCTCGGTTTCGCCCTTGGGAGTAACCTTACCTACGAGAATATCGCCGGAGTGAACCTCTGCACCGATACGGATGATACCGTCGGCATCAAGATCACGCAATGCTTCTTCGCCAACGTTGGGAAGCTCGCGGGTGATTTCTTCCGGACCGAGCTTGGTGTCGCGGGATTCGCAATAGTATTCTTCGATGTGGATAGAGGTATAAACGTCGTCGCGAACGAGACGCTCGTTAAGGAGGACTGCGTCCTCGTAGTTATAGCCTTCCCAAGTCATGAAGCCGATAAGAACGTTCTTACCGAGAGCAACTTCACCGTTATCGGTAGCGGGACCGTCGGCAATGATGTCGCCTGCAAGAACTCTTTCGCCCTTCTTAACAACGGGACGCTGGTTTACGCAAGTGCCCTGGTTGGAGCGCTTGAATTTGATGAGGTTGTATACGTCCACACCGCCGTTGTCCTTGCGAACAACAACGTTGTTGGAGGATACGCTTTCGACGATACCGTCGTTACGGCAGAGAACGAGAACGCCGCTGTCGTAAGCCGCCTTGTGTTCCATACCGGTACCGATAACGGGAGCCTCGGTGATCATCAAGGGAACTGCCTGCTTCTGCATGTTCGAACCCATGAGTGCACGGGTGTTATCGTCGTTTTCAAGGAAGGGGATCATCGAGGTAGCAACAGAAACAACCATCTTGGGCGAAACGTCCATAAGGTCGATCTTGCTTGCTTCGAATTCCAAAATTTCATCTCTGTGACGTGCAACTACCTTGCGGTTAAGGAAGTGGCCGTTTTCATCGATAGGCTCGTTAGCGGTAGCAACAACAAATTCGTCTTCAAGGTCGGCGGAAAGATATACGACGTCCTTGGTAACGATGCCGTTCTTAACTACGCGGTAAGGTGCTTCGATAAATCCGAACTTGTTGACCTTTGCATAGGTTGCAAGCGAGGAGATAAGACCGATGTTGGGACCTTCGGGAGTTTCGATAGGACACATTCTGCCGTAATGGGTGTAGTGAACGTCACGAACCTCGAAGGATGCGCGGTCACGGGAGAGACCGCCGGGACCGAGCGCCGAAAGTCTTCTCTTATGGGTAAGCTCGGCAAGGGGGTTTGCCTGGTCCATAAACTGAGAAAGAGGGCTCGAGCCGAAGAAGTCGCGGATAGCCGACACGATGGGACGGATATTGATAAGCGACTGAGGAGTAACGGTATCGATGTCCTGAGTGGTCATCTTTTCCTTAACGATCTTGTCCATACGGGAGAAGCCGATACGGAGCTGGTTAAGAAGAAGCTCGCCGACAGAACGCAAGCGACGGTTACCGAGGTGGTCGATATCGTCGGTCTTGCCGATGCCGTGATACAAACAGAATATATAGTTGACAGACGCAAAAATGTCTTCAACGGTAATGTGCTTGGGAATAAGCTCGTCGATAGCCTTCTGGCATTCCTTCGCGAATGCTTCGGGGTCGGAAAGTCCAACCTCGCCGATGATACGGAGAAGAGGATCGATAGCAACGTATTCGCCGAAGCCGAGAATATCATCGGAAATGCCGGTGATTTCGCTCGCATCTACCATACGGTTGGTGAAGACCTTGACCTCGATAGTCTTGTCTTCCTCCTCGGAAACGAGCCATACTTCGCAAATACCTGCGCGCTCGATCGCTTCCGCTTCGGAACGCGAAAGTTTTCTGCCTGCTTCGTATACAACCTCGCCGGTGACGGGGGATACCGCGTCACGCGCAAGGGTGTGGCCTACGATACGCTTAGCAAGCGCAAGCTTTTTATTGAATTTATATCTGCCGACCGGAGAAATGTCGTATCTCTTTTCATCGAAGAAAAGATTGTTAATAAGTATCTGAGCGCTTTCGACGATGGGGGGATCGCCGGGACGCAATTTGCGATAGATTTCCTTGAGTGCTTCATCAACGGGGTTGGTCATACCGCCTGTCTGAATAACGCGGTCAACCTCCTGAAGCATAGTGTCCTTTTCGAAGGTAGCTTTAAGAAGCGGTTCGTCGCCGAACTTTTCGATAATGGACTCGTTGCTTCCCAAACCGAATGCGCGAAGCAATACGGTAATCGGAATTTTGCGGTTCTTATCGATACGCACGTAGAATACGTCCGAATTGTCGGTTTCATATTCGAGCCATGCTCCGCGATAAGGGATAACTGTGGCGGTAAGGAGATGTCTGCCGGACTTGTCGTCGATCGCATCGTAATAGATGCCGGGCGAACGAACTACCTGAGATACAACGACACGCTCAGCGCCGTTGATAATAAAGGTACCGCTGTCCGTCATAAGCGGGAAATCACCCATATAGATTTCCTGCTCCTTAACTTCGTTGGTGATCTTGTTCGTAAGACGCACTGTCACCTTAAAGGGAGTAGCGTAATTGAGGTCGCGATCCTTACATTCCTCGATAGTGTACTTGGGTGCCTCATCGAGAGAATAATCGACGAACTCAATAATGAGGTTTCCGGAATAGTCCGCCATAGGCGAGATATCCCTCAACACATCCCCGATATCCTTTTCAACAAAATCTTTGAAGGACTTTTTCTGTACTTCAATAAGATTGGGGATCTCGAGAACCTCATCGTTCTTGGAAAAAGACATTCTTAAGGTTTTTCCGAGAAGTCGTTCTTTCACCATTTCAACCAATCACTCCATTCATTTTCTCCGCCTCGTACGGCGGGAATATCCACGGTGTTTCTTTCTCCGGTGCGGATTTTGCCGTTTTTTCGCGGTTTACATAACAACGTTCACGGCATATCTTCCGCATTATAATGCAGTTTATAATGATAACATCGATTTCACGGTTTGTCAATACATTTTTACCAAATTTCCTATGAATTTTTACATTTTGGGGAAAATCTCATCCAAAACGCCGATATTTGACAAAATTCGCCGCTTATTATATAATTAATAATGAAAATTGTTCAAAAACCGTTGATCGGAGAATTTTTTATGCCGCGTTCAGTAAATCAAAAGAAAAAATTACCGATATTGCGCAGTATTCTGCTCGAACGGAGCGACGAAACGCACCCCCTTTCGATGAAGGAGATCATAAGCGCGCTCGCCGCACACGGAATAAACGCCGAGCGGAAAAGCATTTACAACGACCTCGAAACGCTTAAAGAGCTTGGGCTCGACGTGCGTACCGTGCGCGGAAAAAGCGTCGGCTATTACGTTGCCGAACGCGAATTCGAGCTCCCCGAATTGAAGCTTTTGGTCGATGCGGTGCGCGCATCGAAATTCATACCCGAAAAAAAGAGCGCATCGCTTATTAAAAAGCTTGCTTCGCTTGCCAATATGCACGACCGCAAAGCGCTTAACCGCGCGGTCTTCGTCTCCAACCGCGTCAAAAACGGCAACGAGGATATTTATGCAACCGTCGACCGTATCCACGATGCGATCGAATCGGACGTTGACATAACCTTTAAGTATTTCCAATGGAACGCGCGCAAGGAAAAGGAGCTTCGGCGTAACGGCGCCCGTTATTGCGTGAGCCCGTGGTCTCTCGTCTGGGACGACAGCAATTATTACCTCGTCGGATTCGACAGGCAAAGCGGCGAGATACGCCATTTCCGAGTTGACAAGATGCTCGACACCAAAACAGAGGATACCCGCCGCGCCGGCAGAGAGGAATTCGAAAAATACGACATCACCTCCTATTCGGGCGCCGTTTTCGGTATGTTCGGCGGCAAAACCGAAAGAATAACCCTTTCCTGCACGAACCGATTGGCAAACGTTATGCTCGACCGCTTCGGAAGCTCGATACCGCTGTTAAAGGACGGCGACGACCGATTCCGTATAACCGTTAACGTCGCGGCAAGCCCGATCTTTTACGGCTGGGTCATAAGCTTCGGCGGCGAGGTAAAGATCCTCTCGCCCGAAAGCGCGGCATCGGAAATCGAAAAGCTTTTAAAAGGCAAGCTCGAATAAAGCAAAAAACAACGCTAAACAAAGCGTTGTTTTTTTATTACACGTATTTTATTTTCCCGCGCCGTCGATTATCTTTTTGATCTCTTCGACATCCGATTCGCTTAACTTCTGTTGCTTTGCGAATGCCGCGATGAATGCGGGAAGATTGCCTTCGAAGCGCTTTTCATACATTTCCTCAAGCTCGGCAAGCTGGATCTCATCCTTGCTGACGATAGAGGTGATGACCGAATCGTTGTTTACAAGAACGCCTCTGTCGCAAAGACGCTTGATAACGGTATAAGTCGTTGTACGCGACCATTCAAGCTTTGCTTTCGCAAGCTTTGCGAGGTTGCTGCAATTCATGGGCTCGTTTTCCCAAAGGAGAAGACAAAAACGGTATTCACTTTCAAAAACTTTCGGTGTAGCCATGATATCCTCCTGTAATCAATTTTTCTTTTTAAGAATGACGAAGACCGCAACGACCGCGCCGACAACCAACACTACGATAGCGGAGATGATGATTATAAAGCTGAGCGAGCTGCCTTCCTCTTCGGCTTCGGGCATGGAAACGGTATCGGTGGAAACCTCGCCTACTGCGCCGTTATCGGTGATGCCGATCGAAACGCTGCCGCCATTGCCGCCGAATTCCTTGATATCGTTGTTATCAATGCCGACGTAAGAGCCGAGAACGTCTTCATCGGCAATTTCGATCTTAGCTTCTCCGGTCGCGCCTTCCTTGACGCGGAATTTGAATTCAAACTTCAGTTCGCCGCTCTTCAAGCCGTCCATACCTGCGGTAAGTGCAAGCGCAGTGATGCGGCCTTCGGCTTGTACGGATACAAAATTTTCCCAATTCTTGGGAAGAGCGGTAATGCAGTCGAGAGCGCCTTCCTCGTCAACCGCGTTGACAAGCTCGAGCTTTTCGGCATCGTAAGCAACGACGTATTCCACAACGTGAAGAGTTTCTTTAACGTTTTCGACGGTAACGGATACCGTGATTTCATCTCCTTCGCCCTCGGTGCCGATAACCAAATCAAGCGCGTGGCCCTCCTTGGCACAAGCCGATACTGCGCAAAGAGAAAGCACAAGAGTTGCCGCAAGTAAAAAAACTATAATTTTTTTCATTGTTCTGCCATCCTTTATTTATCTTTATTATTTTCCTCGTATTTGCTGAAAAAGGCGTTGAAGACGCGCATTTTCACTCCGCGGTCGCTCCGTTCGAGATCGTCAAGCGCACGCTTTGCATCCTCGCGCTTGGTTACCCCGTCAGCAGGGCAATTTTTCGGCACCGGAACGATACCGCTTGCGCGCACGAAATGCGAAACCTCCTTTTCGGGAGCGAAAAGCAGAGGTCTGATGACCGTTATATCCGACCTGTCCAGATAGGTCACGGGATAAAAGCAATCGAACCTGCCCTCGATAAAAAGGTTCATAATTATTGTTTCGACAGCATCGTCGAAATGATGTCCGAGAGCAAGCTTGTTGCACCCGAGCTCCTTTGCCGCACCGTGCAAAGCACCGCGGCGCATATTTGAGCAGAGCGAGCAGGGATGCTTTTCCTTTCTTACCTCGAAAACTACCGAATATATATCGCTCGTAACGCTTTGAAGCTCCAATCCGAGCTCGTCGCAGAGCGCCTTTGAAACCTCGTCGGTTTCGTTGGGAAAGCCCATTTTGATGTTGATCGGTACTATTTCGAAGCTTTTGGGATAGAATCGCTTTAATCCGTGCAGAGCGCAAAGCAGCGCAAGGCTGTCCTTCCCGCCCGAAACACCGACGGCGATCCTGTCGCCCTCTTCGATCATCTGATATTTATCTATCGCACGGCGTGTGTACGACATTAATTTTTGCAATGCCTTGGGATCGATCATTTTTCGTCCTTATATGTACAAAATTCTTTTAATTCGCATTCCATGCATTTCGGTCTTCGTGCGATACAGACCTCTCTTCCGAAAAGCACCATACGGTGACAGTAATCGCTTTGCTTGTCACGCGGTATTATCTTTTCGAGATCTCGCTCGGTTTTAAGCGGATCCTTGCCGTTTGACAGTCCGAGTCTGCCCGAAATACGGATACAGTGCGTATCGGCAACGATACCGCCGAGTCCGAAGATATCGCCTCTTATAAGATTTGCGACCTTTCTGCCGACGCCGCGAAGGGTCAACAGCTCCTCCATTTCGCTCGGAACCTTACCGCCGTAAGCCTCGGTCACACGCGCACAGCATTCCTTTAATGCCTTCGCCTTTGAATGATAAAGCCCGACAGAGCGGATTTCGGTTTCGATATCCGAAAGCTCGGCGCTTGCCATATCCTTTGCCGTCGGGAAGCGTTTAAACAGCGTTTTTGCGACCTCGTTGACGCGTGCATCGGTGCATTGTGCCGAAAGGATTGCCATAACGAGCAGACGGTAGGGATCTCCCTCCCAAAAAAGTCCGCATTCGGGATCCGGATATCGTTTTTCGAGCAATTCGATAATATGCTTTGCTTTTTCTTTTTTATTCAAGCGAACACCTTATTCAAAAATATAATTGACCTTGCCGGCAACGAGCGCCTGAACGCCTTTAAGGATAACGTCCTCGCGGTCCTCAAAGTTTTTCTTTGCGCGCATCGCATCTTCATATTCGCAAATATATATCTCGGTCGAGAAGAGCTTTTTCGTACGGTCGAAAATTTCGCATTTAAGCATATATCCCTCTCCGCACTCGCTTACCGCAGCGACAGCTCGTCTTCCCTCTCGCTTGTACGCCATAAATCTGCGAACGCTCTTTGAGGCGTGCTCACGGATGACCGAAAGCAACGAGCTTTCATAGCTTTCCAAGGATTCCTTGCCGCTTTCCGACACCTTGTAAAGCTTAATTCCGTTTTCCTCTCCCGCTTCCTCGACCTGACCTGCATCGAGCAGCTCCGAGAAGCAGAGCGCAAAATCGAAATAATTAACGAATTCGTCCTGCAGCACTATATCGTTGACCGTCGTATATTCAAGCGGTTCATCAACTTTATTCATAAGGTAAAGGATGAAAACCTTTACGTCAAGTTTATTTTCCAGCTTCAAAGTATCACCTTTTTAACCCGATTTTTTATCTGTCGCACTCATTATACATTACTTTTTGACGATTTTCAAGAATTTGTTACAAAACTTTCACTTGAAAATTTAATTATATGTGTTATACTCATTGTGTATAAGTATATTTATTAGGAAGACGACCGTATGATACTTGAATTTCCCGGAGGCGCGCGTCCGAGTGACCGTACGCGGCTCGGCAAAAAAGAAATAGAATATATCAATAACTGCACGGCGACCTGCATCAAGGCGGAGCCCGACCGCGAGCTTGCTTGTGAGATCAACAGACAGGTCAAGCGCGGAACCCTTATCGGCAGAAACGGCGAAACGCCGGTCTACTCCCCTATCGCAGGAATTTTCCGCGGCGTTATGACTCTTGAGGGTATCGAGTTTTTTGTCGTTACCGCCGACGGAAGCGAGGGTGAAGAGGTTATTTTCTCCCCCGAATCCCGTTCGTTAAACGAGTTAAGCCCCGAGGATATAAAGGAAAGCGCAAAAAAATTCGGAATTATCGATACGCGTTCGGGCATTCCGCTTTGGAAGCTTTTGGAAAAAGCGTGCGGAAGCTGTAACCGCGTCGTTATCGACGGCACCGAAACCGACTCGTTAAGTGCTATCAACTACCGTCTGAGCATCGAGCAGGCAAAGGCGATCGTCGGAGGCGCAAAGATACTTTTAAAGGCGAGCGGTGCGATAAAATGCGTTTATGCGGCGGAATATTACCGCAGTGCGGCATTTAACGCTATTGCCGAATATGCAACCGACGAAAAAATCTTCGCCCTGGCTCAGCTTGACGAAAAATACCCTTACGGCGATTTTGCGCTTATGTATGCGCTTTACGTCAAGAAGCTTAATAAAAACCAGACCGCGCTTGACGAGGGCGTGCTTATCGTTTCGCCCGAAACGGCTATTGCGCTTTACAATTCCATGATAAGCGGCATGCCCCAGCTCGACAGATATATTACGGTCTGCGGCGACGGCATCAAAAACGGAGCAAACCTTTGCGTGCCGCGCGGCATCACGCTGCGCGATATCGCGAACACCTGCGGTGGATTGGAGGAGGGCTATTTCTTTGCGGAGGACAGCCTTTTCTCGGGACAACCCGTCTATGGCGCGGTTTACGATACCACACACTCGCTCATTACCGTAGATCCGATCGAAAGGATCCCGACCGATTGCATTGCCTGCGGTGAATGTGCCGAGGTCTGCCCCGTAAAGCTTCTCCCGAGCGAGGTCCTTGCAGGTGACGGCAGAAGACTGTTCGGACATTGCATCGGATGCGGTGCCTGCGAATATATCTGCCCGAGCAACATTCCCCTTCTTAAGCTGATAAACAAGGAGGCGAAGAAATGAAAATAACCCGCGCACCCTTCGTCCACACCGATAAAACCGTTTTTTCACACGCGGCGGAATGGCTCGTTGCCATCGTCCCCGTGATTATCTGGGCTGTTTTTATGTTCGGCGCAAGAGTTATCACAATCTGTGCGGTAACCGCCTTGTTCTCGATCGGATTTGATTATCCCGTCCGCAGATTTATTTTAAAGCGCGTCGGAATCTCCCGATTCGACCCGATGACGGGAATTTACGGCGTTCTGACAGCGTTTATGATGCCCGTTTCGGTTCCGCTCTGGATCCCGATAGTCGGTGCTTTGTTTGTGGTCGTCGCAAAAAACATAAGAGTTATCCGTGCAAAGCGTCTTTTTAACCCGTTTGTATTTTCGGCATCGATGCTGCATCTTTGCTTTTCCCCGATAATGACGGCGTTCACACGCCCCTTTGCTTATTTCAACGCCTTTTCCTTTTCGATAGACGACAAGCTTATGGAGTCCTACCGCGTTATTTCGCCCTTGCAGTATATGGCGGACGGAAGCGTTTATGAGGACGGCGTTTTTGCACAGCTTTACGGATTTGCAAGCGGCAACATCGGCGAGATCGCCGTTACCGCAATGATAATTTCCGTCATCTGGCTTTGCGCGCGCAAGCAGGGTGATTTCAAGAGCGTCGTTGCGTTTCTGCTTCCCATCCTTTTGCTTTCGCTTGCGCTTCCCACCGACGATGCCGAAAGCGAATATTACGCATACAGCATCCTTCTTTCGGGCGGTATCTGCTTCCTTTCGGTTTTCGCGATGAACGAAAGACAAACCGTTCCCCTTACCCAATCGGGCAGGATCATTTTCGGCGCGGTCGGCGGAACGGCAACCTTTTTGCTCCACCGCTACGTGGGCGGATTTGAATGGGGTTATGCAGTAATTCTTGTCCTTAACGTTATCTCGCCGTTTTTGGAAATGGCAACAAGGCCCAAAGCGCTGAGCGCAAAAGAAAGCTGAGTTTTTAGTAAATGAAAAACGATATTATCACACTTGAAATAACCGATATCACACCCGAGGGCTTCGGCGTGGGCAGAGTAGACGGCAAGGTTTATTTCGTTGCCGATACGGCTATCGGTGATATTTGCGATTGCCTTGTAATGAAGGAGTTGAAAAGCCATTCCTTTGCCAAGCTTGTAAATATCAAATCCCCCTCGCCCGACAGGATCGATCCGAATTGCGCCGTTTGCAAGCGTTGCGGCGGATGTGCATACCGTCATATTTCCTACGAAGCCGAGCTTAGATTGAAGAAAAACATCGTAAAGCAGGCTTTTGCGCGTATTGCGAAAATGGATATCTTTGTAAACGATACCGTTTTTGACAACGACGAGCGCTACCGCAACAAGGTTCAATATCCCTTTGCGCAGGGCGAAGGCGGTGCGATCTTCGGATATTACGCTCGCCATTCTCACCGTATAATAACCCACGGCGATTGCCCCCTTCAGGACAAAATATTTACCGATATCGCCGAATATACCGCAAAAACGGCAGACAAGCTTTCGATTCCTGCATACGACGAGGAAAGCGGAAACGGGATCCTTCGCCACGCGGTTATGAGAAAGAACCGCAAGGGCGAGCTTCTTTATTGCATCGTGGTTGCGAAAAAGCACAAGAATTTACAGCTGCTTGTCGAAACCGTTGCCATGCGGTTTAAGGAGATCATCGGCGTACATATAAACGTCAATCCAAGACGCGACAACGTTATTTTCGGTGACGAGACCTATTGCCTGCTCGGCGAGGAAACGCTTACCGACACGCTTTGCGGTAAGACCTTCGAGCTGTCGCCTCGCGCCTTTTATCAGGTAAACGCGGTTATGGCGGAAAAGCTTTACACCCACGCGATGAAAAAGGCTTGCTCCGACAGAGAAAGCAATATTATACTCGACCTTTATTGCGGTGCCGGCACTATCGGACTTTGCGTTGCAAAGGACACCGATAAGCTTTGCGGTGTGGAGATTATCGACGCCGCCATTGAAAATGCGAAAATAAATGCCCATCTCAACGGCAGAGATGAAAAAAACACGCTTTTCGTTTGCGGCGATGCAAGCTTGGGCGTTGAGGAATGCAAAAAGCGCTTCGGCAGACCGAACATCATTATCGTCGATCCGCCGAGAAAGGGGCTTGACAAGGCGGTTATCGAAACCGTTGTAAAAGCAAAACCCGAAAAGGTCGTTTATATCTCCTGCGATCCTGCAACACTTGCACGCGACTGCGCGATTTTTGCCGAATCGGGCTACGTCACCGCAGAAGCAACGCCCTTCGATCTGTTCCCCCGTACAGGACACGTCGAAACGGTTGTTTGTTTGAGTAGGAAAAAGGCCGACGATTATATCCGCATTTCTGTTCATACAAAAGATTTGAAGGCACCACAAGAACAGTAGTCTGATATACTATTTTGCGTTAGGAGGGCAAGCGTTGGAAGATAGCAGAGTTATAGAAGCACATAAATTTTGTTCCAATCATAAAACAGCATTGTTGAATGACCAAAAGTGCGGTTGCTTCTTTTGTTTAAGGATTTTTGACCCAAAGGAAATAACAGACTGGATTGAAGATACAGAAGGAACAGCAATCTGTCCTCATTGTGGTGTTGATTCTGTCATAGGGGAAAGCTCAGGTTTTCCTATTACAAAAGAGTTCCTGTCAAAG
>JAFZDO010000009.1 GCA_017561145.1 Clostridia bacterium | reverse complement strand
GGTAATCTGATCGCCGCACGGGACAAGATGGGCCGTCTGCCCATGGTCATCTGTAAAAACTGTGAGGGCTATTGCGTTACCTTTGAGGATTATGCAGGTATGAAGCTGTGCTACGAGCCTGTCCGGGAGATGGGTCCCGGCGAGGTAGCAGAAATCAGCCCGGACGGATTTGAGATCCTGATGCCCGCCCGCAGCGAAAAGAAGATTTGCGCATTTCTCTGGGCTTACTACGGTTATCCCACTTCCTGCTATGAGGGCAGAAATGTGGAAACCATGCGCTACCGCAACGGCGGCATTATGGCGAGGACGGACGAGGAACAGGGTATGGCTACGGACATCGACTATGTGGGTGGCGTCCCGGATTCCGGAACGCCCCATGCCATCGGATACGCCAACGAAAGCCAAATTCCCTTTGCACGGCCATTCATCAAGTACACCCCCACCTGGCCCAGAAGCTTTCTGCCCGCAACCCAGGGGGAACGAAAGGTCGTTGCGAAAATGAAACAGATTCCAGTGAAGGAACTGATTCAGGACAAAAAGCTGCTGTTTGTGGACGACTCCATTGTTCGGGGCACCCAATTGCAGGGAACCGTCAATTTCCTCTATGAACACGGCGCAAAGGAAGTGCACATGCGCTCGGCCTGTCCGCCGGTTATGTATGCCTGCAAATACCTGAATTTTTCCCGTTCGACTTCCGATCAGGATTTGATCACCCGGAGCACGATCCTGGATCTGGAAGGGGAGGAGGGGTTACTACATATTGACGAATATGTGGACGGCGCCACCGAGCGGGGCAAGAAGCTCCGCCAGGCTATTTGTGATAAGTTTCAATTCTCCTCGCTGGAATATCAAACGCTGGAGGGCATGCTGGAGGCCATTGGGCTTCCCAGATGCGATGTCTGTACCTACTGCTGGAATGGAAAGGAATAAGAAATATGGATCATGTGAATTCCCGTTCTGAAAGCTACGCCGCCGCAGGCGTGGATATTACTGCCGGTTACCGCGCGGTGGAGCTGATGAAGAAGCATGTGGCCCGAACCCGTAATGAGGGTTGCCTGGATGATGTGGGCGGCTTCGGCGGTTGCTTCGGACTGAATCTGGCAGGCTTCGAGGAGCCGGTTCTGGTTTCCGGCACCGACGGTGTGGGCACCAAGCTTCGTATTGCCCAGCTGCTGGACAAGCACGATACCATCGGTATCGACTGTGTCGCTATGTGCGTTAACGACGTTATCTGCGTCGGCGCAAAGCCCTTGTTCTTCCTCGACTATATCGCATGCGGCAAAAACTATCCCGAAAAGATCGCCGAATTGGTTGCAGGCGTTGCTGAAGGCTGTGTTCAATCGGGCGCGGCACTTATCGGCGGCGAAACCGCAGAGCACCCCGGTATGATGCCTCACGATGAATATGACCTCGCAGGCTTTACCGTTGGCGTAGTTGATAAAAAGAAGGTTATCGACAACAAGCGTATGGCGGCAGGCGACGTTGTTATCGCTTTGCCCTCTACCGGTATCCACTCCAACGGCTTTTCGCTTTGCCGTAAGGTATTCGATATCGACAATAACAACCCCGAGCTTTACAAGCCCAATGCAGACCTCGGCGGCAAGACCATTGCCGAAACTCTCTTGGTTCCCACCAAGATCTACGTTAAACCCGTCTTCGCATTGATCGAAGCGGTTGACGTTAAGGGCATTTCCCATATCACAGGCGGCGGCTTCTATGAAAACATTCCGAGAAGCATTCCCGACGGATTGGGCGCAAAGATCGAAAGAAGCGCAGTTAAGGTTCTTCCCATATTCGACCTTATCGCAAAGACCGGCAACATCAGCGAACGTGATATGTTCAACACCTTTAATATGGGTGTTGGTATGAGCGTTGTTGTTCCCGCAAGCGACGCCGAAAAAGCAATCGACGTTCTTAAGAACAACGGTATCGACGCATACGTTATCGGCGAAATCGTTGAATCCGAAAACAAGATCGAAATTGTATAATAATTGCCGACAATGACATAGGCGGTCAAAAAACCGCCTATGCTATTGTTGTTTTATGAAAGGGAAGTCAAAATGCAGGAAAAGCAAAAGAATATCGCCGTTTTGGTTTCGGGCGGCGGCACAAACCTTCAAGCATTGATCGATGCAGAAAAACGCGGAGAATTGGGTTGCGGCAAAATTACTCTTGTAATCGCCTCCAAGCCCGACGTTTACGCTTTGGAAAGAGCAAAGAACAATTCCATCAAATCACTCGTTCTTGCAAGAAAGGATTATGCAAGCATCGCCGATTATTCAAAAACACTTACCGACACCTTGCTTTCCGAAAAGGCGGATCTTGTCGTACTTGCAGGCTTCCTCACAATAATTGACGAACAGGTCTATGAAAAATTCGAAAACCGCATCCTGAACGTTCATCCTGCGCTCATCCCCTCGTTCTGCGGTAAGGGCTATTACGGCCTCCGCGTGCACGAGGCGGCACTTGAAAAGGGCGTAAAGGTATCGGGCGCTACCGTGCATATCGTTACACCTGAATGCGATGCGGGCCCCATCGTGCTTCAAAAGGCGGTCGACGTGCTCGAGGGCGACACCCCCGAAACACTTCAAAAGCGCATTATGGAGCAAGCGGAATGGAAAATACTTCCCGAAGCGGTCAAGCTTTTCTGTGAGGGAAGAATTAAAGTTGAAAATAACAGAGTTACAATAAAAGGAGAATAAAATGAAGGTATCTACTATCGCAAACGAGCTCAACTCTCTTAAATATCACGGCAGAGGCATCGTTATCGGCAAATCCGCCGACGGTAAAAAGGCCGTAACCGCATATTTCATTATGGGACGCAGTGTAAACAGCCGCAACCGCGTTTTTGTTGCAGAAGGCGAAGCAATGCGCACCAAGGCGTTTGATGAGTCCAAGATGGTCGATCCTCATCTTATCATTTACTATCCCGTAAGAGTTCTTGGCAACAAGACTATCGTTACCAACGGTGACCAGACCGATACTATCTACGATCTTATGGATAAGCAAATGACCTTTGAGCAGGCTCTCAGAACCCGCGAATTCGAAGATGATAAGCCCAACTTCACCCCCAGAATCTCGGGCATCATCCACGTTGAAAACGGCGAAATGAATTACGCGATGTCTATTCTCAAGAGCGCAGAGGGCGACGATTCCTCCTGCGAAAGATTTACTTATGCTTATTCCAACCCCAAGTGCGGTGTTGCAAAGTTCATCCACACCTATAACGCAGAGGGCGATCCTCTTCCTTCCTTCGAGGGCGAGCCTAAAACTCTCGAGCTTCCCAACGTGGATATCGACACTCTTACCGATCTTATTTGGACCAATCTTAACGAGGAAAACAAGGTTTCGCTCTTCGTAAGATATATCGATATCGAAAGCGGCAAGACCGAAACAAGAATCGTTAACAAGAACGCATAAAGGAGATTAAAAATGAAAGAATTCGAACTTAAATACGGCTGTAACCCCAACCAAAAGCCCGCGAAAATTTTTATGCACGACGGTAGCGAGCTTCCCATTGAAATCCTCAACGGCCGTCCCGGCTTTATTAATTTCCTCGATGCATTCAATTCTTGGCAGCTGGTTAAAGAACTCAAAGAAGCTCTCGGCTTGCCCGCAGTAACCTCCTTTAAGCACGTAAGCCCCACCTCTGCGGCTGTAGGTGTGCCTCTTTCCGATAACCTCAAAAAGGCTTGCTTCGTTGACGATATCGAGGGCCTTGACGAATCTCCTCTCGCTTGCGCTTATGCACGCGCAAGAGGTACCGACAGAATGTGCTCCTTCGGTGACTGGGTCGCACTTTCCGACGTTTGCGACGTTACCACCGCAAAGATGATCGCGCGTGAGGTTTCCGACGGTATCATCGCTCCCGGCTATGAACCCGAAGCATTTGAGATCCTCAAAGCAAAGCGCAAGGGCGGTTATAATATCGTTAAGATCGATCCTAACTACGTTCCCGCAGAAATCGAGCACAAGCAGGTATACGGCATTACCTTCGAACAGGGAAGAAACAACTTTGAGATCAACAAGGCGCTTCTCTCCAATATTGTTACCGAAAGCAAAAACCTTCCCGAAAGCGCTGTAAGAGATCTTATCATCGCTCTCATCACTCTTAAATATACCCAGTCCAACTCGGTATGCTATGCAGTTGACGGTCAGGCAATCGGCGTTGGCGCAGGCCAGCAGTCGAGAATCCACTGCACCCGTCTTGCAGGCACCAAGGCAGACACCTGGTTCCTCCGTCAGCACGAAAAGGTATTGAACCTTCCTTTCCGTTCCGATATCGGCAGACCCGACCGCGATAACGTTATCGACGGCTATATCAATAAAAACGAAGAGGACGTTTGCGCAGACGGTATTTGGCAAAGATACTTTACCGAACAGCCCGAACCCCTTACCGATAAGGAGATCCGCGAATATCTCGATTCTGTTGACAACGTTGCTCTCGGCAGCGATGCATTCTTCCCGTTCTTCGATAATATCGAACGCGCAAAGAAGAGCGGCGTAAAATATATCGCAGAACCGGGCGGATCTATCCGTGACGATGCAGTCATCGATTGCTGTAACAAATACAACATGACAATGGTGTTCACCGGCATGCGCCTCTTCCACCATTAATTCGGAGGAAAAATGAAGATACTTGTAGTAGGCGGCGGTGGCAGAGAGCACGCCATCGTCACCAAAATCAAACAAAATAAAAACGTCGAAAAAATCTTCGCACTCCCCGGAAACGGCGGCATCGCGCGTGATGCGGAATGCGTTAATATCGGCGCAAAGGATATCGATGCTATCGTCAGCTTCGCTGTTGAAAACGCTATCGACTATTGTATCGTAGCACCCGACGATCCGTTGGTTCTCGGCTGTGTCGATGCGCTCGAGGAAAAGGGAATACCCTGCTTCGGTCCCAAGGCAAACGCCGCAATTATCGAAGGCAGCAAGGTCTTTTCCAAGGAGCTTATGAAAAAATACGGCATCCCCACAGCGGCTTGCGAGGTTTTCGATGATGTAAACAAGGCACTTGCTTACATCGAAACCGCTCCCATTCCCACCGTTATCAAGGCGGACGGACTCGCTCTCGGCAAGGGTGTAATTATTGCATTCACTCGTGAAGAGGCGATCGATGCGGTCAAATCGATGATGTGCGACAAGGCGTTCGGCAAGAGCGGCGAAAGAATCGTCGTCGAGGAATTCCTCGAAGGCCCCGAGGTATCGGTGCTCTCCTTTACCGACGGCAAGACCGTTGTACCTATGATCTCCTCAATGGACCACAAGCGTATCGGCGATAACGATACCGGTCTTAACACGGGCGGTATGGGTACCGTTGCACCCAACCCTTATTATACCGATGCAGTCGCAAAGGACTGTATGGAAAAGATCTTCCTTCCCACCGTCAACGCAATGAACGCAGAGGGAAGAAAATTCAAGGGATGCCTCTATTTCGGATTGATGATAACCAAGGACGGTCCCAAGGTCATCGAATATAACTGCCGCTTCGGCGACCCCGAAACTCAGGTCGTTCTTCCTTTGCTTGAAACCGATCTTTTAACGGTCATGCAGGCTGTTACCGAAGAACGTCTTGGCGATATCGAGGTTAAGTTCAGCGAAAAACACGCGTGCTGTGTTATTATGGCATCCAAGGGATATCCCGAAAGCTATGAAAAGGGCTTTGAGATTACCATTCCCGAATTGATTGCCGATAACGTATTCGTTGCAGGCGGCGCTATTAAGGACGGCAAGCTCGTTACTTCCGGCGGCCGTGTTCTCGGCGCAACCGCTATTGCAGAAACTCTCAACGATGCGATCAAGGCATCCTATGCTATGGTAGAATCCATTAATTTTGAAAATTCCTATTACCGCCGCGATATCGGCGCACGCGCGTTAAAGGCGCCGGAGGTTAAATAAATGGTTTACAGAGTATTTGTCGAAAAGAAAAAAGAATTGGCATTCGAAGCGAAGGCGCTTCTCTCCGATGCGCGCACCCTTCTGGGCATAACCAATCTTACCGACGTAAGATTATTAAACCGCTACGATGCCGAAAATATCACCGAAGAGCTTTTTGAATATGCAAAGAAAACGGTATTTTCCGAGCCTCAGCTTGATATAGTTTCGGATAATATCGATTCCTTGGGTGAAGCAACCGTTTTCGCGGTTGAATATCTCCCCGGTCAGTTCGATCAGCGCGCTGACTCTGCATCGCAATGTATCGCGATCATCTCTCAGGGCAACCGTCCCGTTATTCGCACCGCAAGAGTATATGCACTCTACGGAGCACTTACAGAGGACGATATTACTGCGATCAAAAAGTACGTTATCAACCCCGTAGAATCTCGCGAGGCGGTGCTCGATAAGCCCGAAACTCTCGCTACCGATTACGATATACCCACTACCGTCCGCACTCTCGACGGCTTTATCAAGCTTGACAGAGAGGGCTTGAACGGATTTATCAACGAATACGGCCTTGCAATGGATATCGATGATATCATCTTCTGTCAGTCCTATTTCAAGGAAGAACAGCGTGATCCCACCATCACCGAGATCCGTATGATCGATACCTATTGGTCCGATCACTGCCGTCACACCACCTTTAACACCGTTATCGATAACGTTACCTTCGAGGACGAGCTTTTGAAGGAAACCTTTGATAAATATATCGCAACCCGTAAAGAGCTCGGCAGAACCAAGCCCATCTGCCTTATGGACGTTGCTACTCTTGCCGTAAGATACCTCAAAAAGGCAGGCAAGCTTGACAAGCTCGATGAATCCGAAGAAATCAACGCTTGTACCGTTAAGCTCGATATCGAGGTTGACGGCGTTACCGAGCCCTGGCTTCTCCTCTTCAAGAACGAAACACATAACCACCCGACCGAAATCGAGCCCTTCGGCGGCGCGGCTACCTGTGTCGGCGGCGCGATCCGTGACCCCCTTTCGGGCAGATCCTACGTTTACGGCGCAATGCGCGTTACCGGTGCGGCTGACCCCTTAAAGCCTGTTTCCGAAACCATCAAGGGTAAGCTTCCTCAGAGAAAGATCGTCACCACCGCTGCCGCCGGCTATTCCTCTTACGGTAACCAGATCGGCCTGGCAACCGGCATTGTTGATGAGATCTATCACCCCGGTTATGCCGCAAAACGCATGGAGATCGGTGCGGTGATCGCT
>JAFZDO010000008.1 GCA_017561145.1 Clostridia bacterium | reverse complement strand
TTTCAAGGTTGAGCATCGTTACCTGCTCGTTACCGTACTGACCGGCCATCTTCTTGTTCTTGAAGATTCTCGAGGGATCGCTGTTTGCGCCCATCGAACCTGCCTGACGGTGAACAGGGCCTGTACCGTGGGTCATTCTGAGTCTGTGGCAGCCCCATCTCTTGATGACGCCGCTGAAGCCGTGACCCTTGCTCATGCCGGTGATGTCGATCTTTTCGCCAACCTCGAAGGTGTCAGCGGTGATCACGTCACCAACGTTAAGGGAAGCACAATCTTCAAGACGGAATTCCTTGAGGTACTTCTTGAAGGAAACCTCTGCTTTAGCGAAAACGCCTTTTTGAGGTTTGTTGAGTTTTCTCTCGGGGATGTCCGAGAAGCCGAGCTGAACTGCTTCATAGCCGTTCTTTTCGTTCGTTCTCTTCTGAACGACAACGCAGGGACCTGCGCTGATGACAGTAACAGGGATAACCTTGCCCTTTTCATCAAAGAGCTGAGTCATACCGAGCTTTCTGCCGATGATGCCTTTTTTCATTTGTTTATCCTCCTTAGGTTATTGGTTGACGCACCATACGCACATCAACGTGACCTTAATTTGACAAAAGTTGTTAAAAAGATTAATTAAAGCTCTACATTGAAATCAACGCCTGCGGGGAGATCGGTGCTCATAAGAGCTTCTACGCAAGCCTTAGAGGGCTTGATGATGTCGATAAGACGCTTGTGAGTTCTGTATTCGAACTGTTCGCGGCTGTCCTTGTACTTGTGAACTGCACGAAGGATGGTGATGATTTCCTTTTCGGTAGGAAGAGGAATGGGACCGGAAACGGTAGCGCCGTTGCGCTTAGCGGTTTCAACGATCTTTTCAGCTGCACGATCGATGAGAGTGTGATCGTAGCTCTTAAGACGGATTCTGATTTTTTCTTTCTTTGCCATGGGTTTGCCTCCAAATAAAATATAATAAAATGAAATGATTTGACGGCAGAGCCTTGAACACCGTGCCGGGCGTTTCGTAAAACACCCTTAAAAAATGCTCGAAGCCTGCGCCCGATTGTCGGACATACTCTGCCATAGTTACCTGCCAATTGACAGCAATCTATAGCTTCATCGCACACCAAGCGGAGTCGATTTTACCATATATACATATAAAATGCAACCCCTATTGCCAAATTTAATTGTAAACAATTTGTGAACATTTATTATTTTATTTTTTAAGCTTTAAAAATATTTTTTATAAAAAAATCTTCAAAATCTTCTTTACAAAGAGCGGAATTTTGTTATAATGTTTTTGTGATATATTATATATAATAATAAAGGAAGAGAAAAACATGAAAATCGAAAGAAACAACAAGGGCGTTTGTTCGCGCAGCGTCTCTTTTGACATTGATGAAAACCGCAAAGTGACCAACGTTTCCTTTGTCGGAGGCTGCAACGGCAACTTAAAGGGTGTAGCCGCTCTTTGCGAAGGTATGACCGCAGACGAAATTATTTCGAGATGCAAGGGAATAAAGTGCGGATTCAAGTCCACCTCCTGCCCCGATCAGCTGGCGCAGGCGTTGGAGGAAGCGCTTCAGAACGCATAAATTTCAGAATATTTTTGGAGGACTCCTTTTATGAACAAGGAATTCGAAAAATGGCTTAATAACGAAAATCTCGACGAGGCATCCAAAAAGCGCCTCTTGGAGATAAAGGATGACGAAACCGCAATAGCCGAAAGATTCGCGATCCCCATGAGCTTTGGCACGGCAGGTCTTAGAAGCACGATGGACGTCGGCATTTCGAAGATGAACGTATATACCGTCGGACAGACCACTCAGGGCTTGGCAGAGCTTATCGTTTCGGCAAACGGTCAACAGCGCGGCGTTGCGGTCTGCTATGACAGCAGAAACGATTCCGACACCTTTGCAAAAACTGCCGCAAGCGTTCTTACCGCAAACGGGATCAAGGTTTATTTGTTTGACGGAATGAGACCCACCCCCGAGCTTTCCTTTGCTATTTTGCATTACGGATGCATCGCGGGTATCAACGTTACCGCTTCGCACAATCCGAAGGAATATAACGGATATAAGGTTTATTGGGAGGATGGCGCACAGCTTCCGCCCGAGCACGCAAGCGTGGTTTCGGAATCCGCGGCAAAAACCGATATTTTCAACGGCGTCAAGACCATGTCGCTCGAGGATGCCGAAAAGCAGGGCCTTTTGGTTATGATCGGCGACGAATGCGACGAAGCGTTTTTGTCGGCGGTGCTCGATTGCCGTCTTGACGCAGAAAATACAAAGAAATACGGAAATGACGTTAAGATCGCATACACGGCGCTCCACGGTACGGGCTATAAGCTTGTTCCCGAGGCTTTGAAGCGTTGCGGCATTAACGGACTTATCACCGTTGAAAGCCAGATGATACCCGACGGTAACTTCCCTACCGTTGCATCGCCCAACCCCGAAAACCGCGAATGCTTTGAGGAGGCTGTGAAGCTCCTTGACGCAAAAGGAATCGATTGTAACGCAATAATCGCCACCGACCCCGACGCGGACAGAATCGGTCTTGCAATCAAAAACGAAAAGGGCGAATTTTTCGCACTTAACGGAAACCAGATCGGCGCACTGCTTATCGACCATATTATTAAAATAAGGAAGAAGAACGGCAATCTTCCCGAAAACGCGTGTGCTATCAAATCGGTCGTTTCCTCGAACCTTTTCGACGCCATCTGCGAAAAGAACGGAGTGCGCCATATAAGCGTGCTTACCGGATTTAAATACATTGGCGAAAAGATAAAGCTTTGGTCGGCAGACGGAAGCAACACCTTTATCTTCGGCTATGAGGAAAGTCAGGGTTATCTTTCCGCAGGCTATGCAAGAGATAAGGACGCTGTTGGTGCAAGCGTGCTTGCGGCGGAAATGGTTTGCCGTCACTACGCCGAGGGCAGAACCGTTTATCAAGCCCTGCAGGATATCTATGCAGAGTACGGCATTTATAAGGAAAGCGTGCTTAACGTTAAGATCAGCGGCATCGACCCGATGGGACTTATGGGCGAGATCATGGCGGATATCCGCGAAAAGACCATCGATACCATCGGCGGTATGAAGGTAACCGCAAAGCGCGATTATGCAAACGGCGTTATAAATTACGCGGACGGCACAACCGGCGAAACCGGACTTCCCGCAAGCAATATGCTTTATTTCGAGCTTGAGGGCGGCTCTGCGGTAATTGTCAGACCCTCCGGCACAGAGCCCAAGATCAAGGCATATATCCTTATCCGTGCGGAAAGCGACGGCGAAGCCGATGCTATGATCGGATCCTGCACCGAGGATTGCAAAAAATTACTTTGTAAATAAAGGAAATTGAAAATGGACGAAAGACTGCAAAGGCTTTTTGACGAAATATATACTCCCGTTTCAAAATTCGACGTTACAGCCTATATCACCGACGAGCCCGTAACCTATGAAAACCGCAAGGAAGGCAGATTTATGCCTCTTAACGCAGGCGAGCGTTGGGGCAAGCTTTGGGATTGCGCTTGGATGGAAATGAAGGGCAGCGTCCCTTCGGGCACCGATTTCGGCAAGATCGCATTTTTGCTCGACGTAGGCGGCGAGGGTTTGGTTTTCGACCGAAACGGCGTACCCTTTAAGGGCATTACCAACAAGGACAGCTTTTACTCCTTCCATTTGGGATTGCCGGGTAAGGTAGTCGTTTACCCCGACGAAAGAATGTTAAACGGCGGAAATATCGACATTTGGGTCGATTGCGGCGCAAACGATCTTTTCGGTGAGGACGAGCATTCACCTCTTGACAAGATCGGCGTGCTTCACAGAGCCGATATTGCCACCGTTGACAACGCAAAGCGCGATCTTTATTACGACCTTGAGGTCATTTGGCATCTCGCCGAGGCAACCAAGGATGATGAGCTTAAAAAGAACGCAAAGGAATGCTTTGAAAAGGCAATTTCCGTCTATTCCGACGATATAAAAGCCGCAAAGGCAATAACCGAGGAATTTCTTGCACAGAAGAGCGAAAGCGATTTTAAAATCACGGCACTCGGTCACGCACATATCGACCTTGCGTGGCTTTGGCCGATAAGAGAAACGAAGCGCAAGGCGGCAAGAACCTTTGCAACCGTTTTAAGACACAGCGAAAGATATAAGAATTATCTTTTCGGCGTAAGTCAGCCGCAAATGCTTGAATGGGTGCGCGACGAGCATCCCGAGCTTTACAAGCAGATGAAGGAGCTTTACGACAAGGGTCGTCTTGAGCTTCAGGGCGGTTTTTGGGTCGAAAGCGATACCAACGTACCTTCGGGCGAAAGCCTTGTACGTCAGATGCTTTACGGCAAAAAATTCTTTAAGGAGGAATTCGGCTACGAGCAGGAGATACTTTGGATCCCCGACGTATTCGGATATACCGCACAGCTTCCCCAGATTATGGCAAAGAGCGGAGTTAAATACTTCCTTACCATAAAAATGAGCTGGAACGCCGTTAACCTCTTCCCTCACAGCACCTTTAACTGGATAGGTCTTGACGGCTCGAGCATTCTTACACATATGCCTCCCGAGGGCAATTACAACAGCGCGGCAAGAGCCGAATCGATGATAACCACCGAGGAAAAATTCCGCGAACGCGAAATTGATAACCGTTCGATGCTCCTTTACGGCATTGGTGACGGCGGCGGCGGTCCCGGTATGGAGCATCTTGAAAGATTGGAGCGCGAATACGATCTTGTCGGTATCCCGAAGGTAAAGCAGGCGTTCGCGATCGACTTTTTCAGAGATCTCGATAAGGATAAAGAAAAGTTCCCCTCCTACAAGGGAGAGCTTTATCTCGAAAAGCACCAAGGCACCTATACCACTCAATCGCGCAATAAGCGATACAACAGAAAGTGCGAATTCGGCTTCCACGATGCCGAAATTATGTCAACCATTTCTTCCCTTTTGGGCAAGAAGGAATATCCCAATACAGAGCTCGAAAAGCTCTGGAAAGAGGTTTTGCTTTATCAGTTCCACGATATAATCCCCGGCAGCTCGATAAAGCGCGTTTACGACGAAACCGACGTTCGGTATGCGGCTATTCTGAAGGATATCAAGGATATCGAGCAAGCGGCTTTTGATTCGATTGCGACCGAAAAGAACGGCAAGACCTATTTCAATCCTTCGCCGTTTGAATTCGACGGATACGTTAAAAACGGAGAAAAATACGACCGCGTAAAGGCTAAGCCGATGAGCTTTGCATTGGCGCAGGATTGCAAATGCGGCGCTGTTTCGGTCAACGGCGATTGTATCGAAAACAGCAAGATAAAGGTCACATTTACGCCCGACGGCGGTATTTCCTCGGTCATCGGCAAGGAAGACGGATTTGAATATCTGCGCAGCGAGGGCAATATTCTTACCGCTTATTCCGACACCGTAAACGCTTGGGAGGTGCCCGCGGATTACGCGGTAAATCCCCAAAAACGCCTTGCGATTAAAGAGGTTTCGACCAAAATTGTCGACGGCGTTGCCGAAAGAAAAACCGTTTATACGATCAACGACAGCGTCATTACCCAAACCGCGATCATCTATCCCGACAGTGCGAAGATCGACTTCGTCACCGACGTTGATTGGAAGGAAACTCACCAGATGCTCCGTGCCGCTTTCCCGCTATCTGCTCAAAGCGACGATGCGGATTGTGATATTCAGTACGGCGTTATCAAGCGTCCCACTCACAAGCGCGACAGCTTTGCGGCGGCGAAGAAGGAAATATGCGCTCACAAGTGGATCGATATTTTCGACGGAGATCACGGTGCGGCTTTGATGAACGATTGCAAATACGGTCACAGAGTATGGAACAGCGTGCTTGATATCGACCTTCTCCGAAGCAGTATGTACCCCGGCAAGGATGCAGACAAGGGTAAACACTCCTTTACCTATTCCTTCTACGTTCACGGCAAAGATTATGTAAACTCGCTGACATCCGAAGGCTATGCTCTTAACGATCCTCCCAAGGCGTTTGACGGATGCGTCGATAACGCGTTGCTTGACAAGTCGTTCGTTGAATGTGACGGCGAAAGCGTCGCTGTTGATTGGGTCAAGATCGCCGAGGACGGAAACGGCGTTATCGTTCGTGCTTATGAATTTTCGGGCAGGAACGCAAGCGCAAACATCACGTTGAACGAAGCGTTCGGCGCCAAGAAGGCATATCTTTGCGATTTGATGGAGAATATCATTTGCGAGATCGACGGAAGCGTTAATTTCACGCCTTACGAAATCAACACCATTAGATTCATATAAAATCGCGCACCTCCGTGAGGATCTACCTTTCGGAGGTGTTTTTTTGCCTCAAAATCGGCGGTTGTATATTCTAATGATAATTTGTTTACAATTTGTATTATATTTTTTTGTTGACAAACATACGGTGAATGATTTATCATTATAATGTATAAAATTTTACTTTAACGAGGAAAAGACTATGCTTGAACTGCGGGATATTAAAAAATCCTATACCGTTGGCGATACGGTAACCGAAGCGCTTAAAGGTATTTCAATCGATTTCCGTGAAAGCGAATTCGTTGCCATTTTGGGTCCTTCCGGCTGTGGTAAGACGACACTTCTCAACGTTGTCGGCGGACTTGATAAATACGACAGCGGCGATCTGATAATAAGCGGCAGATCGACAAGGGAATACAAGGATTCGGATTGGGACAAATACCGTAACCATTCCATCGGCTTTGTTTTCCAAAGCTACAACCTTATTCCCCACCAGACCGTGCTTTCCAACGTAGAGCTGGCACTTTCGCTTTGCGGCGTTTCGAAAGCCGAAAGAAGAAGGCGCGCAAAAAAGGCTTTGGAGGACGTGGGACTTCACGATCAGCTTTACAAAAAGCCCTCCGAGATGTCGGGCGGTCAGATGCAGCGCGTTGCTATTGCAAGAGCGCTTGTTAACGACCCCGAGATCATTCTTGCAGACGAGCCTACGGGCGCTTTGGACTCCGAAACCAGCTTGCAGGTTATGGATATCCTTAAAGAGGTTGCTAAAAACCGATTGGTAATCATGGTCACACACAACCCCGACCTTGCAGACCGTTATGCGACACGTGTTATAAAGATGCTCGACGGCGAGATACTTTCCGACAGTGCACCCTTGAGCGAAGAGGATGCGGCAAAGGAAAAGGTTAACGACGCTATCAAGACAGAGGCGGAAAAGAAGGCTAAAAAGCCCTCTATGTCCTTGCTTACCTCGTTTTCGCTCTCGCTTAAGAACCTTATCACCAAAAAGGGCAGAACGATGCTTACGAGCTTTGCGGGAAGCATCGGTATTATCGGTATCGCGCTGATATTTGCGGTATCGCAGGGTATGACCTCGTACATCAATACCGTTCAGGAGGACACGTTATCGTCCTATCCCCTTACGCTTGAATCTCAGCACATGGATATCGGCTCGTTGCTAAGAGCGTTTATGGGCAACGCCGCAGAAAATTCCAATCACGAAAAGGATGCGGTTTACCAAAAGGCGATGTTTTACAATCTTGTAAACTCGTTGAACGCTATGGAAGCGACCGAAAACGACCTTAGATCCTTTAAGGAATTTCTTGAAGCCGAACGCGCGAATCCAGAAAGCACAACGGGATTGCAAAACGCTATCAACGGCGTTCAGTACACCTATGCGCTCGACCTTCTTATCTATACCGAAAACGTTGACGGACAGATCATCCATTCCGATACGAATGCGCTTTTGCAGGAATTGCTCGTCGAATATTTCGGCCTTGACCTTTCGGGCATGATGCAGATGAACGAAAGCATGATGGGCGGCTCTGCCACCATGTCTATGTCCAATTCGGGCGTAAAGCTTTGGCAGGAAATGCTTCCCGGCGACAACGGAAAGCTCATTAATCCCTTGCTCGAAAAGCAATACGACGTAATTCACGGCTCCTGGCCGAACGATTATAACGAGATCGTGCTTGTTGTTGACGAAAACAACGAGATCGAGGATATGGCGCTTTACGCGCTGGGTCTTATTTCCAAGGATGACATCGACGCACTCGCAAACGCCGCGTTCAACAAGCAGCCTATCGATTACTCCACCAAGAAGTGGAGCTTTGAAGATATCTGCGGTATGGAATTCCGCACTATTCTTCCCTCGCAGTGCTTCGTTCTTAACAGCGACGGAAATTATGAAGACCTCAGAAAGAGCAAGGACAATTCGGTCCTCCGCATGCTTTACGCAAACGGTCTTGACCTTAAGGTCGTTGGTATCATCCGCCCGAGTGAGGATGCGGTTTCCTCGATGCTGACGGGCTCTATCGGCTATACGAGCGAGCTTACGAAATATATCATCGAGGAATCGAAGGATTCGGATGCTATCAAGGCTCAGCTTGCCGATGAAACGACCGATATTTTCACCGGACTTCCCTTTAAGGAAAGCACCGGAAACCTTACCGACGAGGAAAAGGTTTTAGATCTTAAAAACTACTTTAACGATCTTGACCAAAAGAAAAAAGCTGAAAAATACGTCGAAATGGTCTGCACTCCCACCAAGGAGGTGCTCGACGCCCTTATTACAGAAGCGACAAAGGGCATTTCGAGAGAGGAAATGTTAAAAACGCTTACTGCCGTTCTCGCCACGCAGATGAAAATGTCGCAGGAAGACGTTGAATCCTATCTTTCCACTATGAGCGACGACGAGATCAAATCGATCTTTTCTCAGATCGTCGCCGAAACCGCAAAGCAGAAATATGCCGAGGGAATCAAGGCACAGCTCTCGATGCTTTCGGAAGAAATGCTGATCCAACAGCTCGATATGCTTCTCAACTCCGACAGAGTCGGTACCGACGAAGAAAAGGCGAAGGCTATTAAGACGCTCGCGTTCTATCACGATGAGGTTCTTGAATTTTCAAGCTCGACCTATAAGGATAATTTGAAAAAGCTCGGCTACGTCGACCTTGACGATCCCGAAAGCATTAACCTTTATGCCTCCTCCTTTGAAGAAAAGGATACTATCGAGGCGGCTATTCTTGAATACAACGAGGGCAAGGATAAGCTTCAGAAGATCACCTATACCGATTACGTAGGTCTTATGATGTCCTCGGTAACCACGATAATCAACGCTATTACCTACGTTCTTATCGCATTCGTTGCCATTTCGCTCGTTGTTTCTTCGATAATGATCGGCGTTATCACCCTTATTTCGGTTCAGGAGCGTACCAAGGAAATCGGTATTCTACGCGCTATCGGTGCTTCGAAGCGCAATGTTTCGACTATGTTCAATGCCGAAACGGTTATGATAGGATTTTCGTCCGGTGTGTTGGGTGTAGGTGTCACCTATCTGCTTTGTCTGTTGGTAGACCTTATCTTAAACGTCCTTACCGATATCGATAACCTTAAAACCGAATTCCCGTTCTGGGTCGCATTGCTCCTTATCGGCATCAGCATCGTTCTTACGCTCATCGCAGGTATCATTCCTTCGAGAAGCGCTTCGAAAAAGGACCCCGTTGTCGCATTGCGAACCGAATAAAAAGCAAACAAAAGCTCCGAATTCTTTTTCGGAGCTTTTTTACTGTTTTTTTACCGAAATTCAAAAAATTCCGTTGACAGTTGACACGCATTTTGTTATGATATATTTGACAAAATTCGATTTAATGCGCTTAACAGACGCAATTTATTCTTATCTTCCCTTCGCCGCATAAATCGGGCGGCATTTAAAGATGCTTTGCTATATGCAAAACAGTTAAACAGGAGAACTTATGGGAATTATTGAATTTATCACGCTTATCGGCGGCGTAGCCTTCTTCCTTTACGGTATGACGGTTATGTCAAACGGCCTTGAAAAAATGTCGGGCGGCAGGTTGGAAGCCACTATTAAAAAGATGACCTCCAACGTATTTAAAAGTCTTTTGCTCGGCGCAGGTATAACCATCGCAATGCAGTCATCGTCGGCGATGACGGTTATGCTTGTAGGTCTTGTTAACTCCGGCATTATGAACCTTAAGCAGACCGTCGGTCTTATTATGGGCTCGAACATCGGTACGACGCTGACCGCCTTCCTTACCTCGCTTATCGGCTTGGAAAGCGACGGAAGCGGATTTAACTTTATGGACCTTTTAAAGCCGGCAAACTTCTCGCTCTTGTTTGCACTTTTCGGTGTTCTTCTCGTTATGGGCAAGGACAAGAAGCGCAAGGATATCGGTAACATCATCGTAGGCTTTGCCGTTTTGATGTGCGGTATGGGTCTTATGGGCGATTCGGTTTCGAATCTTAAGAATGAGCCTGCATTTATCAATCTTCTTACAATATTCGAGAACCCCGTTTTCGGTGTTCTTATCGGTGCAGTTATCACCGGTGTTATCCAAAGCTCCGCCGCTTCGGTTGCGATCCTGCAGACTCTCGTAGGCCCCGGCTCGGGATTCACCTTCGGTATGGCAATTCCGATTATTATGGGTCAGAACATCGGTACCTGTGTAACCGCTCTTATTTCGAGCTTCGGTGTTAACAGAAGCGCAAAAAGAGTTGCGGTCGTACATATCGCATTCAACATCATCGGTACCGTTATCGGTCTCATCGTTCTTTATTCGCTTAACTTGATCTTTAATTTCGCCTTTATGGCTTGGGAGATCGATGCATTCGGCATTGCTATCTGTCACCTTGCGTTCAACCTGTTCACAACGGCGATACTCCTTCCCTTCCAAAACGCGCTTGTTGCTTTTGCAAACAAGGTCATCCGCGACAAGACCGACGAAAAAACGAAGGTTGCATTCCTCGACGAACGTCTTTTTGCAACCCCCGCGATCGCTATTTCCGAATGCCGCGACATCACCGTTCGTATGAGCACCGTTGTTAAGGAAGCCCTTCTTGATGCACTTTCGG
Source organism: Clostridia bacterium (assembly GCA_017561145.1). Lineage (GTDB taxonomy): Bacteria > Bacillota > Clostridia > Oscillospirales > CAG-382 > Coliplasma. The sequence goes on along the minus strand of JAFZDO010000008.1, from coordinate 53,708 downwards.
TTCTTAACAAGTACGACCAAGCACTTGCCGACAAGGTTGAAGAGGACGAAGGACTTGCCGATAAATACGAAGACAAGCTTGGCACCTATCTCGTTAAGCTTTCGAGTAACGACATAACTGTTAAGGACTCGCAAAACGTTTCTACAATGCTTCACTCGATTGGCAACTTCGAACGTATTTCCGACCACGCCGTTGAAATCTCGAAGACCTCCGAGGAATTAAACCAGAAGAAGCTCAGCTTCTCGGAGGATGCTAAGAAGGAGATCGCGATTGCCGAGAGCGCTTTGAGAGAGATCGTTGATCTTACGTTTACCGCATTTGAAACCGGCGATACCGCGCTTGCACGCAAGGTTGAACCGCTTGAACAGGTTATCGACAAGATCACAGCCGAAATGCGAAGCAATCACATTATAAGATTGCAGGCAGGCACCTGTACCATCGAGCTTGGATTTATTCTTAACGACCTTATCAACTGCTTCGAGCGTATTTCCGACCACTGCTCGAACATTGCGGTTGCAATGATCGAGGTTGCAGAGGGTGAATTCGAAACTCATAAATACCTCAACGCGGTCAAGGGCGGCAACGACGACACGTTCCGTGCAGAATACGAAACCTTCGCCGCTAAATATAATCTCGCACAGTAAACAAAAATCCCTTCGGATAAAACCGAAGGGATTTTTTTGCTTATTTGACGGTGATATCGAAGGTTGCTTCGAAGGAGCGGTTCCAGGGATAACGGAAATTGGATACGCTTACCGTTTTGTGGGACGAATATTTTTTGATTCCGACGAGGATATCCGAAGAATTGATGCGGTTGAGTATTTTCACGGGGCCGTATTGCGACGTGTCCTTTAAGTTCGTGATACCCTTGCACTTATAGGAGATATCCTTGATAAACGAGAAGGTAAGAGTTTTCAGGAAGGCATCGTTCGATTCGGCGGTAACTGCGCCGTTCTTTATATAAACGTATCTTGCAACGGCGTTCGAAAGCGAGATACCCGTCGCATTCGCAACCGTATTCCAGTTTGAATATCCGAGAAGCTTTGCAATATCGTAGCTTGTATCGAGAACCTTATAAGGCAGGTCGCGATTGGTGCTTGATGCGTCGATAATACAGGTCGGGATGCCTTTTGAGATATTGTCTGCCGCCTTTTTCATCAATTCGCTTGCATATTTGCTTGTGTTGTTCGAGCGTGTGAGCACGAGCACCTGAAGAGCGTTTTGGTCATTGCTGTCGAGCGTTGCGCCGATCGACGAGAAGTGCTTTTCGATACAGTCGGAAAGTGTGGAGGTATCGAAGCTGTCTGCCGACCAGTCCTTGCCCTCTCCGAAATAGGTAACCTTGCATTCGGCTTCGCCGTAAACGTCGGTCGCGACCGCGGCGATGCCCATTAATCCAAGCTCGTCAGCACCTGCAAAGAGGGTTAGATTTTCTCCGCCGCGAGTGGTTATATAATTAATTTCGTTGGTTTGAATAGTGGTTTCGGGCGAGGAATCGTCAACGCCGATATAAATTCTTTCGATATCGTTGACCGCGTTATCAAGAAGATAGTCTATAACCTTGAGCTTACGCGCACGGGATGCGAGATATTGATCGAGCTTTGTAGAGCTTACCGAAACGCTTATTTCGCGTCCGTTTGCATCATAGCGGTAGCCTGCAATAATGTTATCGACGGTAAGCTGATTTCCGCTCAAGGTCTTGCGTGCAACCTTGCCGTAGGCTCTCAACGCGTTGTATTCCTCCATCTTATAGCCCTGATAGTCAACGGTGGACGCAAGTCGCATTACCGTATCGAAAAGGATTATATGCTTCTTTTCGGCAAGCTTTATAAGATAATCCGCGACCTCTGTTTCAAACGTGAGGTCGGTGTTTGAAAGGTAACGCGAGCCGACAAGGCCGCCCGAAATAAGCTGGTCGAGCGAGATAACGAAGTATTCGCATTCATCCTCGACCGATTTGAGCCATTTAAGCAATTCCTTGCGGTTGCCGATGGTCGAGCCGTCGGGGTTGGGGGTCATATTGTCGAGCGCGGTACGGTAAAGCGATTCCTCGGGAATAAGAAGATTTAAGCCCGCGGATGCCGCAAGATATTCGACACGGTCCTTGTTTACGGGGCGGTTATCGAGCGGGATATAGGCAACGTTTATAACCCCGTTTCCCTTGTGAGGGGTTGCGAAAATGTCCGCAGTTTTCATAACGTGCCGCTTAATTGCGATATAATCGTACACAGTAACCACATCTTCCTTCTTTGCTGCCTCGAGATATGCGCCCGAAAGCGTAACGGTTTTCATATAAGCGCGTTTTACAGCAATGTAATCATATTTATCTACTATTCCGTTTGCGGAAACGTCGCCGTGAATTACTACGGTGTGCTTATTCCCGCTTTTATCGGTAACGGTATCGCCGGTTTTTACATATTCGCCGCTCGAATCGACCGATTTAAAATCGCTTCCGGATGCAAGCAGATTTTCTTTCGTTGTTTTTTCGGTCACGTTATAAACAAATCCGTCGGAAATAACGTAATTATAGGCTTTTTTTGGTGTGACGTCCTCTGCCGCCACACAGGACGGAATCATGGCAAGCACGAGCACAAGACAGAGTATTAACGACAATGAGCGCTTCAAGGCTTTTATCCTCCAAACGTTGTGTTTTTTTAAAGTATAGCATTAGTCCGTCATCAAGTCAAGAAACAAAATATTAACAGTCTGTAAGGCATATCGCTTATTGACATTTGAGCGATTTCGTTGTAAAATGTAAGGTATAAATTTGATCGGAGAGTTATTTTATGAGCGCATCGAATGCACTTAGAAATAAATTTAAATTCGACCGTGAAAGCCCGTGGTATTTTTACCGCAAGGTGATTTGGTGGTCGTTTATCGTTTCGGTTTGTATCACAGTCCCGTTTGTTATTGTGGAATGGATCAAGACCGGATCGCCCGTCTTCCTGTATTACGGCGACTATAACGCGCAACAGATCTGCTTTTACGAAAACTGTGTTAGAATGGTTCAGGACGGCTCGTTCGGTTGGGACTGGGTCACCGATATGGGCTCGAACTTTATCGGCAGCTACTCGTATTATATGCTCGGAAGCCCCTTTTTCTGGTTGATGTGCATATTCCCCTCCACTTGGGCGCCCTATCTTATGGCACCGATCTATATCATCAAATATATCGTTGCCGCAGTTATCGCTTATGCTTATCTGCAGAGATTCGTTAAAAACAAAAATTATGCGGTTATCGGCGCATTGCTTTATTCCTTCTCGGGATTTCAGATCTACAACACCTTTTTCAACCAATTCCACGAGGTCGTTGCCTTCTTCCCCTTGCTTCTTATCGGTATGGAGGAGCTTGTGCAAAACGACCGCAAGGGTGTTTTTGCGGTCGCTGTCGCTATAAATGCGGTTGTCAACTACTTTATGTTCGCAGGTCAGGTCGTATTTTGCGTTATTTACTTCCTGTTCAGAATGCCCTCGAGATCATTTAAGATCACACTCGGCAAGCTCGGCGGACTCGTTATCGAAGCGGTCATCGGCTTTGCACTGTCGATGTTTATGTTCCTCCCCGCAGCCGCGGCGCTGATGGGCAACAGCAGAATTACGAGCTCTTATCTCGATACCTTGAGCAATATGTTTGAACAGCTTTCGGACGGTGATTTCGATAAGGCGAAGGATTCTGTCAAGCGGTTGCTTTACTGGCGTAAGGACGGCGAGTTTTATTGGCAACGCTACGGACAGATCCTTGAATCCTATTTCTTCCCGCCCGATATTCCTTCACGCGTTAACTTCTTCAGCGGACACGAAACGAGATGGGCATCTATTTCGATGTATCTCCCCATGTTCTCGCTTTCGGGCGTGTTTGCGTTGTTCACTGTCAGAAGGCGCTGGTGGCTCAAGGGTATTATCATCACGCTTATCGCCTTCTCCTTTGTTCCGATACTCAACAGCTCGTTCTTCCTTTTCAATTCGTCGTATTATGCAAGATGGCTTTATATGATGATCATGATGCTTACTCTCGCAACGGTCATCAGCCTGGAGGATGCACGCACGAATTGGAGGATACCTACCGCGATAATGGCGGCGGCGTGCACTCTCATCGCGCTTCCGTTGGGTCTTATATGGCATGAGAACAGCAACGATAAAATGCTTCTCGGCTATCCCCCTTACCGCTTCAGATTCTGGCTTTACGTCGGAATTGCGTTCCTTGGCATTATCCTTACGGCGTTTTTCATCCGCAGATTCCGCGGTAGAAAGGTATTCGACCGTGCATTGCTTTTCGGCGTTTGCGGTATGACGGTGCTTTACGGCTGCGTTCACATTACAAACGGCAAGCAATATTCGCACAAGAGCGACTTTATGGTAGATCAGTGTATCGAGGGTGAGGTTAATTTACCCGACCCGCACGAGGAATTCTACCGCATAGACTTTTACAGAGATTCGAACACGTCCACGATAGACAATCTCGGCATTTATTGGAATTATCCGACAATCGAATGCTTCCACACGGTCGTTCCGCCTTCGATCATGGAGTTCTATCCCATCATCGGCGTTACGAGAAGCGTTGGCTCGAGAGCGGAAAGCACGCTTCACGGATTGAGAGCCTTCACCTCGACCAAGTATTCCTTTATCGAATCCTCGAAGCAGTTAAGCAACAAAACCAACGCTAACGGCGAAAAGATTGGCATATTCAAAGAAGAGCACGAGGCTTTTGGCTTTGAATATCTTGAATCGCAAAACGGATACGATATTTATATCAACAACAACTATATCCCTATGGGCTTTGCTTACACAGAATTTATGACGCAAAGCGATTTCGAAAAGAAATACGGCAAGTCCTCACGCGATAAGATGCTTTGTCAGTATCTCGTCGTTCCCGACGATATGGTTGCATATTATTCGCAGTTTATGGATCGCGTTACCCCAACGGATGCTATCAAGGCGACCGATGCAAACTTTGAAGCATCGGTTAAGGACAGACGCGAAATGTGCTGTGACAGCTTCGAATACGATTCTTACGGCTTCAACGCAAGCATCACGCTTGACGAGCCGAGAATAGTTTACTTCAGCGTACCTTATGAAGAAAACGGTTGGCACGCAAAGGTAAACGGCAAGGAAAAGGACGTTTTACGCGTTACCTACGGCTTTGTCGGTGTTGAATGTGAAGCCGGTGAAAATGAGATCGTCTTCGATTACACCACCCCCGGACTTATCGTTTCTACCGAAGTAAGCTTTTCCGAAATCGAGCTTACCCTTCCCGGCGGCGTATGGATATCGCTCGGCGCTTTGGTGGTTTACGTTCTTTATATGCTTTACTTCAAGGTATTGAAGAAGCAAAAGGCGACAAACAAGTTCTTCTCGTTTGATTACTACGACGATTTAGGCGCTTACATTGAGAAAGGCGCTAAAGAAGAAACCGTAGTAAAAGCAATTCCCATTACGGTAAACGTCGAGGAAGAAATCGCAAAAGAGCCTTCGGATGAATCGGAGGAGGATACCGATGATACCTTTGAAGAAGCTAACGAAGCAAGCGAAGCCGAAGACATAACCGAAAACGATATTTCGGAATAATGAATAACAAAAATCCCGTTGTTTGATACAACGGGATTTTTTATGCTGTTTTTTCTATATCAGAATTCTATGTCGGAATATATAAGCTCTTTAAGCTGTGCATCGGTCTTGGGAGTTTCAAACCAAGCTTCATCGCAACGGTATGCGACACCGCCGCGTCTGCCGTTTCTTGCGAACTGATAGCAGGCGTAAAAGCCTTCTTTGCCAAGACAGTCAAGGCCGTACGGGGTAGAAAACTTATAGGTACGTCTGATCTCCTTGAAATCGCCCGATACGCAATAAAGAACGTATTTTGCTTGATAGGGCTGCGAGGAGCCATAGGTAGTGAACCAGAATTCTTTGTTATCCGCATCGTAGTCGAGATTTTGGATACCGTATACGGTGTTGCCCGTCGGGATGTGGTATTCGGTTTCATACTTACCAGTCATATCGAACTGAAGGATGATTTGGTTGGAATACTTTTCGCCGGTGAACAATGCACAAGCGATGAATATTTTATCCTCGCCCGTTACGGGGTCGGGTGCAATCGTAACGCCGTCGATGCCTTGGAATCCGCGAGTGTCTTCAGGTGTGCAGGTGATGCTCTTATAGTAATCGCAAATATCGAGATTTATAACGTCAAGCGTTCTTAGGTCGTATTCATCGAACACCATCAGCTTATAGCCCGACCAATCTGCCCAAGCGTGACCGGGAAGAGCGTCAAGCATAAAGCTTCCATAAATTTTGCCGTTATGATAATCGATATCGCCCAAATGTCCGCCTCTTAACTGCACCTGACATCTAACAACGCTGTCCAACGTGGTTTTGATAAGACTATTGGTAAACGACCAGAACATATGACCGTTACCACTCGAAAAGCCTTGCATATGCGCATGTTGATTTAATGCTTCAACAAATTCCATAATTTACTCCTGTTAATTACTTGTAAAATTTTATATTGCAAGATTGCAAATTCAATTAATTATTTCCGCGGATCAATGCTTCGACCTCGGCTTCGGTAACGTTGTTTCGGAACATCGATTCATCGCAACGGTAAGCAACGCCGCCGCGTCTGCCGTTTGGTCCGTACTGATAGGACGCATAGAAGCCTTCCTTGCCAAGGCACTCTATACCGAAAGGCGTAGAGTAGCAATATTTTCTTTTGATTTCCTTAAGATCGCCCGAGATGCAATAAAGAATTTCCTTGGGCTGATAAGGCTGCGACGCGCCGTAGGTACTAAACCAAAATTCCTTGTTTTCGGCATCGTAATCCAAATTTTGAATACCGAAAACGGTGTTGCCCGTGGGAATATGATATTCGGTTTCATATACACCGTCAAGCGTGAACTGAAGAATGATCTGATTTGCATACTTTTCGCCCGTATAAAGAGCGCAGGCAACAAAGAGTCTGTCCTCGCCGCTAATGGGATCGGGTGCTATCGCAACGCCGTCGATACCCTGAAATCCGCGGGTGTCCTCAGGTGTGCAGGTGATGCTCTTATAATAATCGCAGATATCGAGATTCATTACGTTCAAAACGCGAAGATCGTTCGCATCGAAAACGTAGATCTTAAATCCCGTCCAATCCTCCCAAGCGTGTCCGGGGAGCGCATCTTGAAGATAGCTTGCATATATCTTTCCGTCGTGATAATCACAGTCGCCAAGATGTCCGCCGTGGATCTCCACCTGACATTTTACGGTATTGTTAAGATTAGTCTTTACAAGCGAGTCGGTAAACGACCAATACATAAAATTTCCGCCCTTTGTAAAGCCTTGAAGATGTTGATTTTGGTTTACAACTTCGACAAATTCCATAATTTTCTCCTTGATGGTTTAGTGCAATGATATGATAACATATTCGTTGCGTAATTTCAAGGGAAAACAAAAAAATGCCACAACCGAAATTGTGGCATTGAGTAAGTTTGGAAAAAACAGCGTTATTTGCCGCACTTATCGCAGCTGCCGCTCTTGTTTCCGTGAACGCAACGGTCGCCGTTGCCTCGATACTCGTCGGCATAGGGATAAAATTCGCCCAACGGGAACTGCATTTTGCCGAAGATCGAGCAGGGATCGTCGCTGTTGCAGGGCTTTGAATCCTTTTCGGGCAGACAGAAGTGGCACGCGGGAAGCATGAGCTGAACTTTACGTTCCATTCTGATGACCGAAAATACGCCGATAGTGACATATACGTTATTCGAGCCGACACCGTCTACGAAATCGCCGTCGAAGCGCGAGCGGATGCGGTCGGGAATGGCGTCGATGCACATACAGCAATGACCAAACGGCTTGCATCTTTCAACGAGCTTGCTGTCAAGGCAGATAGGCGATGCAACCTCGACCACAACGGTGGGAAGAGTAGGCTCGCTGTCGCAACGCAGATCGCGCTCGTCAAAGCAAAAGCTGTTGTTTTCGGGATCGGACGTAAATACCGAAACGTTCTTTTCGCTGCCGTAAAGAATAATTTTTTTATCAAAAGCGCACAAGCCTTTTACTTCCTGTACTCTGCCGCCGCAAAGACAAGCCTCGAGCGTTACGCAGAAATAATAGCGGACCGTTACCTGATAAAAGCCCTTATTAAAGGGGACGGGCTCAATGTGGATGTTGGTATTGATGATCTCGACGGATTTGCATCTTACAGCGCTTGCCTTGTCAATGATCTCCTGTCCGCAGTCGCACAGGTGTACGCGCACGTCCTCCAGACAGTCCTTATCGCGTGCGGAATCGAAAACCTTATCAACGCTGATACAGCAAAGCTGCTCTTTTCCGTTTCCGCAAAGTCCGCCGAGCGGACCTGTTCTTTCGTTCATTAAAATTCCTCCTCGGTGTTTAGATAATATCTTTTTGTTTGATATTATCAATACTATTCTATGCAGCAATCGATAAAAGGTGATTTTTTGTTAAAAAGTTCCATTTACAAATATATTTTTTGTGTTATATTTATATTGAGGTGATTTGGCATAGAACGTAAAAAATCAGCCGTTTTGACTATGCTTGTTTTGGCTTTTGTATTTATGATCCTCTTTACCGTTTTGGCGGTTCAGGTTCTTTTATGGCAAAGTCAGGACATTTCGGTCGACATTGTAAGCGATGCCGAGGAAGGTAGCAACGAGGTTACCATTTCGGTTAAAAATACAGCCGGCACAGTATTACTTTTCCACGAAAACGATGAAATGACCGGCAAGATCGAATATTTAAGCAATGACGGTTGGGTAGAATATTGCGACGTGTATTATACACGTGGAAACGCCAACGCAGTATCCCAACAATACTCAGGAACCTTTGCGGAGCTCGAGCCGGGCGAGGACTGGCAGATTACGATCCCCGAGGAAAAGGTTGCGGGTATGCAAAACGGTACCTACAGAATTAAATTGGCGTACGTAACAGAAACAAAATACAAAAAATATCTTAAATCGCAAAATCAGGAGATAATCGTTGACGAATCGGCACTCTCCTCGGATGAAGAAAGCTCAGATATCAGCATTGATGAGGAATTGTCCGAAGCAGTGACCGATGAATCGGATTCGGTTTCCGACGAGATGGCCGAAATCAGCGAAGAAGATTCCGAGATCAGCTTGGATGAATCTGTGAAGGAGGAGTTTATCGCTTCCTCCGTAAGCGAGATCTTCGTTAAGAATTTCGAATACGTTTCTCAAAAGGATTTTATCAGCGATATAAGCTTTGACGAACGCAATATCAACGGCGATGAATCTCAAAACGATCAAGCCGATTCGAGAATGCGTGTTGCAGAAGATATTTCCCGTCACGAAAAATAAGCCCGTTCCACGGGCTTTTGCTTTTGGTGGGTCAACGAAAGGATGAAAAGATCATGACCTTGCGCGATAAAATTATATATAGGCTTGTTTCGAATCGCGGAGAATTTGTTTCGGGACAGGAGATCGCAAAAGGCGAAAACGTTTCGCGCAGTGCGGTTGCAAAGTGCATAAATTCGCTCAAGGACGAGGGATTTGACATCACATCGGTCAACAATCTCGGTCACAGACTCAATTCATCGCCAAGCCTGCTCTCAGAAGGCGCTGTACGCGCTCATTTGAACGATAACGATATCGATATAAGGATCTTCCAAACGATCGATTCGACCAATACAGAGGCAAAGAGAGCTATTGCAAACGGTTTGACGAATAACGCGCTGTTCGTTGCAAACGAGCAGACCGCAGGTCGCGGAAGACGCGGCAGAAGCTTTTATTCGCCGAAGGAGGACGGGATATATTTTTCCTGTGTTTTGCATCCCGAGGTATCGCTTGCCGATTCGACCGCCATTACGTCTGCCGCCGCGGTTGCGGTTTGCCAAGCGCTCGAGGCGACAACAAAAAAACACCCCTTGATAAAGTGGGTGAATGATATATTTATCGACAATTTTAAGGTCTGCGGTATTCTTACCGAGGCGATATCAGACTTTGAAAGCGGAAAAATCGACGCGATAATTGTCGGAATCGGCATAAATCTTACGACCGAAATTTTTCCCGAGGAATTAAAGAGTATTGCCGCATCGGTCGGTATGAAATTGGACAGATGTGCTTTGGTTGCGGATATTTATTCGCGCTTAACGGCGCTTTGCGACACTCTGCCCGAAAAGCAATTTATGGACAAATACCGCGAATATTCGCTCGTGCTCGGAAAAACCGTCACTTTCAACCGCAACGGAAGAGATTACAACGCATTGGCGGATGCAATTAACGACAACGGCGAATTGGAGGTAATTCTCGATTCGGGTGAAAGAATGATCCTTAACAGCGGCGAGATAAGCGTTAAATTGGCATAATGCGCTTGAAATATTTTGCCAGATAGTAGGCGAATATTATTTTAGCGGCATCAAAAAGCGTATAGAGCGCTATAAGAGAAATAAAAACTCCGAAAAAGGAATTGCTTGAGCCGGTTTTTAAATAGTAAAAATACATCGAGCAGGCACCGCAAAGATAGCAGCACAAAAGGCTTACTGCCGAAAGCGGCAGCAATATGAACCAACGCTTTACGCTTGTTTTAAAAATTACCTCGGCAAGGATATGCAACACGCCGACAAGCACAAAGCACAAAAGGAATCCGCCCGTCGGACCTAAAAGCCAACCGATACCGCCGCCGAAGCCCGAAAATACGGGCAAGCCCAACGCGCCCATTGCAAGATAGACGGCAATCGTGACCGTTGCGCGCCTTGCGCCGAAGAGATATATCATAAAAAACACGGCAAAGGTTTGCAACGTGACCCCGAATATCGATATCCACGAGCAGATAGCAAGCAAGACCGTGCCGAGCGCGGTCAAGGTTATGCTTCTTATCCTTTGGCGATTTTTCACGGTATCACTTCCCTTCTGAAAAAATATAACATAACAAAGACAAAATGTCAACCTCGGAAAGACCAAAGGTTGACATTTCTTTTTTTATTAATAATCCTCGGAGTAGACTGATATTGCGACTGCAGGCATGCCGCCGTGGAATTCCTTTGCCTCGACGTAGCAAATGACCTTAACTCCGCGCTTTATGAGCATATTCGGCAGGACCGATTCGCTATACGGTATGAAGCCGAGAAGAGTCCCGTCGTTTCTGATAACGTCAAGCGGTTGCGCCGATTTTGCAGATTCGTTTTTGACCGCCCAAAGGGCTTCTCCGATTTCAAGAGAATCAAAGGTTTCGCCTACGTTTTCCCACGAAAAGCATCCCTTTAATTCACAAACGGTGATAAATCCGCCCTTATGGGGTCTTAGCTTTTTAAAAACGTCGAGCACGAGCTTTTTGTTATCCTGCAAAAGCTTTACCGTGATCGGATAAAAGGATTTCAAGCGTATCATACCTCAACCTCACTGTTTAAAGCAAAGGAATAAAGTATGCACCTGCTTACCTTCTTGCCCGTCATACGCTCTACCGCACGGCGGTAATAGGATATCTGCACCTTATGTCGTTCTGCAAGCTCCTCGCCCGTGCGGACGCGGTCGGTCTTGTAATCGACGACGGTATAGCTTCCGTCGGGGTTTTCAAAGAAGCAGTCGATAACACCCTGCACGAGAACGCTTTCGCCGCCGTTTTCAAGAACGTCGCTTACCGAAAAGCGTTTTTCGCGATAGAGCTTTTTCGATTCTGTCATTCTGCGGTACAGATCGCTTTCGAAAAAGCTGTTCAACGCTTTGAAATCGAGCATTTCATATTGATATTCCGAAATCATTTTTATATCGAGAAGGCGTTTTGCCTCAAGCTCGACACCGTTTTTGTCGATGCTTTCGAAATTGCAGAACTGCATAAATTGGTGGTTTGCGGTTCCGATATCCGCAGAGCTTCCCTTTTGTCTTTCGATAAAGGCGGGGCGCATCGCAACGCGGGAATAAGGCACCGAAATCAGACTGCGGTCGTATTCGTCATCCTCGAGAAGCCCCTCGCGAAGCTCGGATACCGATATCTTTTTCGCGGTGGCAACCGCTTTTTCGTAGGGATAGCGGAAATTGACGATATCTATCATTTCACGCGTCGGTGTCAATTTCTTCACCGTCTTTTCGGCGCGGTAGCCCTCTATACCGTCGTGCTCATCGATAGTGCGCAGAGTGAAAAATTCCTTATCCTCTCTGCCTATCGCAGAATACAGAACCATATCGAGCCAGCTGTTAAGCGAGGTTTTTGTATAACGCTTATCAAGCCAACCGCTCTCGGCACTGCCGGTGATATAAAGACGCTCCTTTGCACGGGTAAGCGCAACGTAGAGCTTGCGGAGCTCTTCGCCGAGTGCAAGATCGCGCTCGTTATCGACGGCGTTGATATTGCAGAGCGGATCGAAGGTTGTAAAGCTTTCGCGGTCGCGCAGGGTGAAGCTTATTCCCTTCCCGCGCGAAACGGTTATCCTGTCACTCTTTCCGTTGCCGCGGAAGCGCTTTTGCGTTCCCGCAAGAAAGCAGACGTTAAACTCAAGTCCCTTTGATTTATGTACGGTGATAAAGGAGATAGCATCTTCATCGCCCGAACGCGCTGCATCGGAAATTTCGCGGTCGTTCGACGAAAGCTCGTCCAAATAATCCAAAAAGCTTGAAAGACCGACGTTTTTCGTGCTTTCGAAACGGCTTGCATAATCGAAAAGCAACAAAAGGCTCTTCTTGTTGCCGGTAGTCGAGGCTATGCGAAGCAAGCCCGATGAAATATAAAAGCTCTTTAAAAATTCACAGCAGGAAACACCCGTACCTGCGATTCGCCAATCGGTAAGCCTTTTTATAAATTCACGGCACTTTGTTACGAGCGATCTTTTGCCGTTTTTCTGTTTAAATGAATATTTTTTGTTGACGGTACGCAAGACGTTCGGCTTTGCCATTGCGTTTACGGCAAACCAGAACGCAACGTCCTTTTGACGGTATCGGATCTTATAAAGCTCGTTCGAATCGAAATTACAGATAGGACTGCGCATCAACGAGCAAAGCGATATATCGTCGGTCGGGTCGTCGATAGCTCTCAATGCCGAAACGGCAAGCCTTATATCGGGGTTTTCGAGGAAGCTTTCGGTCGTTTCGGTCTTGTAAGGTATACCGAATTTGTTGAATGCCTTTTCGTATTCTATCGAATAACCCTTCATTGCGCCGAGCATTACTGCGAAATCAGAGAATTTGTAGGCGTTACCCTCGGAATCGCACTCCTCGTTTTTAAGGCGCAGGATTTCACGCGCTATAAATTCAGCCTCTGCCTTACGCGCCTCATTCGCATTTCCCTTTTCCTTTTCGGAAACGGCTATAACAACGGGATGCTTTCGGTCGGGACGGAGGGAGGCGTGCTTTAGCCATTCTCCGTCGTATTCGCGATAGTATTGCGTACCCTCTGTGACAGACTTAAAGAGGTAGTTTACATAATCAATTACAGATTCACTGCATCTGAAGTTTTCGCGAAGGAAGATGCAGGCGTTTTTCGTATCGGACGAATCGTCGATATCGGCAAATTCATCCTTGTAATTCAGGAAGATATCGGGGTACGCGTTTCGGAATCTGTAAATACTTTGCTTTACGTCGCCTACCATAAAACGGTGGCCGCCGCCCGAAATCAGTCTGAATATCCTATCCTGCATCGGGTTGACGTCCTGATATTCGTCGATAAGAATCTCCTTGAATTTGCTTTGTGTTTTAAGACAAAGCTCGGTCGGATGATAAACACCGTTTTCGTCCTGAACCTCAAGCAATTCAAGCGCTTTCTTTTCGAAATCGGTATAGTCGAGCACACCGTTTTCGTCTTTAGCCGCGCTGTATTCCCTTTCGATATCGTTTAGAAATTCATTGATCTTACGAACTAGGCATGCGCATTTCTTAAAGCTTTCGGCATTATATTCGTCGTTGCCGCGAACATACCGTTCAACGACCTTTGTGTGCCGTTTCATAAGCTCGGCTTTTCTTTCCTTAACGCTTTCGCTAAAGGGCTTGTCGCAGCCCTTTGTCGCAAGCGATATGCCAAACGAGCTCTCCGCCAAGTCTGAATAGTTTACATAATCTTTTTCGAGAGCAAGGCGAACGCTTTCGAATGCGCTGACCATTTTTTCTAAAGGCACAAGATATGCATCGTCGAATGCAACTGTTGCGGCATAGGCATAGATATCGTTTGCATCCTCGATAAATTCATCGTAGAAAATACGGAGTCGGTTTTGGATCTCTTTTCCTACGGTCGATGCAAACAGACCTTGCTTTGCAATTATCTCGGCTTCGGCGTCCAATTCGTCCGCGCAGGCAAGCAGAGTTTCTTCTCTGTTCAAGGTAACGCGAAGCGTATTGAAGAGCTTTATCATCGTTTCCGCAAACGAATCGTCACTCTTGTCACCCGTAAAGTTATCGGCAAGGGTCAAAAAGGACGAATTTTCGCTTTCATAGCCCTTTGCTATAAGGTCCTCGGTCACCTTGCGCAAAAGCATTGCTTCCTCGACCTCGTCCATTACGCGCACGTGCGGCGATATTCCGAGCAATGCAAAATTTTCCTTTACAAGATTAAGGCAATAGGATGAGATGGTACATATATTCGCCTCGGAAACGAGCAAGGACTGACGGAAAAGGTGGTTATTGTCGGGGTCTTCGGAATACTCCTTGAGCAACGAATTGTAAAGCTTGGTTTTAACGTCTGCCGCCGCCGCCTTCATAAACGTTACGACAAGGAAATTTTCAACCGAATCGCCCGATTTTATGCGCTCGATAAGGCGACGAGTGAGCACGGTGGTTTTACCGCTTCCCGCGCCTGCGCTGACAAGGAGATCCTTGTTACGAGTGTTGATGGCTTGCTTTTGCTTGGGTGTAAAATCAGTCTTCGGCATCGTCGATCTCCTCCGTTTCTGTTTGTTTGTTTCGGCAGAGATCGCCAAGCTTGCAATATTTGCAAGGCTCTGCCTTGACGTCCTCGGGGTTAAGAGGAGCTATATCCATTCTGCCGCAAAATACGTCGGAGGCAATGCTTTTCAATCCGTCACCAAGGCTTTGCTTAAGCTCGTTGAAATCCTCCTCGGTATATAGGCGCTTGGATTTGCCGCGTGTGTAAAGCTTCGGCGCTTCCTTTTTCGAGCCCTTGGAGAGCTTTGCGGGGACTGTCGAAAAATCGTTGCTCATTGCGCGGACAACGTCGATATCGTCGATAAGAATGCCGCTTCGCTTAACGGTTTTTGCAATCTCCTTTTGAAGCTCCTCTTGCGTTTCGCGTCCCGTGATATTGATATTGGGAAGCGTTACGCCGTAATAGAAGACACCTGCGGGGATCGTGCCGTTCTTTTCGCAATAGGCATAGATATAGTGAAGAAGCTGGGTATCGAGCCCGTATTTAACCTTTTCTGCGACAAAATCCTTGTCATAGGTCTTGTAATCGACAACGCGCACGTATTTTTTACCGTCGGCTTCATAGGTATCGACGCGGTCGATAGAGCCGCGAAGGAACACCCGCTTTCCGTTGACGTCGTATTCGATCGCAGGGATATCCTCGTTTGCAAGCCCGATCTTATATTCGAATCCGCTTGGTGTAAAATCGCTCTTTTCGAATTCCTTTGCAAGGCTTTCGGCGGCAAAGGAAACGGTTTTCACCATATTTTTATAGGTGTGCATAAACTGCTTGTCGCAAGCGGCGGCAGGCCCTAAAACGAAATTGAGATAATCGTTTGAAAGCCTTTCGATGATCTCCTTGCGTTCGGCTTCGGACGGAGGTATAAATTTTCCGCTGCTTGTGCATTCGCGCAGAAACATTTCGAGCATCTTATGCACGAAATTACCGATTTCCGACGAAGAGAACTCGTTTATCTTTTTTTCCTCGAGCTTTAACAGATAGTTGCCGAAGAAGGAAAAGGGACAGTTTGCGTAATTTTCAAACTTCGAGGGTGAAAGGTGAAGCATTTCTTCCTTGAAATCGATTTTTGAATTTTTGTCGCATACAAGCGGTGTATCGGCAAAGAAGGGTTGAGAATTGTCTGCCAACGCCTTCTCTATCTCGTCGCGCAGGGGCGATTCCGAAAGCAACGGGAAATTGGCGGCAACCGATTCGCGCGAGTAGATTGCAGTGTCGCTGTTGAATTCGATTGCGTTTTTAGCTACCGACGGAAGCATTCTTTCCAAAGAAAGCCAAGCCGTCGACTGACGCAATTCTCCTCCGGATATCTCGCTTCTCGGCGCGAGGAGAACAAGCCTTTCGCTCGGGGAAGAAAGCGCCGCATAGACCAAGAAGCGGTTTGTATTCAATTGCTTGTCCAACGTATCGGCAAGCTGTAATCCAATACCCTCGAGCGAAACCGCCTCGTCGCTGTTGAAGAATCCGCCCGTACGGCAAGCGGCAGGAAATTCACCGTCGCAGACGCCGAGCACGATGACCGCCTTGCTTCCGTTTGCACGGATAAGCGATGCATCGCCAAACGTGACCGAATCGGCGCTTGCGGGGATCGCACCGAGTCCGACACAGTCGCACATAAGCTTGATCAACGATTGCAAGCGTTTGGGAGTAATTACCCAGTCGCCCGCAAGATCGACAAGCTGATCGATTATATTTATGAGTATCTTCCAGAGCTGAATTTCACGCTCGCTTTGCTCGCGGTCGCCGTTTTTAAGATATCTTTCGGCGTTTTTGCGCAATCTTTCGTCTGCTCCGAGCGATATCAAATGGCTATAAAGCGCTTTCATCGCAACCGAAACGGTAAGATCCTTTTGTGTAAGCGTATCGCGTAATGCCGAGAGAGCGGGTACGATCTTATCACGTGCGGCATTTGCCTTTTTAAGCAATCTTGCGCCGCGCGCCGTAAGGTCGCCCTCGCGGTAGCCTTCGGGATCGAGAGTCCATTCGCTGTCGCCATACCACGCCTTGCCGCGAAGCTTCCACGCCCTTGCATAGCTTAAAAGTGCGTCGCTTTCCGAAACGGTAAGGTCGGTATATCCGCTTTTGACGTAGCGCTTGATGCTTTTCAGCGAAAAATCCTCGATAACGACCGAAATGCTTGCCAGAAGAAAGGCAAACAGCGGCTTTGCGGTAAGGTCTTCCTTTGCCGAGGTATAGACGGGAATATCTGCACGCGCGAAAACAGAATCGACAAGCGAGGCATAATTCGACGCGTTGCTTGCGATAACCGTGATATCCTTATAACGGTATCCCTGTCTTACAAGGGTGCATATCTCGCTCGCCGCCGCCTCGACCTCGTCGAAGCGGTTTTTGGCATTGATAAGCTTTATAGCGCCGTCGTCGATATTATTGGGCTCGACGTTACTTTCCCAGATGTTTTTTTCTATGTATTTAAGCGATTCAAGCTTGCTTCGCTTTGATTCACCGGTATAAAAATCGTCGGAGATATTTCTTGCAAGCGTCAGCACTCTCTCGCTTGCCTTGCGGTTTTCTTCGAAGACAGAGCGGTTGTAATCGACGGTAAAGGAGATATATACGTCCTTGCTTTGCGCGATTATTTGCTTGATTATTTCATATTCCTGCTCGGTAAAGGTGTAATAGTTATCGATGAAAACCACCGTATCCGCGAAAAAGGGCTTGTTTTTAAGCTCCTGAGCAAGCCTTGTCAATGCGTCGCGGGGGTCCTTTAATTCATCGTTAAAGCGTTTTTCGTATTCGGAATATATAAGCGCGATATCCGTAAGCTTTTTTTTGATTCGTTCATCATCCTCGAGAATGCCGTTTTTAAGCGCTTCGAGTATCATTTGCGGTGTGATAAGCGCCATTTTCATTCTTGAAATAAGCGAATAAAGAGAGATCGCAAAATCAGAATCGGTTGCTACCGCAGAATACTCGGTCAATTCATCCTTTAAAGATTCCGAAACAAGCGACAAAAGGGCGCAAGCGCCCCCTTTATCGATAGTATTAACACAAAGTCCGCCGTAATCGCGGGCAACTCGGTTCGGAAGGCGCTCGAAATTGAGAACCTCGCAAAGAAGATTCACACCGTCACCGAATTTTTCGCAAAGTGCCGATTCATAGGAAACCGATTGCTGCTCGGGCACGATGACGTAGCATTGCTTACCGCGCTTTAATGCCTCGTCAAGGCGGTCAAACATATATTTGGTTTTTCCGCTACCCGAAGCACCGATAATGCGATGTAACATTTTTACCCTCCAAAAAATTCAAGAAGCTTGAAACGGAATTTATATTTCGGTTTAGTAAATACCTCGGTGTCCTTTTCGTTTATTCCCGAGGAGGAAAGATCGTTTGATACTTTTGTGCAAAGCGGCGGAAAGAGGATGCACCACCAATTGTTACCCGTTGCCTTGCCAAGCTTGATCCTTAACGATTTATAATTGCCCGCAGGAAGCGAAAATCCCTCGTATTCTCTCGTAGGATAATCCTCGTTCCCGAATTCTGCCGCCGCTTTATAATTTACGCCGTTTTCCGAAAGGACGCGGTTTGAGATATCTTCGATCCTTTTGATATTTTCATAAAGATCTGCCGAAGCGGTAATTATATCGTCCGAGCCCGAAAAGATATCACCGCACTCATCAAGTATCGCATCGCGCACCTTCAGCTTGATGCCTTGTGCGGCATCGCTGTTATCGTCGGCGAGAATATGCAATCTGATGACGTTATCGAAAACCTTGCTTTCGCTTCGCGGAATCAAGGCATCGATTGCGGTAAGAAGAATAAAGCAGGCGCAAAACAGCGCGACAATTTTTGTTTTCATATGTTTTCTCCTTTTTCGTTATGAACGATTATTGCCCAAGAAAAAGGAAAAATATACGTATTTTTTTAAACAACCGTTTTACAGGAAACGGCAAAATATCCCATATCGTTTAATATCCTTGCGGCGTTTGAAGCCGATATTTCATCTGTAAATATGCCGTAAACCGAAGGGCCGCTTCCCGAAAGGTGCGAGGCATTTGCACCGTTTGACAGAAGCGCTTCGCGCAAGAGCTTGGTTTCGGGCGAAAGTATATCGGTTACCGGCTCAAAGGCGTTGCCGGTTTTTGATAACGCATCGCGGATATTACCCGATTTGAGTGCAGACAGAAACGCTTTGGTGCTGTTTTCGATGGGGAGACCCATTTTATCGTATTCCCTGAATACCTTCGGCGTGGAAAGCCTGTCCTTTCCTATTGCGATAACGATATCCAATTCGGGAAAACCGTCAACGGGTGTCAGCACTTCCCCTCTCCCCTCGCAAAGCGCAGGCTTCGAAAGCAGACAAAGCGGAACGTCGGAGCCTAATTTTTCGGCAAGGGTGAAAAGTGCTTTTTCATCAAGCGGTTCACCGAAAAGCATATTCAAGCCCTTTAACACACAAGCGGCATCGGAAGACCCTCCGCCCAGTCCTGCGGGAAAGGGGATGCTTTTAGTAAGCCTTACAGAAACAGATTCCTTTATACCCGTTGCTTCAAAAAACAAATTTGCCGCGCGTACACAAAGGTTATCGTTTGTTGCCAATTCCGGCAAATTACAATAAAACTCGAAATTTTCGGATATTTCGAGTTCTATTTCATCGCACAGCGAAACCGGTACCATTACCGAGCGTAATGCGTGGAAGCCGTTTTCGAGTATGCCGATTATATCAAGTGTGAGGTTGATTTTTGCGAATGCCTTTAGCTTCATAGCGTTTTAATAAATTCCTCTATGCGCTTTATTGCCTTGCTTATATGTGCAGGTGAATACGCATAGGACAGACGTGCAAAGCCTCTTCCGCTTTCGCCGAATGCGCTTCCGGGGACAATGGCACATTTATGCTCGTGAAGCAATCTTTCGCAGAAGGTTTCGTCGTCGATACCGAATTTGCGAAGGTCGGCAAAAACGTAAAATGCGCCGTCGGGCATAAAGGTTTCGATACCGATACGGTTAAGCTCGCTTACGATAAGACGACGGCGCGCTTCGTATTCGCCCTTCATATATTCAATGTCCGCATCGCCGTTTTTAAGCGCTTCGATAGATGCGTATTGGCTCGTTGTGGGAGCGCTCATAATGCCGTATTGATGTACCTTTGCCATTTGCTTCGTGAAATATTCGGGTGCAAGAGTATAGCCCATACGCCAGCCCGTCATTGCATAAGCCTTTGAAAAGCCATTTGCAACGATTGTGCGCTCACGCATACCGTCAAGCGTTGCGATCGACACGTGCTTTTCGCCGTATGTAAGCTCTGCGTATATCTCATCCGAAAGAACGCAGATATTCGTTTCTCTTATGACCTCGGCAATAGCCTCAAGGTCGGCTTTACGCATTACCGAGCCCGTGGGGTTGTTGGGGAAAGCCAAAACGAGAAGCTTGGTTTTTTCGGTAATGGCGTTTTTCAACTGCTCGGCAGTAAGACGGAAGCCGTTGTCTGCCGAAAGGTCGATTATAACAGGTGTTGCGCCTGCAAGGCGTGCCAAGGGCTCGTAGCAAACGAAGCAGGGCTGAGGGATAATAACCTCGTCGCCCGGTTCGAGCAGAGCACGCATTGCGAGGTCGATCGCCTCGCTGCCGCCGACGGTAACGATAATTTCCTTAGCGGGATCATATTCAAGACCGAAGCGACGCTTTTGATATTTAGCTATCTCCTCGCGCATTTCCATAATGCCGTTATTGGAGGTATAGTAGGTGTGTCCCTCTTCAAGCGAGCGTATACCCGCGTTGCGGATATGCCACGGCGTGTCGAAATCGGGTTGACCTACCGTAAGACCGACAACATCCTTCATATCGCCCAAAAGGTCGAAAAACTTACGGATGCCCGAGGGTTTTATTTCGGTTATTTTTGCCGTAAGGCATTTTGAAGCGTCAAATTTCACCAGCTGTTTCCTCTTTTGTCGGTTTTCTCGGTGCCGTAAACGACGCCGTTTTCTTTATACTTTTGAAGCTCGAAATGGGTTGCGGTTGCGGTTACGCCTTCGATAGTAGCAAGCTTTTCCGCAACGAAGAAGGCAACCTCGCGCATATTCTTGCATTCAACGGTTATCGCAAGGTCAAAGCCGCCGGACATAAGAGCGACGGATTTTACCTCGGGAAAATGGCAGATTCGCTCTGCAACCGAATCAAAGCCCTTATCACGTTGAGGAATCGTTTTAAGTTCGATAAGCGCGGTAACGGTGTTTTTATCGACAAGGTCCCAGTTTATCATCGTGCGGTAGTTAAGGATAGTGCCGTTTTCTTCACATTCGGCTACGGTTTTTTCAACCTCCTCAACGGTAATACCGAGCATTGTTGCAATATCGGAGTGCGACATACGCGCATCCTTTTCGAGATATTCAAGAATACGTTCTTTCATTTTATTTCCTCCAAAATCAGAGATTATAGAAATCTTTTTTGCGTGATTCGAATTTTGCGAGCTTATCAAAGCCGATAGCCCTTAACATTTCTCTTGCTTCCTTGAAGTTTGCACCGAGGTGGATTGCCTTGTGAGCGTCGCTTCCTATGGTTACGTCTCTTCCGCCGAGCTCGTAATAAAATCTGAAAAGATCCTCGTTCGGCAGACATTCACCCATTTGTTGACGCAAGCCCGAGGTGTTGCACTCAAGGGTTATACCTTTTTCTATTACCGCTTTCAGAATCGGCTCGAAATATTCCCTGCCCTTATTTTTGATATCGGGAAAATCGGCAATTCCGTTGCCGAGATAATAGCGCTTAGGATAGGTTATATGCGTTAAAACGTCGAAGTTTCCCCATTCGATCGTATCGAGCATTTCCTCGATATACTGCTCCCAAAGACGGACGTATTCGTTTTTGGTCATGGCGGCGATATCGGTATCGGCAAAATCGATTATACCGCGGACGGCGTGTACAGAGCCTAAAACGATATCGTAGGGCTGACTGTTAAGCTGAACGTTCGATTCATCGGGCATATGCGTTGCCTGACCGAGCTCGATGCCGTGAAGCAGCTTTATTTTGCCCTTGAATTCCTCGCGCGCGCAAGCGATATCCTTCGCTATCGATTCGTGATCGAGCGGCGGGAAATAGCCGTCGTAAATACCGTCGATATCGAAATGGTCGGTAATTGCAATACCTTCAAGGCCCTTTTCGATAGCGGATATACAAAGCTCACGCACCGAATTGCCCTCGCCCTTTGGGATATCACCCGAATATTGAGTGTGTGAATGGTTGTCAAACATAATAATTACCTGAATTAAAACATTGTAAGCTGATCCGATTCGGGAATATCGCCGAAGCAGTTATTTTTATCGAGAAGGTCCATGATCGATTTATTGACCTGCGCCTTAACGCGAAGCTCCTCGATGGTGCTTGCTTCGCCGTTTTTAACTACCTCTACGATCTTTTCGGCTACAGATTCGCCCAAGCCGTTAAGCGAGCAAAGGGGCAGACGGATCTTTCCGTTTTCGGGAATGAAATAGGTCGCCTCCGACTTGCCGATCTCGACGGGGAGGAAGGAAAATCCGCGTGCAAGCATTTCCAAAACTATGCGAAGGATGATCATATTGCCTTCATCCTTTGCGGTCGGGTTGGGCATTTCGCGGAGCGTCTTTAAGCGTTCCTCGATCTTCGCCTTGCCCTTCATAACAAGCTCGCCGTCAAAAAAGTCACGCTTGATAGTAAAGTAAGCCGCATAATAAGCTACCGGCTGATATATCTTGAACCAAGCAAGACGGAGCGATGCAATGGTATATGCCGCCGCGTGCGCCTTGGGGAACATATACTGTATCTTGTTACAGGAATCGATATACCATTGAGGCACGTCCTTTTGACGCATTGCCTCTTCCTGCTCGGGAAGAAGCCCTTTACCCTTACGGGTACGCTCCATTGCATTAAACGCGATAGAGGAATCGAGTCCCTTATGCATAAGGTAAACCATTATACTGTCACGGGTACCGATGATCTGGTCGATGGTACAGGTGCCGCTTTCGATAAGGTCCTTACCGTTGCCGAGCCAGATACCCGTACCGTGGGAAAGTCCCGAGATCTGCAAAAGGTCGGCAAAGGTTTTGGGCTTTGCGTCGAGGATCATCTGTATCGAATAGTCGGTACCGAATTCGGGAATGCCCATCGTGCCTATCGGACAGCCGATCTGCTCGGGTGTAACGCCCAACGGCTTGGTCGATGCGAAAAGCTCGATAACGTTTTTATCGTTCATCGGAATATCGCGCACGTCGATACCCGTAAAATCCTTGAAAATACGGTAATAGGTCGGCACATCGTGTCCGAGTATGTCGAGCTTTAAAATCGTATCGTGAAGATATTCAAATGCAAAGTGTGTCGTGATAACGCCGCTTGACGCTTTGTTTGCGGGATATTGAACCGGTGTGAAATCGTATATTTCATATTCCTTGGGAATAACGACGATGCCGCCGGGGTGCTGTCCCGTTGTTTTTTGTACGCCTACGAAGCCGTAGACAAGACGCGATTGCTCGGCACGGGTGAGAGAAATATTTTCCTCCTCCAAGAACTTTTTAACGTAGCCGAAGCAGTTTTTATCCTGAAGCGTACCCACCGTTCCCGCACGGAAAATATTTTCCTTGCCGAACAGAACCTCGGTGAACTTGTGTGCTTCCGATTGAACGTCACCCGAGAAGTTAAGGTCTATATCGGGTGCCTTTTCACCGTGGAAGCCAAGGAAGGTTTCGAAGGGGATGTCGTGTCCGTCGGGGCGCATACGCGTGCCGCATTCGGGACAGTCCTTATCGGGAAGGTCAAAGCCAGAGCCGACCGAGCCGTCGGTGAAAAATTCGGAATATTTACAGTTGGGGCAGGCATAGTGCGGAGGAAGCGGGTTAACCTCGGAAATTTTCGCAAGAGTTGCCGCAAACGACGAGCCTACCGACCCACGTGAGCCGACGAGATAGCCGTGCTCCTCGCTGTTCTGTACAAGACGGCGTGCGATGACGTAAAGAACCGCAAAGCCGTTTTTGATGATAGACGTAAGCTCCTTATCCATTCTTGCGCGGACTATTTCGGGCAGCTCGCCCTTAAAGCCGTACATTTCCATTGCGGTCTGCTCGCAAAGGGTTTGCAATTCCTCTTCCGCACCGTCGATCTTGGGTGTATAGGTGCCGTCGGGGATGGGTTTTATATCGTCGAAATCGGCAATGACCTTTTTGGGGTTTTCGATAACTATTCTTCTTGCTTCCTCAACGCCTAAGTACGAAAATTGCTCAAGCATTTCGTTCGTGGTTCTGAAGAATATTCCCGTTTCGCGCATTGCGTCCGAAAAGCCCTTGCCGCGAAGCATTATCTGACGGTAAATTTCGTCCTCGGGGTCCATAAAATGAACATCACCCGTAGCGACCGCAAGCTTTTTCTGCTTGTTTGCGATAGCGATTATCTTGCGCACGTTATCGTGAAGCTGTTCGACGGTTGCCTGATTTTCCTCGATAAGATAGCCGTTGTTGCAATCGGGCTGAACCTCTAAATAATCGTAAAAATCGGCAATGCGGTAAAGCTCGTTATCGGGTCTGCCCTGCAATATCGCATCGTAAAGCTCACCCGATGAGCAAGCAGAGCCGATAACCAGACCCTCGCGGTATTCGGAAAGCAGGGTTTTGGGTATACGCGGATGCTTGTGATAATAATCGATATAAGATCTCGACACGAGCTTATAAAGGTTTTTAAGTCCGACAAGATTCTTGACGAGGATGATTATATGATAGCTCTTCAATCTCTTGGGGTCGGAGCTGTTTGCCATTGCGGCGTTCATTTCGTTGACCGTAAAGATACCGTTCGCCGCAAGCTTTCGCGACATACATTCGAAAATTTTTGCAAGCATCAAGGTATCGGCGTCCGCCTTGTGGTGGTCGAATTCGCCGAGATTGAAATATTTCGCAAGAGTATCGAGCGTATGCTTTTTAAGGTCGTTATTGATATAGCGTGAAAGCGCAACTGTATCTAAATAGGGATTTTCAAAGGGGATATCGTTTTCGTCCGCGACACGGCGGATAAACGATATATCGAAATTTGCGTTATGGGCAACGAGCATTCTGTCGCCGCAAAATTCGAGGAAGCTCTTTACCGCTTCGCATTCATTCGGTGCGCCCTTGACCATTTCGTCGGTAATTCCCGTTAAATTAACGATATTTTCGGGAATGGGCATTCCGCAATCGACAAAGGTCGAAAATTCGCCGATTATTTCGCCGTTTTTATATTTTAACGCGCCTATCTGAGTGATTCCGCATACCTTCGGCGAAAGTCCCGTCGTTTCGATATCGAAGATAATAAATTCATCCTCGTTAAATCTTGTGTTGACCGAATCGTCGTAACGGAAAACCGCGCGTGCGGTATCGTCGACAAGATAACCCTCTATCCCGTAGATAGGCTTGACGTCGGGATATTTTTTCGCGGCGCTCATAACTATCGGATAGGCTTGAAGAGTGCCGTGGTCGGTAAATGCGACGGCAGGCATGCCCCAATCGTGTGCGCGCGCCATTATATCGGCGGCATCGCTCAATGCATCGGTTGCCGACATATTGGTATGTAAATGAAGCTCGACGCGCTTTTCTTCGGCTTCGTCCTGTCTGCCGTAGACCTTGCATTTCGAAATCGCCTTTATAGCGAGGGTGATTTCATCGTCCTCGACCCATTCGCTCTTGTTGCGGTCGAAAACACGTCTTTTTTCGGCTTTGCCCGAAACCATAACGTACATCGGCGCTTTTATTTTGGGCGCTTCCTTTTTCGGACAGCTGAATTTGCCCGAGATAGAAGCGGAATTATCGGTTATATAGATAGTATAGGTGATTTTTTCGGTTTCGTAATTTTCCTTTGTTTCGACAAGGAAAAGCTTACCCGCGATACAAACGGCAGAATCGTTTTTAACGCTCGATATCGGGGTGAACGACCAGTTTCTGCGCTCACCGTAGATCGGGTCGGGCTTGGTTATATCAAGAGTCATCTTGCCGACGGTAACCAGATATTTACCGTCCTTTTCGAAATCATAGGCTTCCTCGTCCTCGGTTTCGATAAACGATGCTCTCGGCGCATCCTTGGGTACTTCCTTTGCGATTTCAAACTTTTGCTCGCGGATGCTTTGCGCCAAAGCGTCCTCACGGTCGCTTCTGTATTCGAAGGTATCGATCTCCTCATATTCGAATTTAAGAATTATCGCTACGCCGAACTGGTCACGGACGCATTGCATAATAAAGAGCTCGGCGCCGTTTGCTTCGGGAATGACAGAGGTGATATTCTTGCGCAGCTTGATTACAAAAACGCCGGTGCTTTTATCGTAATGATAGGTCGAGCCGTCGAAAAAGCCGTAATCGAGCCTTGATATCTGCTTTAACGTTTCGATAACGCCATCCATATAAGATGCTTCGAATTCGACGTTGAAATGCGGATAGATGGTTGCTCCGTTTAATGCATATGCCCTTTTGATCTCTGCCTCGAGCGCGAAAAGTAGGCTCGGCTTTACGTAGCAAGAAAGCTCCGCCTTGACAGCGACGGTAACGCGCTCTCTGTCGACCATAACGGAGAAAGAATCGAATTTGCTTATGGTCTCCTTCATTTTATCGTTGAAGGAGGCTTTTTTGAATTTGTTTAAAAATTCGTTAAGCATTAATAAGTTCCTTTATTTCTGAAACGAGTGTTTGGACTATCTCGCTTTCATCAAGCTTTTTAATAATTTCGCCCTTGCGGAAGAGCAGTCCTTCATTCCTTCCGCAGGCTACGCCGATATCGGCATGCTTTGCTTCGCCCGGACCGTTTACTACACAGCCCATAAGCGCAACCGTAAGACGGCGGTTTGTTTTTATTTCGCGTGTTGCTTTTTCGAGCTCATTGACAAGCGATATAACGTTCGATTCGGTTCTGCCGCAGGTCGGGCAGGAAACGATATTTATACCGCTGCCGATACCGCAGCAGAAAAGAATGTCCTTTGCGGCATAGACCTCGTTTACGGGGTCGTCGGTAAGCGAAACGCGTACGGTATTGCCGATTCCGTCAAGCAACAGCGATCCGATGCCGATTGCCGATTTGATATTGCCGCGTCGAACTTCGCCCGTTTCGGTAACGCCGATATGCAAGGGGTAATTGCAGCTTTCGCTTAAAATACGGGTTGCGTCGACCATCGTTTTAACGTCGGAGCTTTTTACCGAAAGAACGATATTGTCAAAATCGAATTCTTCAAGCATTCGTGCGTTGAGCAACGCGCTTTCGGCAAGTGCTTCGGCAGTAGGGCCGCCGTATTTCAAGAGCACCGATTTTTCGGCACTGCCGCCGTTGATGCCTATCCTTATCGGGATATTACGCTCACGGCAGGCAAGCGCCACCTTTTTTATATTTTCCTTTTCGCCGATATTACCGGGGTTTATGCGTATTTTAGAAATACCGCGCTCGGCAGAAGCAAGCGCCAAGCGGTAATCGAAATGTATATCGGCAACAAGGGGGATATTCGTATTTTCAACGTAATAGGGTATATTTTCCGCCGCCGCCATATCGTTTACGGTAAAGCGAACGATATCGCATCCTGCGGCAGAGAGCGACTTGATCTGCTCAAGCGTCGCTTCCCTGTTACTTGTTTTTGTATTTGTCATCGACTGTATCGCAATAGGGTTGCTTCCGCCAATTGCAACGTTACCGATCTTTACCTCTTTTGTGTTTTTCATATCAGAAAAGTCCTGCAATATCCTTTATTAAAACGAATGCCATAAGTCCGAACAAAAGCACTGTGAACACTGCACTTACGGCTTGCTCATATTTGGGGTTGAGCGGCTTGCGGCGAATCGCCTCGATGATATAAAACAGCAATCTGCCGCCGTCAAGCACGGGAATGGGAAGAAGATTGAAGATACCGAGTGACACCGAGATCATTACGACAAGAGAGCTTAATGTCAGGAGTGTTTCAGTAAAGCCCTCGCTTTGCTTGATGGTTTTATCGATCTCTCCGCCGACGGCAACGGGGCCGCCGACAGCATCGATGCCGTATCGTCCGCTGAAGGTATCGACCAAGGAATCGAAGGTAATATAAACGGTTGAATAGGATTGCCAGAAGGCTTCGCTCATTACTCCGCCAAAGGTTTTTTTAACACCACGGACCTTAAAGTCCATCACGCCCATAACGATACCGTCCTCGGTGGCGCTTCCGAATTTTACGTCCTTGAGCAATATCTCCTTACCGTCGCGTAGGACGACGATGTCTATCGGTTCAATGCCGTCCGAGATTATTTTATAGTTAAGATCGGAGGTGCAGTGAATGGACTTTCCGTTAACGGTAATAATTTCATCGTTTACCTGAAGTCCGTATTGGTTTGAAACGCTGTTTTCATCGAACTCGGCTACTATCGAGGTGCCGATAAGGTTGCTTCCGCAAACGATGCCGACCATTATCAAAAAGGCGAGCAGAAGGTTCATAACCGGGCCTGCGATGACGATGAGCATTCTTTTCCATACCGAGCGCTCGTTAAGAGGAATTTTATATTTATGCTCGTCGGGGATCTCCTCGTCGTATTCGCCGACCATATTTACAAAGCCGCCGATGGGGATCGCACGGATGGTAAAATCGTTATATTTCCCTTTCCAAGTCTTTATTTTTGGGCCCATACCGATCGCAAATTCGATAACGCCGACCTTAAAGGCGCGTGCGACCATATAATGGCCGAATTCGTGCACGAAAATAAGCAGGCCAAAAATAAAAATCGTTACTGCAAGACTTAAAAGAGATTGAAACATTAAATAAACACTCCTAAATTAAAGGGTTCGTCGCTTGATCAAATATGCGAACGGACGTATTCACGCGCGGCTTTATCCGACGCGATAATATCGTCAAGCGTGGGTTCCTTGATGATCGGTACCGTGTTGATGCTTTCGACCGTATCGATGACAAGATCGAACATTTGGGTAAAGCCGATTTTGTGGTCAAGGAAGAGCGCAACGGCTTCTTCGTTTGCGCCGTTCATTATTGCTGGCAGATTTCCGCCTGTTTTAAGCGATTTTTTCGCAATTTCGAGCAAGGGAAACGCCGTTCTGTCGTAATTTAAAAATTCGAGCTTCTGACCGAAAAGGTCGAGGCTTTCTGCCTGTGAGGGCTTTCTTTCGGGATAGGTGAGCGCATATTGGATGCAAACGCGCATATCGGGTGTGCCCATTTGAGCGAGAATTGCGTTATCCTCAAACTCAACGAGCGAATGCACGATGCTTTGCGGATGGATGACGACCTCGACTTGGTCGGGAGATATGTCGAAAAGATGGACCGCCTCGATAAACTCAAGGCCTTTGTTCATAAGGCTTGCGCTGTCAACCGAGATCTTTTTGCCCATACTCCATCGCGGATGCTTTATCGCCATTTCGGGCGTTACGGTCTTTAAAAATTCATAATCCTTACCGAAAAACGGGCCGCCCGAGCCGGTAAGCCATATCTTTTTAATTTTATTCTTGCCCTGAATGCATTGAAATATCGCAGAATGCTCGCTATCGACGGGCAAAAGCGTAGCAAAGCCCTTTTTTACCGCATCGGTAACCAATTTACCGCCTGCGACAAGCGTTTCCTTGTTGGCAAAGGCAATCTTTTTGCCCTTGTTTGCCGCATTGACGGTGGGCTTTAAGCCCTTCATGCCGAGCACGGCGTTAACGAGCATTTCGCTTTTATCCTCGCTTGCAAGCTGCTCGACACCCTCGTCACCGCAAAGAATTTCGATATCGAGGTCGGAAACGAGAAGCTTGAATTCGTTATATTTTTCTTTGCCAATGCACGCGCGCTTCGGCTTGAATTCACGGCATTGGTCGGCAAGTAACTGCGCGTTGGAATGGGCGGAAAGCGATTCCACCGTTAATCCCAAATTACGCACAACGTCGAGAGTTTGCTTGCCTATTGATCCTGTCGAACCGAGAAGAGTAATGGAATTTTGCATATTTACACCCTATTACACACCGAGCACGAAAAGCAACGCGAGGCTGATTATCGCAACGGGGATGATGCTGTCGAATCTGTCGAGCACACCGCCGTGACCGGGGAATATCTTGCCGTAGTCCTTGACACCGAAGCGGCGTTTGATTACAGACGCGGCAAGGTCGCCGAATTGACTTACCACAGAAAGAGGAAGCGCTATAAGTCCCAAAAGCGGATTTTTATCGGCAAGCCAGAACACCAAAACGCCTGCCGCTGTTCCGAATGCAGTGCCGCCGACAGCGCCTGCTATCGTCTTTTTCGGCGAAATGTTGGGGCAAAGCTTTTTGTTGCCGAAAAGCATACCCGAAAAATATGCAAAGGTATCGGTCGCCCAGGCAACGCTCAAAACCAAAGCGACTGCCCAGAGTCCGTAGCTTACGCGCATAAAGGAAAGCGCGGTAAATCCTGCGGTGATGTATGTGAAAAGCGTGATGAACATCAACAGACGTTCAACGTCGGTATTTGCGTGGGTGATAACGGCAAAAATGAGGAAAAGCACGGTTAGTGCGGGCAAGCCGAGAATTATAACCTTTGCGGCGATATTTGTATCCCATACAGGCGAAATCGAAATAAATGCCGCAACGATGATGGAGGTTATCGAAACAGCCCATTTTTTGAACAGTCCGCAGCAACCGAGCATTTCATAGACCGAAAAGCCTGCGATAAGCGCAAACAAAGCGCCTGCACCCCAAGCACCGCCCCAGATAAGAAGCGGAATAAGAAGCAAAAGTGCTACTATTGCCGTAAGAATTCTTGTTACCATTTTTTACCTCCCAAAGCGGCGCTCGCGCTTTGAATAAGAATCGATCGCTTTTAAAAGCTCGTTTTTGTCGAAATCGGGCCAGAGCACGTCGGTGAAATAATATTCCGAATATGCCGACTGCCACAAAAGAAAATTGGAAATGCGGTATTCTCCGCTCGTGCGGATGATAAGATCGGGATCGGGAACGTCCTTTGTGTAAAGGCTTGAAGTAATATCCTTGTCGGTAATTTCGGTTTTGCCCTCCTTTAAAAGCTTGTTGACGGCATAAACCAATTCCTGACGTCCGCCATAGGAAAGGCAGATGCAAAGCGTCATACCGCTGTTTTTGTCAAGGCGCGATTCCACTCCGCGCAATGCATCGCGGTATTTCGGCGCGAAGCGGTCGATGTCACCCACAAGGCGCAGTCTTATGTTAAGACGGTTCATCTCGGGCTCGTATTTGGTAATGCCCTTGCTCATAAGCTCCATAAGGGCGGAAACCTCATCCTCCGAGCGGTTCCAGTTCTCTGCCGAAAAGGCATAGACCGTAAGATATTCTATTCCAAGAGCGCAACAGGTATCGACGGTGTTGACAAAGGTATCAAGACCGACCTTGTGTCCCGCAGTGCGCGGAAGCAGACGTTTTTTTGCCCATCTGCCGTTTCCGTCCATTATTATGGCGATATGCTTAGGAATAATTTGCTCTGACATACGAACCTCGAAACTTTTCATAAAATCGGCTAAAACCGAGGGGGTTAAACCTCGGTTTTAACGGTAATTTTTGATTAAATTTGTGAAATTATTTTAGGAAATTATTAATACCTGCCGTTTTTGGGGCTTTATGGGGTCCCCGAAAACACAAAGTGTTTTTGGGGTTTAATTTTGGGGTCCCCGAAAACGCTTGCCGTTTTTAGGGCTTTATTTATATTTCCATGATTTCCTTGTCTTTTTTAGCGATAGCGGCATCAACTTCCTTGATGAGCTTATCGGTGAGATCCTGAATCTTCTTTTCAGCATCCTTAAGGTCATCCTCGGTGATAACGGAGTTCTTCTTCAATGCCTTTGCGTTATCGTTTGCTTCGCGGCGGATATTACGGATAGCAACCTTGCAGTCCTCGCCCATTTTTGCGGTCTTCTTGGTGAGCTCTTTTCTGCGTTCCTCGGTAAGTGCGGGGAAGGAAAGACGGATGCATTTGCCGTCGTTGGTGGGGGTGATGCCTACGTCGGAAGCAAGGATAGCCTTTTCGATTTCCTTGAGCATATTGGTTTCCCAGGGAGTGATCATGAGAGTTCTTGCGTCGGTTGCCTTGATGGTAGCAACGCCGTCAAGACCGGTAGGAGTGCCGTAATAGGGTACGGTGATCTTATCGAGAACCTTAGAGCTTGCTCTGCCTACTCTTATAGTGTCAAAATCCTCCTCGAGGACGGAAATGGATTTTTTCATTTTTTCTTCAAAGGGCTTAATGTCGAACATTTTTGTTACCTTCCTTTTTTAGTTATATATCTTAATTTTTTTATTTATGAAGTAATGTGCCGATGGTTTCGCCTTTTGCGGCGGAAATGATATTTTGGGGATCGGAAAGCGGGAAAATTACGGT
The DNA here is from genome assembly GCA_017561145.1 of Clostridia bacterium. Taxonomy (GTDB): domain Bacteria; phylum Bacillota; class Clostridia; order Oscillospirales; family CAG-382; genus Coliplasma. The sequence continues at coordinate 21,632 of JAFZDO010000008.1, read as the reverse complement.
TTTTATGTCGCATTCCTCACCGATGGTAGCGGCACTCTGGTCGATCGCCTTGAGTCCGCGTGAGAGGAGCTCTTGATAGGTAAGCTCGTCAAACTTGACTGCATCTGCATATTTTACGGGATCCTTATCGTAAACGCCGTCGACGTTCTTTGCAGAAAGGACCGCATCGCATTTTAGCTCTGCCGCGCGGAGCATCATGCCCGTGTCGGTCGAGAAGAAGGGATATCCCACACCGCAGGCAAGGATAACTACCTCACCCTGCTCGAGATATTCAATGGCTTTATACTGTGCATAAGGCTCGCAGAACTGTTGGATCTGAACCGCGCTCATAACGTGCGCCTTTACGCCTGTTTTAAGAATGTAATCCTGCATTGCAAGAGAGTTGATAACCGTCGCAAGCATTCCCATATGGTCGCCGCGCACACGGTCGACGTCAAGTCCGTTTTGTCTTGCGCCGCGCCAGATGTTGCCTGCGCCGATAACGATGCTGATCTGCACGCCGTCTTTAACGAGAAGTGCGATCTTTTCCGCAACGGAGGAAAGCATATCTCCGTCGAGAATACCTTTTTTCTCGCCCGCAAGAGCTTCGCCGCTGAGTTTAATAAGTACGCGTTTGTATTGATTAGCCATTTTAAAATCCCTCGCTTTTATTTAAGTAAGCGTTTATTTTCCGTAATAAAAGATACTGTTGTAGCGGTCAAGCGAATCGGTGAGACCGCAGGCAAATGCCGTAACGGGAGAAATTGACGAATTTACAAGACTTTTTGAAATAAGTATATCGTCCTTATAATAAGCGTGATAAAGCGCTTCTGTATATTCGTCGCAAAGTCCGTCGTCATATCCGTAAGCGCCTACAAGCTTTAACATCGAGGCGCAGATATCGGCTATCTCGCTCTTTTGTCCGATAATGACGCGCTCGCCTGAATAGATGCGCGTTTGATCGGTATTTTTGTAAAGCTCGTTTGTGACATCAGCCTCTTTATCAAGGCAGACGACGAAAACGTAATTGTCGTATTGCGTCAGATCGTAATTTTGCTCCGCAAAGGCCTCAAGCGTTCCGAAGCCGGTATCGGCAAACATTATATCGAAATCGAGCGAACGGATACCTAACACGCCGTCGTGCTTGAAATACGCTCTTTTATACGTGGGCTCAAGCGTTTTTCCGTATTTTTCGGCGGTGTCGGCAAGATAGCTTATCGCGGTCGAGATACGTCCGTGATATTCCTCTTCCTCCTCGGATATAAACTCACTCGATCTGTCGCTGATGAAAAATTCGATAACCAGCAGACTGCCGGAAAGAGACTTGAAGGAGCCGATATCGGAATAAAGGAGCTTTTCTTCATTCTTTACCTCTTCGAAGGGATTAACGCTGAAAATACCCTTTTCAAGACGCCATCTTCCGTCCTCGAGCACGGCTTTGAGCACTACCCTTTTCGAGGTGTTTGTTTCGGCGGTGATATACTTTTCGGTTTCAAGCTCGGTATCCGTTACCTTTACGGTATCGGGTCTGATGAAATCGAGATATTGCTCGGTCGGATGGCGGAAGACGTAGGTACGGCCGTTCTTTTGAGTCACCGCAGGGGGCAAGCCCTGAGGATAGCTTAAAAATGCATCAATGCATCCGCCGCCCTTCGTATAGGTGTTGTTGAGCAGCGACGTTACCGCCTTGAAATTAACGTATTCGCTTTCGACCGGCAAGCCGTAATATTCGGCGGTTTTGTTGCCGCCCTTGTAAAGCGAGTTGTTAACGAAAATTTCGGTAACGAGTCGGTCCGACCCGATCAACGCTATCGCCTTTTCTCTTGTAAATTCGATATCGTCCGCAGGGAGCTCTTCCTCAGAAAAATCGGGAAGCTCGAAGCTTTCCTCGGCAGAGCCGTCGGACGCGTCGGAAGCGTTGTCGTTTGCATCCGAGCAGGCGCACAGACCGACAGAAATTGCAAGCAAAAGTGCAAAAATTATTAACTTCGTCAAAAAATCAATTTTTACATATTTCATATCATTATGATTATATCAAACAATATGCTCAATATCAATAGAAAATTGTTAAAATATAATATTCTCGCGAACTACTCTTTTGATTTTTACGCGGTCGCCGAAGAACGCCGCCACGTAAGAGGGATTGAGGTAATCGTTGCCTGCGGCGTTAAGCTCTACGCGAAGTACCGTGAAGCCGTTTTCCGACTCGCAGGAAACAAATTTTACCATAGGCGAGATGTCGACGGTCTTTTCGCCCGTCTTCGAGCGCTTGACGACCTTCATTTCGCCGCTTAATGCGGTTTTGAATTCCTCCTCGGTGATATCGGTTTCAAGCTCAAGACGCCATACCGCGCGCTTGGTCGTAAGCTTTCTGTCGGCAATTTCAACCGAAACGATATCGAGTCCGGGAAATGCGGCAGACTGAAGCTTGCTTTTTATCGTAAGGACATCGATATCCTCGGTCACACGGAAATCGCAAAGCTCTCTTTCGCCTTCTTGATAGATAGAAAGCGGAAGCGCGATATTAAGACGGGGATGGGGATTGAAGCCCTCGCTGTAGGAAATGGGCAGACCGCTTCTTACGAGCATTCTGTGAATGGCACGCTGGAGGTCGAGATGGGAGATATATTTTAAATTACCGAGCTTTGTAAAGCATACGCGGATATCAGCCATTGTTGTCACCTCCGTCGCAGACGCATTTGCCGTTGCAGAGCGATTTTGCACCGCAGCCCGAGCACTTTGTGCGGCAATCGGGAGTAGTTTCGGCTTTAAGCGAGCGTGCATATTCGTTCTTCATAAATTTTTTGGTCACGCCGATATCGATAAAGTCCCAAGGAAGTATTTCGTCGATACCGAAGCGGCGGTTTGCATAGAATGCGGGGTCGATGCCGCAGGATTCGAACACGTCGATCCATTTATCATAGCTGAAATATTCGTCCCAGCCGTCGAGCATCATATTGCGGTTATATGCTTCGAGCAGAGCCGCGCCCAATTTTCTGTCGCCGCGTGCGAAAACCGCCTCGATGCGCGACACGCGTGCATCGTGATATTTGTAGGAGATCTTTTTGGTGGTGATCGCCGAGCGAAGAAGCGCTTGCTTACGCTCGAGCTCCTCGAGGCTGTCCTGAGGCTCCCATTGGAAGGGGGTGAAGGGCTTGGGCACGAAGCAGGAAACGCTGACTGTTACGTTTACTCCTCTGCCGCCGCCAAAGCGTTTTTTGGAGTAATATGTATCGACGATATTCTGACCGAGCGAAGCGATGCCCTTGATATCCTCGTCGGTTTCGGTGGGAAGGCCGTTCATGAAATAAAGCTTCAAGCTGCTTCTTCCGCCGTCAAACGCCTTTTCGCAGGCAGAAATGATCTCTTGTTCGGTTATGTTCTTGTTAATAACGTCACGGAGTCTTTGCGTGCCCGCCTCGGGCGCAAAGGTAAGACCGCTCTTACGGACGGACGAAACCTTTTCGAGCAGCTCCTCATAGAAATTATCGATTCTCATCGAGGGGAGCGAAAGATTTACCTTCTTATCGTCGGTCCATTCCAAAAGCCCGTTTATAAGCTCGCGGAGATGCGTATAGTCGCTGATAGAGAGCGAGGTGAGTGAAATTTCGGAATAGCCGCTGTTTTCGATCGAGGTACGCGCGTTTTCGTTAAGCACCGAAGGTGATTTTTCACGGTAGGGACGGTAGATCATACCCGCCTGACAGAAGCGGCATCCGCGAATACAGCCGCGGAAGACCTCAAGCATTACTCTGTCGTGAACCGTTTCAAGGAAGGGAACGGCGCACTTGCAGGGGAAATAAACGTTATCAAGATTTTCGATTATGCGTTTTCTGATTGTTGCGGGTACGTTTTCGCGGTTGGGCGCAAACGAAGCGACCGTTCCGTCGGCGTTATAGGTTACGGTGTAAAGCGAGGGAACGTAAAAGCCTTCAAGCTGTGACGCGCGGTAAAGTATCTCTTCCCTGCTTATACCCTCTTTTTTGCAATCTCTGATAAGCGCGGTAAGCTCGAGCAGAGCCTCCTCGCCCTCTCCTATCGAAAAGATATCGATAAAATCGGCGATAGGCTCGGGGTTGTAGGCACAGGGGCCGCCGGCGATGATGATCGGATCGGCTTCGCTTCTGTCCTTCGAAAGAAGGGGGATCTTTCCCAAGCCGAGCATTGCGATGACGTTCGTATAGGAAAGCTCGTACTGAAGCGTGAATGCGACGATATCGAACTTATTTATTGCATCGCCGCTTTCGAGCGCATACAGAGGAAGATCGTGCTTTATTAACTGCTCGCGCATATCGGGCCAGGGCATATAGCTTCGCTCACAGCAGATATATCCGCTGTTGTTGAAGTTGCCCTGAAGTATTTTCATACCGAGGTTGGACATGCCTATCTCGTAAATATCGGGGAAGCAGAAGCAGACGCGGAGTTCTGCATTTTCGGGGTTGGGAACGTCCGACGAATATTCGCCGCCGACGTATCTGCCCGGCTTTTCAACGCATTCGAGCAGCGGTGCGTATTTTTCGTAATTACTCACTTTTATTTCTCCAATTTACAGATTCTTGAGTTTATCTCTTAAATAAAGTCCCGTATAGCTGTCTTCGTTTGCGGCAACCTCCTCGGGAGTGCCCTTTGCAATGACTCTGCCGCCTGCATCGCCGCCGTCGGGACCCATATCGATGATATAGTCGGCGGTCTTTATAAGGTCGAGATTATGCTCGATAACGATTACCGAGTTGCCTGCATCGACAAGCTTTTGCAAAACGCTTACAAGCTTGTTTACGTCATCGGTATGCAAGCCCGTGGTAGGCTCGTCGAGCACGTAAAGGGTTTTGCCCGTTGCACGGCGCGAAAGCTCGTTTGCCAATTTTACGCGCTGTGCCTCGCCGCCCGAAAGCGTCGTCGAGGGCTGACCTATTTTGATATATCCCAATCCGACGTCACACATCGTATCGAGCTTGCGCTTGATCGAGGGGTAATTTTCGAAGAATTCCCTACCCTCGTCGCAGGTCATTTCGAGCACGTCATAAATCGATTTGCCTTTATATTTGATCTCAAGAGTTTCGTGGTTATATCTTCTGCCCTTGCAGACGTCACAGGTAACGTAAACGTCGGGCAGGAAGTGCATTTCGATGGTGAGAGTACCGTCGCCCTTACAAGCCTCACAGCGACCGCCCTTGACGTTAAAGGAAAATCTGCCGTCGTTATAGCCGCGCGCACGGGCGTCGGGGGTGGAGGCAAACACCGCGCGGATATCGTTGAAAAGACCGATATAGGTCGCGGGGTTGGAGCGTGGATTTCTTCCTATCGGCGATTGATCGATCTGGATTATCTTGTCTATTTCCTCGGCACCGACGATCTCCTTATGCTTGCCGGGAAGCACCGAAAGTCTGCCTAATTTGCGTGCAAGAGTATTATAAAGCACGGCGTTGACAAGACTCGATTTACCCGAGCCCGAAACACCGGTAACACAAACGAATTTGCCCAACGGGAAGGTAACGTCGATATCCTTTAAATTGTTTTCATTTGCGCCGACAACGGTAATAAAGCCGCCGTTGCCCTTTCTGCGTGTTGTGGGTACCGAAACCGCCTTTTTGCCCGAAAGGTACTGTCCTGTTATCGATTCCTTGCATTTCTTTATCTGCGCGGGCGTACCCGTGAATATCACGTTGCCGCCGTGGATGCCTGCGCCAGGGCCTATATCGACGATATAGTCTGCTTCCTCAATAGTTTCCTCGTCGTGCTCGACGACAAGCACGGTGTTTCCGATATCGCGGAGCTTTTTAAGCGTGTTTATAAGCTTTCGGTTGTCGCGTTGGTGCAAGCCGATGCTCGGCTCGTCAAGAACGTACATAACGCCGACGAGCGCACTGCCTATTTGAGTTGCAAGACGTATACGCTGTGCCTCGCCGCCCGAAAGCGAGCCCGCCTTACGCGAAAGCGTGAGATAGCCGAGTCCGACGTTTTCGAGGAAGGAAAGGCGTGAATTTATCTCCTTGAGTATCTCTTTTGCGATTTCGGCTTCGGTTTGGCTTAATTTCAAGCTCGCAAAGAATTTGCGTACCTCGACGACCGATTTCGAGCAGAGGTCGGAAATATTAAGTCCGCCGACGGTCACCGCGAGAGATTCGTTTTTAAGTCGCTTGCCGTGACATTCGGGACAGGGGATATAATCCATAAACTGCTCGTAATATTCGCGCGCCTCATAACCGCCGCCCATTTTATAGCGGTGGTCGATCATACCGATTATACCCTTAAACGACGGCTCGGAAACCGATTTGCGCTTGCGCTTGTTGCCGTACATAAGGATATTGAATGCTTCCTCGGAGTAATTCATAATGGGCGTATGGACGTCAAAGCCGTGATATCTGCCGACCGAATTTATAAGCTCGGCAAAATATCCGCCCGGCTCGGCGCTTTTAAAGCCGTTGCATATCACCGCGCCGCCGAAGAGCGAAAGGCTTTTATCGGGGATAAGCTTTTCTTCGGAAAATACGTTGTTTTCACCCAAGCCGCCGCACGCCTCGCAGGCTCCTGCGGGGTTGTTGAAGGAGAACATTCTCGGAGTAAGCTCACCGACGGAGATGCCGTGGGTCTTACACGCATAGTTTTGGGAAAAGGTTATTTCGTTATCCTCCTCCGCATCGGGGAGAAGTATCTTTATTATACCGTTTGCAAGCTTGGATGCCGTTTCAAGGCTTTCTGCAAGGCGCGAGCGCATTTCCTCGCCCTTCATTACAAGACGGTCAACGATTATATCGATATCGTGCTTTATATTTTTATCGAGATTTATCGTTTCGGAAAGGTCATACATATTGCCGTCGACACGAACGCGAACGTAACCGCTTTTGCGCGCCGATTCAAAAACCTTTTCGTGCATACCCTTTTGCGCCGAAACGACGGGCGCAAGCACCATAAAGCGGGTGCCTTGGGGCAATTCACACACGCGCGCAACTATCTCGTCGATCGATTGCTGCTTTATTTCCTCGCCGCATATCGGACAGTGCGGAACACCGATACGCGCATAGAGCAAACGGAGATAATCGTAAATCTCGGTCGCGGTGCCCACCGTCGAGCGCGGATTGCGCGAGGTGGTCTTCTGGTCGATGGAAATCGCAGGGGACAAGCCCTCGATAAGATCAACGTCGGGCTTATCGAGCTGTCCGAGAAACATTCTCGCATAGGACGAAAGCGATTCGACGAAGCGTCTGTGTCCCTCGGCGTAAAGGGTATCGAAGGCAAGGCTTGACTTACCCGAGCCCGAAAGCCCCGTGAAAACAACGAGCTTGTCGCGCGGGATGGTAACGTCGATATTTTTTAAATTGTGGACGCGTGCGCCCTTTACAACGATTTTATCCGACATAGTTTTCTCCTGCTACATCAATCTTCTTATCTTATCGCGAATGAATGCCGCCGTTTCGAAATCGAGATCCTTTGCGGCGCGCTTCATTTCTGCGGTGAGCTTATCGATAAGCTTCTTCTTATCTTCCTTGCTCATATTCTTGTTCTTTTCTAATTTTTCGGCTTCCTTCTTCGAGGTTATCTCGATAGGAGCGCGAATATCCTTGACGATGGTTTTGGGCGTGATGCCGTGCTTTTCGTTATACGCCTGCTGTATACGGCGGCGACGGTTTGTTTCGTCTATCGCGCGCTTCATCGAGCCGGTTTCGGTATCGGCATACATTATGACCGTACCCTCGGCGTTACGCGCGGCACGTCCGATCGTCTGCACGAGCGATATCTCGCTTCGCAAAAAGCCCTCTTTATCGGCGTCCAAAATCGCAACGAGCGATACCTCGGGCAGGTCAAGACCTTCACGCAGCAGGTTTATACCGACAAGCACGTCGAATTCGCCTGCACGCAGACCGCGAAGGATGTCCATTCTTTCCATCGTGTCGATATCGTAATGCATATATCTTGAGCGGATGCCCGAAAGCTCGAAAAATTCGGTAAGGTCCTCCGCCATTTTTTTGGTGAGCGTTGTGACCAAAACGCGTTCCTTCCTTGCGGCGCGGATGCGTATCTCGCCCGCAAGGTCGTCGATCTGTCCCTTTGTCGGACGTACCTCGACGATAGGATCGAGCAAGCCCGTGGGACGGATTATCTGCTCGACAAGGCGGGTCGAAAGGTTGCGTTCGTATTCCTTTGGAGTTGCGCTGACGTAGACGGTTTGACCGCGTTTTTCATCGAATTCATCGAAAACGAGCGGTCGGTTATCGTAAGCGGAGGGCAAGCGGAAGCCGTAATCGATAAGATTTTGCTTTCTCGCACGGTCGCCTGCCGCCATACCGCGTATTTGCGGAAGCATTACGTGGCTTTCATCGACGAACACGAGATAATCCGAGGGGAAATAATCGAGAAGAGTATAGGGTGCACTTCCCGGCTCACGTCCCGAAAGCACGCGTGAATAGTTTTCGACACCGTTGCAAAATCCGATCTCGCGTATTTGCTCGACGTCGAACATCGTTCTCTCGCGGATGCGTTGTGCCTCGATAAATTTATTTTGGCTTTCGAAATAGGCGATTCTTTCGTCAAGCTCGGCAATTATATCGTCGAGTGCCTTTTTTCGAGTTTCCGACGAGGTAACGTAGTGCGATGCGGGATATATTGCAACGTGGGACATATCTGCAACCGCTTCGCCCGTGACGACGTTGATCTTGCAGATTCGGTCGACCTCGTCACCGAAAAATTCAACTCTTACAGCATCGGTATCGGTGTTTGACGGGAAAATATCGAGCACGTCACCGCGCACGCGGAAATTGTTACGCTCGAATCCGATATCGCTTCTTGCATACTGAAGCGATACGAGGCGCTTGATGACGTCATCGCGCGCAAAGGTCGAGCCGCGGCGGATGGACAGCACCTGTTGTGCGTATTCCTCGGGGTCACCGAGCGAATAAATACAGCTTACCGAAGCAACGATTATAACGTCGCGCCTTTCAAAAAGCGCGCTCGTTGCCGAATGGCGGAGCTTATCTATCTCGTTATTGACAGCCGCATCCTTTTCGATATAAACGTCCTTGCCGGGGACGTATGCCTCGGGCTGATAGTAATCGTAATAGGAAACAAAAAACTCAACCGCGTTGTTCGGAAAGAATTCACGCATTTCCGAGCAGACCTGCGCGGCAAGGGTTTTGTTGGGTTCAAGTATGATCGCAGGGCGGTTTGCACGTGCGATGACGTTTGCCATTGTAAAGGTCTTACCCGAGCCGGTTACGCCGATAAGCGTTTGGTCACGGTCGCCGTTCATTATGCCGTTAACAAGCGCGTCGATCGCTTCGGGCTGGTCGCCCGTAGGCGCAAAATCAGACACGAGATCGAACTTATCCATACAAAAACACCCCTTTTTTTGAGATTTCGTTGATTTTCTTCGTAAATCGTATTATTATATCACATTTTCATTTAAATTAAAAGAGGATATAATGAATTTTTTCAGTTTTTATACCAATCGGTTATCGATCGCAGAGGCTATTTTGACGGCGCTTTTTCCGAACCTTTCGCGGATGGAATCGACCGCAGCTTCTAGAGAGTGGCTCTTTTCGTATTTTTTCTCCCACGCCTCGGGAAAAAGCTTTTGCTGATAGCCGAAATCGCCCTCGGGCGTTAATTTTTCGGCGTGCACCGTTACCGAATATATCTCCTCCCACATCGCCTTTTTCGCATATACGAGCGAAAGCGCGACCTTGGATATTTCTTTACACAGGCAGGTCGGATGGGCAAGCGACACCGAATGGGAAAATGCCGTCAGGTCGGGCAATCTTACCGTAACCGCTACGTTGTTACAGCAGAGCTTATGCCGTCTTAACCGCTCGGCGACCGACATTGAAAGATAGGTTATCGCAAACGAGATATCATCACGCGTTTTTAGATTTTCGCGAAAGGTCATACCGTTGCTTACCGATTTAGGAGTAGGCTCGTAGCCGCTTACCGTCACCTCGGAATAATCGTTGCCGCGCGCAAACTCACGGAGCAAAATTCCGTTTTTTCCGAGATTTTTACGTATGACCGATTCGTCACAGCAGGCAAGATCGCCTATTGAATATACCCCGATTCGGTTCAGCGCCTTTGTCGTCGACGAGCCGACGAAAAGTAAATCGGAAACCGGCAGAGGCCAGACTATCGGGACAAAACGCTCACGCGGGATGACCGTCGTTGCGTTCGGCTTTTTCATATCGCTTCCGAGCTTCGCAAAGACCTTATTAAAGGAAACTCCGACAGAAACGGTTATGTTAAGCTCGTTTTTTATCCTTTCGCGGATGCTGTCGGCAATGCTTTTTCCGTTTCCGAAAAGCTTAAAGGAGCCGCTTACGTCAAGCCAGCTTTCGTCGATCCCGAACGGCTCGACACAGTCGGTATAATCGTAAAATATTTTGTTCATTTTTTCGGACATTTCGGAATAAAGCCCGTAGGTAGGGCGGACGGTGACAAGCTGAGGGCATTTGTTTTTTGCCTGCCAGACAGGCTCGGCGGTCGTGACACCGTATTTTTTCGCAAGCTCGTTTCGGGCAAGCACGATACCGTGCCGTTCCTCAACGCTTCCGCAGACCGCCATAGGAACCGATGCGTATTCGGGGTGTATCGCCGTTTCGCAGGAGGCAAAAAAAGAATTTGCATCGCAATGCAATATCGTGCGGCTCTTTCTTTTTTCGGTTGCTCCGTCGTCTGACTTTTCACGGAAATTCGACGTTCTCATTAATGCCGAGCCGTCGTTATATCCCATATACATATCTCTTCACTCCCCTTTTTTCGTTCGGATATTATTTTATCACCCGAACGTATGTTTGTCAAGAACAAATGTTCGACAAGAGGAAAAAAGATAAGTCCGAGGCATTTACGCTTCGGACTTATTGTGCGTTATTCTTCTGTTGTGGACTGAACGTCGTCGATGGATTTTGTTACGCTGTGCTTGATGGGAGTCCATTCAACCTTTTTGAATATTGCCGCTATTGCGATGGGGCAATAGGAGAGCATAAATATCGGGAAGGTGAAGAGGTACTTGATTATCTTGCCGGGAGGACAGTCGATAACGTCCCATTCGGTAATAAGCGTGATAAATCCGACGATGAATATAAGCATATAAATTATCGAGCAGAAATAGAGCACGGGGACCATACAGAACTCGAAGAACACCGAAAATTCGGGATAATCGGCAAATATCGTCATACCGTAGATAAATTCCGCGATACAGCAGCAAAGCGAGAGGATGGTGAACATAAGCGCGGGGAAGATCGTCATGAGCATATCGTAGCAAGCGAATTTACCCCTGAAAATGCCCTTGAAAAGCTTTCCGCCGTATTTGCCGAACACCTGATAGAAGCCCTTCGACCAACGGAGACGCTGTCTCCACGACTGTCTGAAGGTTTCGGGCTGTTCATCGTAAACTATCGAGCCGCCGCTGTAGCCTATCTTAACGCCGCGAACCGCCATATCGGTTGAAAATTCGATATCCTCGGTAAGCAAGTGATAGGGCCAGCCGCCGTTGCCTTCGATAATCTCACGGCTGATACAGAAGCCCGTGCCCGAGATAGCACAGGAGGTGTTAAAGCGCATTCTTGCGTGGTTAAGATACTTTGCTTCACGCAGGAACCAGAGCGAATAGCCTGCGGAGATCCAGTTGGTACCGTAGTTTTTGGAGTTACGGTAGCTGGTGAGCGCTTTATAGCCGCGGTTGAAGTTGATATTCATTTCCTTGACGAAATTTTTATCGACAAGGTTATCGGCATCGAAAACGATATAAGCATCGCAATCGTCCTTTTCGGCAATAAGCTTTTTGAAAAGGAAATCGAGCGCATAGCCTTTACCGATAAGCTCCTTATTGTTACGCTCGAGCACGATCGCGCCGTGTTCTCTGCCGACCTGCGCGGTATTATCGGTGCAGTTATCGGCGATGAGGAAGATCTTGATAAGCTCCTTCGGATAATCCTGACGGTTTATACTTTCAAGAAGATGTCCGATAACGTTTTCCTCGTCACGGGCGCTGATTATAACGCCGAATTTATTAAGCTTGTCGCTTTGAACGGGTTGCGATTTATCTTTTCCGAGAAATACCCAGAAGATATAGAAAAACTGATATATATAGCAGATAACAAACGAAGCGGTAAGTATGATATTACATATTGTAAATATATCCTGAATATCCACGATTATCCTCCGTGGTCATTAATGTTGGCGAAATTATACCACATATTATTACAAAAGTCAACCCCGTAGTCATTGTGTGCACTCGGTACACCTTGACAGTTATATTCGCTTCGCGAGTTATATTGCTTACGGAAGTTTAAAGGAAAAAACAGCCGATACGGAAATTTGTCCGTACCGGCTTAATTTTTTATTAAAGTCTTGAAGCGATGGCTTCCAAAAATTCTACTGTATTCACTTGAGTTTTGTTTTCAAGCGTGGAGATAAGGTAAAGGTCCTTGGTCATAACGCCCGATTCGATGGTATCGATACAAGCTTTCTCAAGCTTATCGGCAAATTCTATCAGCTCGTCGATTCCGTCCAATTCACCGCGCTTTCTCAAAGCGCCCGTCCAAGCGAAAATGGTTGCGACCGAATTCGTAGACGTGGGCAAGCCCTTTAAGTGGTTATAATAGTGGCGCTGAACCGTGCCGTGTGCCGCTTCGTATTCATAGATTCCGTCGGGAGAAACGAGAACGCTCGTCATCATCGCAAGCGAGCCGTAGGCGGTGGAGACCATATCGCTCATAACGTCGCCGTCATAATTCTTGCAAGCCCAGATAAAGCCGCCCTCGGAACGGATAACGCGTGCAACGGCATCGTCGATAAGGGTGTAGAAGTATTCGATTCCCGCTTCTTCGAACTTTTCCTTATATTCGTTTTCGAATATTTCGGCAAAGATATCCTTGAATCGGTGGTCGTAGGTCTTGCTTATGGTGTCCTTGGAGGAGAACCAAAGGTCCATCTTCATATCGAGCGCATAGTTAAAGCAGCTTCTTGCAAAGCCTTCTATACTCTTTTCAAGGTTGTGAACGCCCTGTATTATACCGGCGGTCTTGAAATCGTGGATAAGCGCACGGGTTTCGTTGCCGTTTTTATCGGTAACGACAAGCTCTGCCTTGCAATCCGCGCCGACCTTCATTTCGGTTGCCTTATAGATATCGCCGTATGCGTGACGTGCGATAGAGATAGGCTTAGTCCAGTTGCGAACGTAGGGAGGAATTCCCTTTACGATTATCGGGGTACGGAAAACGGTACCGTCGAGGATCGCACGGATGGTGCCGTTGGGGGATTTCCACATTTCCTTAAGGTTATATTCGGTCATTCTTGCCGCGTTGGGTGTGATAGTCGCACACTTAACCGCAACGCCGTATTTCTTCGTAGCGTTTGCCGAATCGATAGTTACCTGATCGTTCGTTTCATTACGGTGTTCAAGACCGAGGTCGTAATATTCGGTCTTGAGGTCGATATAGGGATTAAGAAGAATATCCTTTATCTGTTGCCAGATTATTCTCGTCATTTCGTCGCCGTCCATTTCGACGAGCGGCGTTTTCATTTGAATCTTTGCCATTTTTATTCTCCTTTTTGGTAGATTTTAGAGAGATTTTTACTTAAGACCCTTTTTGAAAAAAGGTTCTTAAGAATCTCCAAAAAGCTTTAAATATTAATTATTTTGTGTGCATTGACGCTATGTTTCCCGTATTTGTTACCGACGGGCGAGAAAGTGAATCGCCCCTACGGTGTGCAATTTAAACGTCAATTCAAAATGCAAAGCATTTTTATAATTAAATCCCATAAAAATCCGCGACATGTGCGTGGATTTTTATACCTTGGAGTGCCGCGTGTTTGGACAAGCGAAGCGCGCACAAACACGATGCGAATGTACGGCACTCACAAAACCCCGCCGCGCGGGCATGGGGTCCCTAAAAAATCTTTAGATTTTTGGGGGAAAGCGAAGCTTTAAAGTTTAGTAAACTCCAACAGTCCGCCTGCGAGGATTATATCTCTGTCGCGGTCGGAAAGCGAGGAAACGAGCTTGATATCCTTGCCGTTTGCGTTAAGGGTGATTTCTCTGCCCTCTTTAATGCAATTTCTCAAATCGGAAAGCTTGAGCTTATCGCCGAGCGAGATAGAATCGTAATCTTCTGCATTTGCGAAGGTAAGCGGAAGGATACCCGCGTTTACGAGGTTTGCCGCATGTATTCTCGCAAAGCTCTTTGCGATAACAGCCTTTACGCCGAGATAAAGCGGAACGAGCGCCGCGTGCTCACGCGAGCTGCCCTGACCGTAGTTTTCGCCGCCGATGATGATACCGCCGTTCTTTTCCTTTGCACGGGAGGGGAATTCCTCGTCGCACACCTCAAAGCAGAAGTTGGAAAGATAAGGAATGTTGGAACGGTAGGGCAAGATCTTTGCGCCTGCAGGCATAATGTGGTCGGTGGTGATATTATCGCCGACCTTGAGAATGCATTCGCAATCGATATTATCCGAAACGGGTCTGCTTTCGGGGAAGGGCTTGATGTTGGGGCCGCGAACGACCTCTACATCTGCCGCATCCTCGACGCTTGCGGGCTTGATGACCATATTATCATTTATCATAAATTTAACGGGCATCGAAATTTCGGGCATTGCGCCGATGGTTCTCGGGTCGGTAAGCACACCGGTAAGCGCGGAGATTGCCGCTGTTTCGGGGCTTACGAGATAAACCTGAGCGTCCTTGGTGCCGCTTCTTCCCAAGAAGTTGCGGTTGAAGGTACGCAGAGAAACGCCTGCCGATTGGGGCGATTGTCCCATACCGATGCAGGGGCCGCACGCAGATTCGAGAATTCTTGCGCCTGCGTCGATCATCCAGGAAAGAGCACCGCTTTCGGCGAGCATATTATAAACCTGCTTACTGCCGGGAGCGATGGAAAGGCTTACGTTATCGTGAACCGTCTTGCCCTTTAAAATATGTGCGACCTTCATAAGATCGACGTAGGACGAGTTGGTGCAGGAGCCGATACATACCTGATCGACCTTGATAGCACCGATCTCAGATATAGCTTTTACGTTATCGGGGCTGTGAGGACAAGCCGCCGCGGGAACGAGCGTTGAAAGATCGATATCGATAACGAGATCGTAAACCGCATCGTCATCCGCCTTCAATTCAACGTATTGATCCTCTCTTCCCTGCGCCGCAAGGAAAAGACGGGTATTTTCATCGGAGGGAAATACCGAGGTGCTTGCGCCAAGCTCGGCACCCATATTGGTAATGGTTCCGCGTTCGGGAACGGTGAGAGTCTTAACGCCCTCTCCGCCGTATTCGATAATTCTGCCGACACCGCCCTTTACGCTAAGACGGCGAAGGACCTCGAGAATTACATCCTTTGCGGAAACCCAATCGTTCAATTTGCCGGTAAGATTAACGCGAACCATTTCGGGCATGGTGATATGGTAAGCACCGCCGCCCATTGCAACGGCTACATCAAGACCGCCTGCGCCGAATGCGAGCATACCCAAGCCGCCGCCCGTGGGGGTGTGGCTGTCCGAGCCGATAAGAGTTTTACCGGGAACGCCGAAGCGTTCGAGGTGTACCTGATGGCAGATGCCGTTACCGGGGCGCGAGAAATAAAGACCGTACTTTTTCGCGCAGGTGCGGATGTATAAATGGTCGTCGGCGTTCATAAAGCCGTTTTGCAACGTGTTATGGTCGATATATGCAACCGAAAGCTCGGTTTTTACACGGGGAATACCCATAGCCTCGAATTCGAGATAAGCCATGGTACCCGTTGCATCCTGAGTAAGCGTTTGGTCGATCCTCAAGCCAATAGGCGAGCCCTTGACCATTTCGCCCTCTACAAGGTGAGCCTTGATTATTTTTTGTGCTATAGTAAGTCCGGACATTAGAAATTATCCTTTCTGTCTTCAAGTTCGATATAAGGCAATTTTCCGTGGAAGGTACGGTATGCGGGACGCATTATGCGGCGGCAGGTGATAAGCTCCTCAAGACGGTGAGCGCACCAACCCGAAAGACGCGCGATCGCAAACAGCGGTGTGAACAGCTCCTGAGGGATGCCGAGCATTCTGTAAACAAGTCCCGAATAAAGGTCGACGTTTGCACAGATAGCGTTGCCGTAATGCATTTTGTTCTGTAAAAGCTCGGGCGCTAATTTTTCGACGGTATGTAAAATGTCGAAATCCTCACGCATGCCGAACATATCGCAATGCTCCTCCGCGGCCTTGCGAAGAATGGTTGCACGGGGGTCGCTCAACGTATAGACCGCATGTCCCATACCGTAGATAAGTCCGCTTCTGTCGCCTGCTTCCTTATTAAGAAGCTTTTTGAGGTAAGCCGCAATTTCCTCTTCGTCCTTATAATCGCCGACGTTCGCCTTGATATCGTCGAGCATTTTAACTACCTTTATATTAGCGCCGCCGTGACGGGGGCCCTTGAGTGCGCCGATACCTGCGGCGATAGCCGAGAAGGTATCCGTACCCGAGGAGGTAAGCGCACGGACTGCAAAGGTCGAGTTGTTACCGACGCCGTGCTCTGCGTGGAGGATCAAGCACTTATCGACCAATTTAGCCTCTTCACGGGTAAACTGACGGTCGAAGCGGAGCATCGAAAGGATGTTTTCCGCCATACTCTGTCCGGGGATCGGAGAGTGGAGAAAGAAGCTTTCGTTATCGTAATAGCGCTTTTTGACCTGATATGCCGCGGTCATTATCATAGGCATACGCGCGATTATCATAAGCGATTGACGAAGCACGTTATCGACCGAATTATCGTCGGGGTTATCGTCATAGCTGTAAAGCGCGAGAACGCTTCTTGCCAGCTTGTTCATAATATCGGGGCTGGGCGCGCGCATGATCATATCCTCGATAAAGGACATGGGCGGATCGCTGTATTCATCCATTACCGTATCGTAAAAATCGAGCTCGTTTTTGGTGGGAAGCGAGCCGAAAAGAAGAAGCCAGGATGCCTCGTCGTAACCGAAACGGTCGTTGCGGTCGGTAGCTTCAACGATATCGTTAATGTTTATACCGCGGTAAAAGAGCTCGCCCTCGCAGGGGACTCGCTCGTATTCGTTTATAACGTAGCCGTGTACGTTACTTACCTTCGTGATGCCCGCAAGCACACCCGTGCCGTCGGGATTACGAAGTCCGCGCTTTACGCCGTATTTTATATGCAGTTGTTCATCGAAAGCGCTGTTTTCGGTCAGATCCTTTGCAAGCGTTTCGATATTCAATTTATTATTCATAACAGTATCCGTCCTTCCATTTCCTGCAATTATACCAATCAAAATGCACATTGTCAATAAAAAATGCAACATTTTTAAATCTTGTTGCATTTTTCTTGCATTTTATTCACGCCCGAACGCGTTTTTGGTGATATTTTTGCAATTTATGAAATGTAAAGTTGCATTTTTATTTTGTGGGAGCAGAAGCCGATTCCGAAAGAAGATCCTTCATCGAATAGAGTCCCTTTTGTTTTTTTGCGATATATTCAGCCGCTTTAAGTGCGCCGTCTGCAAACAAGGCGCGGTTTTCGGCTACGTGCTTGATGCTTAACGTTTCGCCGTTTCGGCTTAATATGACCTCGTGCTCGCCGAAAATGCCGCCGCAACGGATCGAGGATATGCCGATCTCGTTTTGGGGGCGTACGCAACGGCGCGAGGATCTGTCTGTGACAAATTCGGTATCCTCGGGCATAAGCTCCTTTATTCCCTCTGCGATCATAAGCGCGGTGCCGCTGGGAGCGTCGAGCTTGTTGCGGTGGTGCTTTTCGATGATCTCAACGTCGCAATCGCCGCCGAAGGCGGTATAGGCGCTTCTGCAAAGATCGGTAAGCAGATTGATACCGAGCGACATATTGCGCGAGAAGAAGACCGCAAAATCATTCGCAAGCTCGTTCATCATCGCACGCTCGCTTTCGGTATGACCGGTCGAGGCGATAACGCAGGGGATGCCGCTCTTGCGGACAAATTCGCAGATCTCGGGCAGAGCGGTATGGTTTGTGAAATCAATAAGAGCGTCGGCAGATTCCTTTACCTCCGAAAGAGAGGTATAAAACGGGATATCGTTGAAATCGGGGGTGCCGAATTTATCGACGGCGGATACGATCTCCACACCGTTTTTCTTTGCAGAGGCAATTATTTCCTTGCCCATTCTGCCGCAGGCGCCGTTAAGTATGATCTTCATAATCGGTTTCCTTATAATATATTACTTGATAAGACCCTGCTCACGCATAAGTGCGAAGAGCTTTTCATCGTCGGATGCATCCATCGGGCAAAGGGGCATACGGAATTCGTTGTTGCAGAATCCCATCTTTGCAACCGCAGTCTTTACGGGGATGGGGTTGACCTGCATAAACAAGCCGTTCATAAGACGGAGATATTTAAGCTGAAGCGATGCCGCAGTCTTGAAATCGCCCTCGAGACAGAGCTTGGAGATGCGGTGAGCCTCGGCAGGCATAATGTTGGAGAATACCGAGATAACGCCGATAGCGCCCATCGACATAAGGGGAACGATCTGCTGGTCGTCGCCGCTGTACATATTAAGATCGTCACCGCAAGCCTCGAGAACCTCCATCATAAGAAGAAGGTTGCCGCTTGCTTCCTTGGTTGCAACGATATTTTCGTGCTTTGCGAGCTGCTTATAGGAATCGACCGAAATGCAGAATCCGGTTCTGCCGGGTACGTTATAAACGATACAGGGGATGTTGACCGAATCGGCAACGGTGTTGAAGTGGCTTACGATACCCTTTTGCGAGCATTTGTTGTAATAAGGGGTAACGAGCAACAAGCCGTCTGCACCTGCGCGCTCTGCGAAACGGGAAAGGTCGATGGCGTATTGGGTGTTATTCGAGCCGGTGCCGGCAATAACGGGAACGCGCTTGTTTACCTTTTCGATCGCAAATTCAAGAACGCGCTTGTGTTCATCGTCATCCAACGTTGCGGGTTCGCCGGTGGTGCCGCAGATAACGAGAGCGTCGATACCGCCGTTGATCTGAAATTCGAGTATATTTTCAAGTGCAGCATAATCTACCGCGCCGTCCTTGAACGGGGTGATAAGTGCAGTAGCAGTTCCTTTGAATATTGGCTTAGTGACAGACATAAAAGTTTCCTCCGCGGATATAAAAAAATATATTCATTGTATTTTAGCACCGAAATTATCAATTGTCAATCGTTTTGACCGCTATTTTACAATAAAATATACTTTTTATTTATCACGTTACCTTGATTGACGTTTGATTCAAGCAAGCTATTGACAATTGTGAATTATTTGTGTATAATGATACATCAAAATAAAAAAAGCGAGGTTCCATTTATGAAAAATTTCGTACGCACAATCGCTTTATTGCTTTGTGCAGTATTAATGTTCTCGGTTTTTGCGGCTTGCGAGGATCCTTCCTCTAACGCCAACGAAAGCAATGCAGGCACCAATGAAAGTGCTTCTGCCAACAACTCAAACGCAAGCTCCGACGAAAGCAAGTTTGACGATACCAAGGGCTTCTACGGCTACACCGGTATCCCCGAAGACTTCACCGGCTACGGCGGACAGACAGTCAGCGTTCTTACCTTGGCTGCATATCAGGTCCAGTCGGAAAGCAATCCTACGTTTGACCCCGAAAATATGAGCGTAGTTGACACCGCTGCTGCTGAATGCACACGCTTGGTCGAAGAGCTTCTTGACATCACCATCGAAGAAGAAGGCATTACTACCGGTTCGCGTTACGGCGGCCCCTTCTACAAGCGCGTTGTC
Source organism: Clostridia bacterium (assembly GCA_017561145.1). GTDB lineage: Bacteria > Bacillota > Clostridia > Oscillospirales > CAG-382 > Coliplasma. The sequence goes on along the minus strand of JAFZDO010000008.1, from coordinate 1,958 downwards.
AACGACGCTATGAGCGATACCGCAACCTACACGTTCATCATGCCCGCACTTACCGAAGCTGCTATGCTCGCTTCCGACGGTCTTCTTTACGACCTCAACAAGCTCGTAAACCTTGAAAACCCCTGGTGGTCCAAGGAATTTAACGATTCGGTTACTATCGCAGGCAAGACCTACTTTGCTGCCAGCGATATCACCACCGTTAGCGTTGCTTCCACCATGTGCGTTATTTTCAATAAGGAAATCGAAAAGAAATACGAGCTCGCAAAGGGCTACGGCTACGAATCTCTTTATGAAATGGTTGACAAAAAGGCTTGGACTCAGGACGTTATGTTTGAAATGTCCAGGAAGATCTATGCAGATACCAACGAAAACTTTATGATCGACCCCGAGGATACCTGCGGTATCTCCGCACAGCACAACGTTATTTACTGGCTCCTCCGTTCCGGCGGTGTAAACGTTTGTACCCTTAACGAAGAAGGATATCCCTCGCTTACCGTTAAGAACGAACGAGCTATCTCGCTTATCAACAAGGCTCAGGAATTTGCTCAGGATCCCGCAGGCGGTATGATCATCGCAGACGACTGGAAGACCGAAGGCAGCAGCCCCGCAGTTCAGACCTTTATCGACGGCAGATGCTTGTTCCTCTTCAATGCACTCAGCGCATTGGATACCGTTCGTACAATGGAAGACGACTTCGGTGTTCTTCCCTGCCCGATGTTTGATGACACTCAGGACAACTACACCAACAACGTTGGTGCTTGGACCTCCAACTGTATTGCCGTCCCCACCTTTGTTCGCGATGAAGACCTTGAGCTTACCGTTCACTTGCTTGAAGCTCTCGCAGCAGTTTCGCGCAGCAAGCTCACCACCACCTACTTCGAACAGACTCTCCAGTATCAGATCTCCCGCGATGACGAATCTATGAAAATGCTCGACCTCATCAACAACACCCGCGTTCCCGACCTTTCGGAAATGTACCGTTGGGGTAAGATGATGCAGACCATCGCAGACCTCCGTACCGGCGCGTTGGGCACCTTCGTTTCCGCATACGACGCTATCGACGAGCAGACCATCCTTGAGATCGAAGCAACCGTTGAACAGTTCAAAAACAGCTCTAACTAATTTAATGCAAAGCAAAGAGGACGAATCGATCGTCCTCTTTTTTTGTTGCAAAGCCAACCCAACACGACATATTTTACGGCAGGAAAAATTTAAGCACTTTTTATTTTATTAATTTGATATTTTGCAAAAGTATCCGTTGACAATTGTGAATCATTTGTGTATAATGATACATCAAAATTAAAAAAAGCGAGGTTCCATTCATGAAAAATTTCGTACGCACGATCGCTTTATTGCTTTGTGCAGTATTGATGTTCTCGGTTTTTGCGGCTTGCGAGGACCCTTCCTCTAACGTCAACGAAAGTAATACAGGCACCAATGAAAGTGCTTCTGCCAACAACTCAAACGCAAGCTCCGACGAAAGCAAGTTTGACGATACCCAGGGCTTCTACGGTTACACCGGTATCCCCGAAGACTTCACAGGATATAGCGGACAGACAGTCAGCGTGCTTACCCTTGCTAATTACCAGGTCAAGCCCGAAAGCGATCCTACATATTCCGAGGAGACCACTACCGCTGTAAAAAGCGCAGCAGCTGAATGCACACGCTTGGTCGAAGAGCTTCTTGACATCACCATCGAAGAAGAAGGCATTTCTACCGGTTCGCGTTACGGCGGTCCCTTCTACAAGCGCGTTGTCAACGACGCTATGAGCGATACCGCAACCTACACCTTCATCATGCCCGCACTTACCGAAGCTGCTATGCTCGCTTCCGACGGTCTTCTTTACGACCTCAACAAGCTCGTAAACCTTGAAAACCCCTGGTGGTCCAAGGAATTTAACGATTCGGTTACCATCGCAGGCAAGACCTACTTCGCTGCCAGCGATATCACCACCGTT
>JAFZDO010000007.1 GCA_017561145.1 Clostridia bacterium | reverse complement strand
GGTTACGGTATCACACTTGGCAACTCGCTTCGTCGCGTACTTCTCAGCTCGCTTCCCGGTGTGGCAGCATCGAGCGTGAAGATCGACGGCGTGCTCCACGAAATTTCTACCGTCCCCGGTGTTACCGAGGATGTGCCTGAAATCATTATTAACGTCAAGGGTATCGTAGCAAAGCTTTATTGCCAGCAACCCAAGACCTGTGTAATCGATGTTCGTGGCGGCGAAGTTACCGCCGGTGATATCCAGGTAGATTCGGATATCGAGATTCTCAATCCCGATCACCACATTGCGACTGTTGAAACAGGCGCACCCTTCTTCATGGAGATTACTTTCGAACACGGCAGAGGATACGTATCCTCGGAGAAGAACAAGGCCGCGGTTGAAAACCCTGTAATCGGCACTATTTATACCGATTCTATCTTCACCCCGGTTCAAAAAGCTAATTTCACGGTTTCCAACACCCGTGTCGGCAATATTACCGACTTTGACAAGCTCGAGCTCGATGTTACCACTAACGGCACCATCGATACAAAGGAAGCTGTATCTCTTGCAGCAAAGATTCTTAACGAGCACCTCAATCTCTTCATCGAACTCTCCGACGAAGCTATGAACACTGAAATCATGGTTGAACGCGAAGAAAAGATCAAGGAAAAGGTTCTCGAAATGACTATCGAAGAGCTCGATATGTCCGTAAGAAGCTTTAACTGCCTTAAGAGAGCGGGCATTGACACCGTAGAAGATCTTACCAATAGAACCGAGGAAGATATGATCAAGGTCAGAAACCTCGGCAAAAAATCGCTTGAAGAAGTTATCCAGAAGCTCCAGTCCCTCGGTCTGTCGCTTCGCAAGTCGGATGACTAAGCTGAAAGCTCACTAAAATAAGGAGGCAAAGGAAATGCCCGGAACAAGAAAATTAGGCAGACCTACTGCTCATAGAATGTCTATGCTCAGGGGTATGGTTACCTTCCTTCTCGAAAAGGGAAGAATCGAAACTACCGTTACCCGTGCTCATGAAGTTAGCGCTCTCGCTGACAAAATGATCACTCTCGGCAAGAAGAATACCCTTGTTGCAAAAAGACAGGCAATCGCATTCCTCAAGAAGGAAGCAGTTGTATATAAGCTCTTCACCAAGATCGCTCCTCTCTACGACGAAAGAAACGGCGGTTATACCCGTGTTCTTAAGATCGGTCCCAGACGTGGCGACGGTGCCGAAATGGCAATCATCGAACTCGTAGGTGCAGAAGAACTCTACACCGTAAAGGAAGAGAAGAAGGAAGCTAAGGCTGAAGAAAAGCCCGCAAAGAAGACTTCCAAGAAGGCTGTAAAGGCTGAAGTTAAGGAAGAAGCAGCGGCTGAATAAGTCTTAATTCAACATAAAAAAGGCAAGTGATTAACACTTGCCTTTTTTGTTGCGTTTTAATATGCCTGTAAGGGCTTAAAGACCGCTTCTTTTCGCTTTTCTTTCGATCTCTGCCCATACCTCGCGTGCTTCGTTCATATCGCTTCTGAAGAGCCTCATAAGCTTAAGGAAATAAACACAGCTTAACATAGTAGGCGCAAGGATGAATAAATTGATAAGATTAACAATAACGTCGGATATCTGTTGCGCCTGAGCCTCGGCATCGGACGACGGTAAAAAGAGCGCCCGTCCGCCGATAAACAACTGAACTGCAATAATCGCAAGATAAATTATTATAACCGCAAGCAGAATCGCAATAACGGCACCGCTTATACGACCTCTCGGACTGTTCGCCGCAGCATGCTCTTCGAATTCGGAGGTTATCTTAATTCCGCGGTAAAATACTGCGTAAAGGAAGAAAAGACCAACAAGCATTATAATTCCGACGGTAAGCGACGAATCGTCGCCGCCTACGGTGAATAACTCTGCGACGAAAAATGCGCATTCGGCGATATACGAAAGCCCCAGCATCCTTATCGCAAATATAAGCTTGCTTCCCGTGTCGGTCTTTTCGCAATAATAACGGTATGTAGAGAATAAACCGTAAAATACAAGAATTGCAAAGACCAATGCAACTATTGCGGCTGATAAGGTCACTATCGCGGCGGCAATGTCGGCAGAAGGATTAACGGTTATCCATTTTATCGATACGAATATTTCATAACCGTATTTTAAAAATGCGCCGAGAAGCAATAACACCATCGCTGTAAGAAACAATCTCGAGGAGCCGTATCTCTTAAGCGTGTCTAAAATAGGTGTGGGTTCAACTTTGTTCATAAAATCTCCTATATTTGCGTGTTGTCGAAGGAATTGCTTGCCTGCGCCTGCTTAGCGGCGTATTCTCGTGCGCGGATCTCCGCTTTTTGCTGTTCGATAATATACCATTCCTGCCTTGCGATTTCCATATCGTTCTTAAATCTGAACATAAGCATAATGAACATTATCATCGAGACAATCATCAAAACCCTAACAATAAGATTTACTAAGTTTGAAATCACAACGTATGCGCCAAAATGCGGCATTACGGCAAAGTTGAGCAACGTCGACATAATATTAATTCCGACGCCCGCAAGTGCAATAAATGTAAAAACCAAAACGAAGATGCTAAGCTTACCGCTGTTTCGGTTGTCATAGGCCGCCATAGCGTGATCGACCGACTTTTTGATACCCTTGTATTGGAAGATGCTCATAACGACGACGCCGGCAATAACAGGGATAAGAATAATAGCCATGATTACAATAAAAGCTTCTTTAATACCGGGAATGCCATATGAATCATCCATCGTTGCAATAGTGCCGATAGTAATGATAGGCAACTCGACGATAGTTATTATCAATTGCGCAAGAAAGACCTTGGTAAAGGATTTAAGTGCGTTACCGTTGGTCGATCTTCCTCTGAAAAAGGAATATGCCGAATAAAGATAGCCGTACTGAATGAATGAAAGGATCGAATTAACGACCGCGATCAATGAGGTTGCGATTAAGATAATATAGTATTCTTCATCAAAATATTCGCTTAGATCAACGAACGGAATCGTCGAGTTGAAGGAAGTAACTGTCGTAAAAATCGAATAAAGCAGATTTAAAGCAACGTAAATGATCGAAATAACTATCGCGCTTAAAAAGAGCTTCGACGAGCCGTGCTTGCAAACCACCTCGTTAAGCGGTCTTCTGTTTAAATCAAGGTTATAGTTCATTATAAAACCTCCTTGTTTTGATGATGAAAGTCTAACATAATAGGCTGAAAAAGTCAAGTATTACATTAAAATGTTAACAAAACGAACATATTCAATTGACTTTTATAACAGTTTGTGCTATACCAAATATATAAATCATTAATAAGGAGATTATTATGGAAAAACTTAAAATAGGCGTCGTTGGCGCAGGTAATATTGCAAAGCACGGACATCTTCCTGCTTATAAAAAGTGCTATAATTGCGTACCTCAGGCAATCTGTGATATCGATTTTGATCGTGCAAAGAGAGTTGCCGAGGAATACGGCATTCCCGAGGTTTATCCCTCTATCGAGGAAATGCTTGAAAAGGCTGATATCGATGCAGTAGATATCTGTACCTGGAACAATGCGCACGCACCCTGTCTTATCGCAGCTGCAAATGCAGGCAAGCACGTTATGTGTGAAAAGCCCCTCGCGATGAGTCTTGACGATGCTCTTAAAATGGAAAAGGCTGTTAAAGAAAACAATATCATCTTCTTCCTTGCGGTTCCTTCGCGCTTCGGTTATGAAAATATGTATCTCCGCGATATGTACGACAGCGGCGAGCTTGGCGACGTTTATTATGCAAAGACAAGCTATATCCGTCGTCGCGGCACCCCCTCGGGCTGGTTCCACGATAAAAAGACCTCGGGCGGCGGACCTATCATCGATATCGGAGTTCACCGTATCGATGCCGCTTGGTACTTGATGGGTAACCCCAAGCCTACCCGTGTTTCGGCAAACGTTTTCTATAAGATCGGCGATTACCAAACCAAGGGCATCAGCAGATGGAAGGGCACACCCTGTCCCGACAACCAGTTCGACTGTGAAGATTCGGGCGCAGGTACTATCCATTTTGAAAACGGCGCAACAATGGTATTTGAAGCAAGCTGGGCGATCAACGGTCCCGAAAAGAGCGAAACCTTTATCTTCGGTTCGAAGGCAGGCGCATCGGTCGAGCCTCTCACCATCTACGGCGAAAGAAACGGCTTCCTTTCCACCGACAGCGTTACCGTAAAGAATTCCAACGATAAATTTCAACTCGAGATCGAACACTTCGCAGATTGCGTTCTTAACAAGAACTACAACACCAAATATCCTATCGAGCAGGCAGTAAATATGCAAAGAATGCTTCAGGCGATCTATGATTCCGCAGAGCAGGGCAAAGAAATCGTTATAGGAGAATAATAATGAAAAGCTGTATCAGTACGTATAGCTACCATCGTCTTTATGCCGACGGCAGCTTCACCCGCTTTGATGCTATCGACAAGACCAAAGAGCTTGGCTGTGACGGCGTGGAATTCGTGCTTGACGATACCACTCCCGACGGAAGCACCCCGCGTGAGCACGCACTTGCGCTTACCGCACACGCAAAGGAGGTCGGACTCGAGGTGCCCATTTACACCACGGGCGCAAACTTCTTTGTAAAGGATCCCGAACAGGAGGTAGAGCGTATCTGCAAGCATATCGATATCGCTTCCGAATGCGGCATTCCGCTTCTCCGCCACGATATTACTTGGAGCTACTATCCCGAATATGAAGGCGTAAAGACTTATCAGAACGTTATCGAAGCTGTCGCTCCCGTAATTTCCAAGGTTGCCGATTACGCTAAATCAAAGGGCGTTATGACCTGCTCGGAAAACCACGGAAGACTTATGCAGGATTCCAACAGAATGGTCGAGCTTTTCAACGCGGTTAACAACAAAAACTACGGCTTCCTTTGCGACATCGGCAATTTCGGCGGTGTCGACGAGGATTGCTTCACCTCTGTTTCCCGCCTTATGGAGCTTATCGTCCACGTCCACGCAAAGGACTGCTTCACCCGTTCGGGTATGATGTATAACCCCGGCAGAGGCTATAACCTCTCGCGCGGCGGCAACTATCGCCGAGCAACCGTTTTCGGTCACGGTAACGTTCCCACCTTCCAAATTCTTAACGCGATCCGTGCCTCGGGCTACGACGGATACGTAAGCCTTGAATTCGAAGGTATGGAGCCTTGTATGGAAGGCGTTACCATCGGTACCGAAAATCTTCAGCGTATGATCCGCGATATCGAAGGGAAGTAATTTTTAATGATAATCAAAAACGGCAACGTTCTTCTCGGCTCGACTCAAGCAATCGAGCAAGCCGATATAAGGATCGAGCAGGGCACGATAACCGAAATCAGTCACGACCTTTCGGACAGAAACGAGTTTGACGCAAGCGGCTTGCTTGTTATCCCCGGCTTTATCGATATTCACATCCACGGCTGTGTAGGGGTTGAATTCGCGTCTCCCGACGAGGATTTCACAAAAGCGCGCCAATGGCTCGCAAGCGAGGGCGTTACCGGCTTTGCCGCAACTGTGCGCGCAATGACGCCCGACCGCATCGTAGCGGCGGAAAAGAATATTCTGCGCGAAGCAGAACGCGAAACAGTCGGTGCAAGCGTGCTCGGCATCAATCTCGAAGGCCCGTTTGTTTCAAAGGTCAGAACGGGTGTTATGAACCCGCCCGATATCGAGTGTAACCCCGAAACCGCAAAGCTTTTTGCCGACGAGGGAAAGGGTATGCTTAAAATAATGACTCTTGCACCCGAACGCGAAAATGCGTTGGACGTGGTAAAGATTGCCACCGAAAACGGCGTAAATATCTCGCTCGGCCATACCGATGCGACCTATTCGGAGTCTATCGATGCAATAAATGCAGGAGCTACGCGTGCGACCCACGTGTTTAATGCAATGCGCCCTCTGTCGCACCGTGAAACCGGTGTTCTGGGTGCCGTACTTACCGATGACCGTGTAAATTGTGAAATGATATGCGACCTTGTCCATCTCGATGAAGCAACTATCAAAATGGTCTATCGCTTAAAGGGCGCCGAAAATATCACGCTCATAAGCGATACGGGATTTATGTCGGGCTTGGGTGACGGCGAATTTGTCATCGACGGCAGAAAACGCACCGTAAAGAACGGCGTTTGCCGTAATGCCGACGGCAGAATTGCGGGAAGCTGTGTTTCGATGCTCGCAGGCGCGAAGAATCTGCTTAAAATGGGTATTCCCATAAGCGATATTTCGCTTATGGCATCACTTAACCCTGCAAAAGCATTGTCGGTCGATTCTATCACCGGTACGATCGAGGTCGGCAAGCAAGCAGACATTATCGTTTGCGACAGCGAGCTGAATATCAAAGCCGTATTTGTAAAAGGTATCAGAATATGAAATACAGATTAGGTGTCGACATTGGCGGCACAAGTGTTAAAATAGCGGCGCTCGATTCGGATTTCAAGCTTACCGAAAAGCTTCGTTTCCCAACGGGTGAAAATGCCACCTCCGAGGAGATAATGAGTAATCTTATCGAGCATTGCCGCGAATTTATCGAAAAGTACGAAATCGAATCTATCGGTGTCGGCTCTGCAGGCGGTATAGACCCCAAAAAGGGTCTTGTCGTAACCGCCGGCAATCTGCCGTTCCGTAACGAGCCCGTAGTTCAAAAGCTTCACGACGCCTTCGGTATCCCCGTTTTCATCGATAACGACGGTACCTGCGCCCTTATCGGCGAAAGAGCCGCAGGCGAATGTAAGGGCTGTGTAGATACCCTTATAATCACGCTCGGCACGGGTGTCGGCGGTGCGGTAATTATGGATAACCGCATTATGCGCGGACGTAATAACCGTGCAGGCGAGCTCGGTCATTTCACTATCGACCGCAACGGCCCCGAATGCGAATGCGGCCTTCACGGCTGTCTTGAACGCTACGTATCGGCAACCGCGCTTATCGAATCGGTCGAAAAAGCAGTGTCCGAAAATCCGAACAGCATACTTGCACATATTGCAAAGGACGGTATAAACGGCAAGACTGCGTTCGATGCAAAGGAGCAGGGCTGTGAAATCGCCGCGAAGGTTCTCGATGAATACGGACGTAACCTTGCAATAGGTGTTGATTGCTTAACGCATATCTTCTCGCCCGAAACCATCGTCATCGCAGGCGGTATCTCAAACCAAGGTTCGGCGTTGCTCGAGCTTATCGCTCCCCACAGAGTAACGTCAAAAAGCCGTGTTGTTACCACCTCGCTTAACGGCGACGGCGGTATAATCGGCGCAGCACTTTTGGGCACGGAATACAGTAAATAAAACAAAAAAGCCACCGATCGGTGGCTTTTAATTTTAAAGCATTTCGTTAAGATCGTAAGGAGTGTTCTGGTAAACGTAATAGTTAAGCCAGTTTGCATAAAGCAAATGAGCGTGTGCGCGCCAGGTCGAAACGGGGGTCTTTGTGGGGTCGTCATCGGGGAAGTAATGCTTGGGTATTTCGGGGTTGATGCCCTTTTTGACGTCGCGTTCATATTCGTTACGCAAGGTATCAAAATCGTATTCACAATGTCCCGTAACGAAAAATTCACGTCCGTTCTTGTTTGCAACAAGATAAACGCCCGCTTCATCCGATTCGGCAAGGATAAGAAGGTCGTCAACCTTTTCGATATCCTCGCGCTTAACGCCCGAATAACGGGAATGGGGGGCAGAGAATTGCTTGTTAAAGCCGCGAACGAGAGGGTATTCGGGAACAAGCGTTTCGTGTCTGAAAACGCCCGAAACCTTTTTATCAAGCGCGATCTTTTCAATGCCGTGATTGATATAAAGACCTGCATAAGCGCCCCAGCAAACGTACATTGTGGAATAAACATTTTTCTTCGCCCAAGCGACCATTTCGCAAAGCTCATCCCAATAATCAACGTCTTCGAATTCAAGAAGCTCAACGGGTGCGCCGGTTACGATAAGTCCGTCAAACTTTTCGTGCTTGACCTCGTCAAAGGTCTTGTAAAAGGTCGCAAGATGCTCCTCGGACGTGTTTTTTGAAACGTGCGATGCGGCGTTGAGCAGAGTGATATCCAACTGCAACGGAGTATTTGAAAGCAAACGCAAAAATTGTGTTTCGGTAACGATCTTCGTGGGCATAAGGTTCATTATGGCGATCTTAAGCGGACGGATGTCCTGTCTTATCGCGCGTGCTTCGTCCATAACGAAAATATTTTCTTTTATCAAAGCCTCTGCCGCAGGAAGAGCCATTGGGATCTTAATAGGCATAATTATACTCCAAAAATCATTATTCTTAAGTATTATATCAAACAAACGAGCCTTATTCAATAGTTTTTTTCCTTAAACTGTGGAAAAAAGGAAATATATGTGATACAATTATGCCGAGGTGAGATAAATGTCCGCAAAAATCTTATTTTCAAACGAATCTAACGTCGATAAAAATGCAATATCCGAAATCGCAAAAGCGTTAAAGGAAGGCTCACTTGCAGTTTTCCCGACCGAAACGGTTTACGGCATCGGTGTCGATGCATTTAACGAAAACGCAATAAAGTCGCTTTACGATAAAAAGCAACGCCCTTACGATAAACCGCTGTTAATGCATATCAACGGTATCGAAATGGCAGAAAGCGTCGCTGTCCTTGACGACCGCGCGCGTGAGCTTATCAAGCGCTTCACACCAGGACCGCTTACCTTGGTCGTTAAAAGGAAAAGCGCCGTTCCGTCGATAGCCGTATCGGGCGGCGAAACGGTCGGCTTGCGCTTTCCGTCGAACAATAATTTCATCGAGATATCAAAATCGTTCAATGGCCCGATAGCGGCAACGAGTGCGAATATTTCGGGCGAAAAAAGCGCGACCGATGCAAACGGGCTCGATTCGGTCAAGGACATCGCGGATATCATTCTCGACGGCGGCGAATGTGAGCTTGGGCTTGAATCGACTATCGTTTCAATGGTAGGCGAAACACCGAAGATATTGCGCCAAGGCTCCTTCCCGAAGGAAAAGCTTTTGGAGGTTTTGGGTAAATGCGACTGATCGGATTATGCGGAAGAAGCGGAAGCGGAAAAAGCAGCTTTTGCTCGGTCGCAAAGGATTGCGGATTGACCGTTATCGATTGCGACACCGTTTATAAGGAGCTTGTTTCAAAGCCGACCGAGTGCTTAAAGGAAATCGGCGAAAGCTTTGGAAACGAATTTATCAGCGGTGGCTTCCTCAACCGCAAAGAGCTTGCAAGGGTCGTTTTTTCGGATAGGGAAAAGCTTGACCTCTTAAACTCCGTGACACATAAGCACATAAGGATCGAGATCGACAGAATCTTAAGCACTCTGCCCGACGATGCGATAGTATTGCTCGATGCACCCACGCTTTTTGAAAGCGGAATAGACCAAATATGCGAGCATATCGTGTCGGTCGTCGCAAGTGATGAATTTTGTTTGGCGCGAATAATCGCGCGCGACGGAATAAGCGAAGAGCAGGCACTCTCACGCCTCTCAAATCAGCCGTCAAACGATTTTCTCATCGAACACAGCGATACTGTCGTCTATAACGATACGACGTTTGAGGCGTTCCTTGAGGCTTCAAGAGCCGTTGCGGAGGAGCTGAAGGGGTAGGGTATGCAAAAAGCGATAGTGGTTTTGTTGCTTCTGGCAATTTTTGCAACCGTTGCCTTTTTGTGCATCGATGATATTGAAAAGCTGTTTTATCAGCGCGAATTTTCCGAATACGTTGCGAAATATTCAAACGAGTTTGACGTGCCCGAAGCACTTGTATATGCGGTCATACGTACCGAAAGTAATTTTGACCCCGAGGCAAGATCAAACGTCGGTGCAATCGGCTTGATGCAGCTGATGCCCGACACGCTCGATTGGCTTGCACGCCTTTTGGATGAGGAAGCGCCCACGGGCGAAATAACCGATCCCGAAACTAATATCAAATATGGCACCTATTATCTGCGTCATTTGTATGACCGATTCGATAATTGGGAAACCGCACTTGCCGCCTACAATGCAGGCCACGGCAGGGTTGCAAGCTGGCTTACGAATAAGGAATACAGCGATGACGGCATAACTCTTAAAACGATTCCTTTCGAGGAAACGAGAAATTATGTAAACAAAGTAACGGGTAATTACAACACGTATAAAAAATTATATTATAACGATGAGGATTAAAGAAATGGAAAGAAAAGAAGCCGAAAAATTGGAATACAAGAGAAGCTGGTCGGTTCCTGCAGATCAAGCAGAATTGGCAAAGGTAGAAGCCTTTATCAAGGATTATCGCCACTTTATCGACAACGCTAAGATCGAACGTCTTGCGGTAAACTATACCGAGGGCGAGGCGATCGCAAAGGGATTTAAGCCCTTTACGCTCGGACAGGAGCTCAAGGCAGGCGATAGAATTGGTTATGTAAACCACGAAAAGAGCGTAATGTTTGCCGTTATCGGCAAAAAGCCTCTCGACGAGGGTTGCCGCATCATTGCATCTCATATCGATAATCCGCGCCTCGACTTAAAGCCCCAGCCCCTTTATGAAAACAGTGGCATCGCATATTTCAAGACTCATTACTACGGCGGTATCAAGAAATATCAGTGGACTGCTATCCCCTTGGAGCTTCACGGCGTTGTTTACCGCGCTGACGGCACAAGGATCGATATCAGCATCGGCGCCGACGAAAACGATCCCGTTTTCTATATTTCCGACCTTATGCCTCATATCGGCAAGGATCAGATGAGCAAGGGCGCATCCGAATTCATCCCCGGCGAAGGCCTTAATATCATCAACGGCTCGCTTCCGCTCGATACCGACGGCGGCGTTAAGCTCAAGGTGCTTTCTATCCTCAACGAAAAATACGGAATTACCGAACGTGACCTTATTACCGCAGAGCTTACCGCAGTTCCCGCAATGATGTCTCGCGAGGTCGGCTTTGACCGCTCGCTTATCTGCGCATTCGGTCACGACGACAGAATTTGCGCATATCCCGCCTTCCGCGCTCTTGCCGATGCAGAAGAAATTCCCGAGCATACCTCTATCGTTATGCTTGCCGATAAGGAAGAGATCGGCTCTTACGGCGTTACCGGCTTGGGTAGCGAAACCTATCCCGATTTCATCAAGGCGCTTTGCGAAGCAACGGGCGCTAACTATCTCGCCTGCAAGAAGAACAGCATCTGCCTTTCCGCAGACGTTGGAGGCGCTTACGACCCCTGCTACGGCGATGCTTACGAGGCATCTAACTCGGTTTATCTCCACCGCGGTGTTGCAATAAGCAAATATACCGGCTCGCGCGGTAAGAGCGGCTGCTCGGATGCTTCTGCCGAAACCCTTAATAAGGTCGCTCGTATATTCGACGAGGCAGGCGTTGCATGGCAGGTAGGCGAATACGGCAAGGTAGACCAAGGCGGTGCAGGCACCGTTGCGGCGGATATCGCGCATTACGGCATCGAGGTAATCGACTGCGGCGTGCCGATACTTTCTATGCACTCTGTAACCGAGCTTGCAAGTAAATACGATATCTATGAAATGCTCCGCGCAAGCGTTGCTTTCTTGAAGAGTTAAACGATTAAAAAACGGTGCGTAAAAAATTTTACGCACCTTTTTTGCAAAAATCATAAGGATTTTTTGAATTTCGGTTGTATAATAGGTGAAAGGGTGTTGATCCCTTAACTTCGGAGGAACTAAAATGGATAACGGTGCTTGTAGCTACCGCCGTTTTCTCGATGGTGACGAAGAGGCATTTGACGAAATAGTAAAGGAGTATTTTGACAGCTTAGTTTTTTTCATAAACGGATACGTTTCGGATTTTCAAGCGGCGGAGGATATCGCTATCGATGTGATGTCCGACCTTATAGTCAACAAAAAACGCTATAATTTCAAGGTCACGCTTAAAACCTATCTGTTTATGCTTGCGAAAAGCCGCGCGAAAAATTACATAAAACACAGAAATACAATAAAATTCATTACTCTCGACGAGGCAAGAGAGCAATTATCAGAGCTCGTTTCTCCCGTGGATTCGCTTATTCTCGACGAGCAAAAAAAGAAGCTTTACAAGGCGCTTTCGACGCTCTCGGAGGAAATGCGCATTATTGTATATCTTATATATTTCGAAAATATGTCTTACGACGAAGCGGCGAAGGTTTTGAAAAAGAACAAAAAACAGGTTGACAATTTACTTTACAGAGCGAAAAATCAATTGCGCACCATTCTTACGGATAACGGTGAAGATATATGAGAGATTATAACCAGATAAAGGCGGAAATAATCCGCCGAAGCGACAATCGAATAAAAGAAAAAAAGCGGAAGCGTAAGGTATATACAGCGTGCGCATTATCGCTTTGCCTTTGTGTTACGGTGGCGATCGTTCTGTTTCCGAGGCTTGACAGAATTTTTGGATCGGAGCTTGCCGAAACAACCCCCACCTACGGCGATCCTTTTCAAAACAACGGCGCATCTGAAAGCATGGATTTTGAATACGCAGAAGGAGCAACTGATGGCATTGTCGGAGGGAACTCGACGACGGTTGCGGTTTCGGCAAAGCTCGGCAACGGCGAGCACAGTGTCACCTTATACGGTAAGCCTCTTAATCAGCTTTCTTCATTTTTAAAAAGCCTTGATGCTCCCGATGTGTTCGAGGATTTCGACAACACTTCTCCCGAAGAAGAACCTACGTATGAAATGTCTGCTTCGGAAGATAAAGATCCCGAATACGAGGTAGAAGTCTCCGAGGATTTTTTAGAAGACGAATCCATTAACGACGCGCCTGTTACAGAGGACGTAAAGGTCACGCATATCGTTATCACTTATTCCGACGGAAAAAAAGTATCGTATAAGCTTTACGGAAGCACGCTTGAAAACACAGACAGCGGCGAAAAATGGGTGCTTACCGACAGCGAATATAACTTTTTGATAGGATTTTATTCTTAAAGGAGGTCCTTATGAAAAAACTTTTAGCAATGCTTTTGTGCGCGGTCATGCTGCTCACCGCCTGCCAAACCGCAACCGAAAATCAGTCCGAATCGCAAATCTTGGACGAATCTCGACCCGAAAATGACAATAAAAAGGCGGATATGCAGATAAGCTACGCGACCGCCGTATCGATTAAAAGCTTAGCGATTACCGAGGCAAACGGCAAAGTAACGCTCGATGTGCTTTGGAAAAACGATACCGATTACGAGGTAATATACGGCGAAATGTTCTGGGTTGAACGAAACGTCGACGGCAAATGGGTGTCCTGCGATGATGGGGAAGAGAATGCGTTCATCGAAATCGCTCGCGTTCTCGTGCCGAGATCCGAGCATACGAAGAAATATAACGTTTCGAATTATTATGACGTTACCAAGCTTGGCGACTACCGCTTGATGACCGAATGCTATATCCATATATCCGAAAACGAAACCAAAAAGGGCATAGCAACAGCCGATTTTTCACTTACGGAAGACGGATATATAGTTCCCGAATACGCACAAATAGAAAATCAAGATCCCAAATATCAACAGCTTCGCCTTTCTGTCGACCTTTTTAAGGCGATGAGCAAGGAAAGCAAAAACAAAGATCTTCTTATCTCGCCGCTTTCGATCGAACTTGCACTTGCGATGACCGCAAACGGCGCAAAGGGACAAACTAAATCCGAAATTGAAAAGCTTCTTTGCGGCGATATGACCGTCGAAGAACTGAACCTCTATCTGAATAACTACGTTTCCTTGCTTCCTACGGACGATAAATACAAAATGCATATCGCGAATTCAATTTGGTTCCGCGATGAGGCAGACCGTTTGACCGTAAACGAAGCCTTCCTCAAGAAGAATAAAGATTATTACGGCGCGCAGATATTTAAAAAGAATTTCGGCGATTCTCAAACCGTAACCGACATCAACGATTGGGTAAAAACCAATACCGACGGGATGATCGATAAGATCGTCGACGGTATCTCGGGCGACACCGTAATGTACCTTATAAACGCGCTCTGCTTCGATGCAGAATGGGAAAAGCAATATTTGCTTTCGGATATCATAAAGCGTGATTTTACAAATATTTCCGCCGAAACCAAAAAGGTCGATATGATGCATTCCGAGGAGTCCTATTATATCGAAACCGAAAACGCAAAGGGCTTTATGAAGCATTACAAGGACAAAAAGTATTCCTTCGTTGCGCTTATTCCCAACGAGAACGATATTTACGGTTATATCGATTCGCTTACGCCCGAATATATCGAATCTGCGCTCAATAACGTGCAAAACAAGGGCGGATACGCAGTAATGCCGAAATTCAGCTATGAATACGAGCTTTCGATGAACGGCGTTTTGAAATCGCTCGGTATGCCGACCGCCTTTGACGGCGAGAAAGCCGATTTTACCGATATGGCAATAAGCACTCACGGTAATATCTTTATCGGCGACGTGCTTCACAAGACCTTTATTCAGGTCGACGAGCTCGGCACAAAGGCGGGCGCGGTCACCAAGGTAGAAATGTGGGATGAATGTGCGCCGATGTACGAATGGGAGATAACCCTCGACCGCCCGTTCGTTTATATGATAATCGATAATGCTAACAATATGCCGATATTTATGGGTACGCTAACAGACGTTAAATAGGAGATAAATATGAAAAGAATCATAAGTCTTTTAACACTGCTTGCGCTCTGCCTTACCTTTTTCGGATGTGAGGAAAACGAACAAGATGTTCAAAATATCAGCACTACTGAAAGCGTTGAGGATATAAAGGATCAAGATCCTCAAAATAACAGCACTATTGAAAGCGTTGAGGATATAAAGGATCAAGATGATCTTATAACCGTAGAAAACGGAGATATTTACGGAAAGATAATCGAAAAGATCGAACCCAATATTCTTCAAATAGAGCCGGGCAACGTGCGCTTTAAAAACGAATACGGCGAAAAGGTCGATATCGTAACCGACAGCTTCGGTGAATGGGAGGTTGATGCCGAAATCGAGGTAACGTTCACCAAATATAAGGCGGCAAACGGAATCTATCCGACCCGTATATATGCCGAAAAGGTTCTTCCGTTAATGCTTTGCTATAAGCCGATAATCTATTTCTATCCCGAAATTGAAACCCTTTGCAGTGCCGAGCTTTTGCTTAACGGTAATCTTACCTGCACTTATCCCGAATATGATCAAAACGGCTGGAGCGATTTTATCGCTCAACCCGACGGAACGCTTACTTTCCCCGACGGAAAAAGCTATTACGCGCTTTATTGGGAAGGCATTAACTATGCGGAATGGGATTTTTCAAAGGGCTTTTGCGTCAAGGGTGAAGACACCGCAAGCTTTTTGGAGCAGGCTCTTTCCTCGCTTGGACTAAATGAGCGTGAAGCGAACGAATTTATAATCTATTGGCTTCCCTTGATGCAAAACAACGCTTATAACGTCATCTCCTTCCAAACCGAAGCATATACAGAAAGCGCGGTATTGAAGGTAACACCGACACCCGATACCCTTTTAAGAGTATTTATGACGTATTACCCGTCCGAAACCGAAATCGATATTGAACCGCAAGCACTCCAACCTACCGAAAGAAACGGCTTTACCGTCGTTGAATGGGGCGGTAGCAAAGTAGAGAATAGGTAAAACGCAAATAAAAAGCTACGTTTTTTAAATAACGTAGCTTTTTGTTTTTCGGTTGCGTTTTTCGTCTGTTTTCTCTTTTAAAACCGTTTGTTATATTCCGAAATAATACGGTCGCGTATTTCAAGCTTGATTTCGTATTTCATACGGTAATATCCCTCGATAAGATAGGATTTATAACCGTCTTCAAGCACTTTGGTCATTTCCTCGATAAACGCGTTTATTTCCGCGCTGTCTGCATTGTTGGACAGCGTTTTTACGTTTGTTTCAACCATTTTTCGCATATATGCTCTGCCGTTTTCGACCGAATATTCGATCGTAGCAGGGCGGTAAACGTTTGAAAAGAAATGTTCACCCGTGTTAAGCTCATAGCCGAAAATTTCGATAAGTGATTCGGGCATAACCTTAACGCGGTTCATCGAATCTATTTCGATATACGTCTCGATCCTTTCGGCAAACAAATGACCTATTTCGATCAATTCGTTAAGATCTACTATCATATCGTTCTCTGCAAATCTCAAAAGATCCTCAAGCATCAGGCATTTGCCGAGAAATTCAATGTTTCGTACTTCGCCGTTAACGTCGTCGGAGTCATAGCAATCTAAATATTTACCGTTGTATTTGATACTGCGAAGATAGATATAAGCATAATGGGGAATGCTTGAAATATCGCCGCCGATGTCCCAATTATTGCCCTTCATTGAAACGAATTTGCTCTCGTCAAATTCAAGCGAGAGGGGAGTGTAATAGGATATCAAAAGCGTTGTTTCAATCTGATCGAGCAAAAGGTTGAATATTGCGTTGTCGGGCGCATCGCTTACAAAGCCTTCACCGACGGCTGCCGAGTATTTGCATTCGCCGTCTCTTGCGGAATATCCGCGCACCGTTCTGTCCGACTTTGTAAAGACGTAAATGCAACCCGAATTTTTATCGGTGATAAAAGCATCATATTCGCTTGCAATAACCGTTTCATCTCCGTTTAACAGGTTCTTTCGTACGATTCTGCCGTTGATTTCAAAAAAAGCGTGTGTTTCATGATCTGCGAGTGTAAATAAAACTCCGTGGTGGTCGGTAATATCGGTTCTTGTCGCCACGTCGTAAATGCTAAAACCGTTTTTACTCTGCATAATAACGGCGTCACCGCCTGCGACAAATTTAACGAATTTGCCGCTTATCGATCCGCTTTCAAAGCTGCTTGTATCAACGAATATCCAAGTATCGTCTTTGCTCCGAAGCTTGCAGTATGCATATTTGCCGTTGGGCGAAAAATTGATCCTTCCGATAGCGCCTATCTCAGCTTCAACGAAGCTGTCAAAATCATCTCCGTTATCGATCTCTTCTTCGAGGGTAAGCGTTATATCCTCGGTATCGTCAAATGCCGATTCAGGGCTGTTTTCGAAGCTCTCAAGGTTATTATTATCCTCTTTTTTAAAGTAAGCCGCCGTGTGCTTTCCGGTAGTTAAATCGATCAAGCGAAGCGAACCGTCGCGAGCGTCGATATAGGCAAGCATAGTATAATCGTTGCTGACCGTATATTGCATACCGAACCAATCGATCGAAGCCAAAACCTCGTTATTGGATCCTTCGATCGAAATCAATGTTGCTTCCTTTGCTTCGCGGTCGTATATTCCGAGATCGCATTCGAAAGCGCCCGAACCGTCTGGTCGGTGGTGCTCTCTTGTGAATAGACATTTTGATCCGTGAGAGCCGAATTCCACGATTTTCACGTTGCCGCAACGGCGGCTGAGAACAGCGTGGTAGACCTGCAATGCGTAGCCGTTAAAAGCATTTTGATCGTCAATACTGTTCGGGAATAGCTTTTTGCCGACATTGAGCTCCTCACCTTTAAAATAGCGTAAAAGATATTCTGCTTGCTCGTCGGTAAATCCGAAGTTCTTGGGAATGCTTTCGAAATGTGTTATCGCTTCCTCATAAGTGATTGCGCCGCGCACCATTTCAAAGTAGATCTCTTCGTGCTTGACGTCATCCTCATAAAACCTGCAAAAACCAAACAAGCAAGCCATCTCAAGCAGATATTCTTTGCAGAGATTATCATATCCGTCGCCGATAAGCGCAAAACGCACCTCATCGGATAGACTGAAAAATTCACCCGTGATAATATCTCGATAGATACCTGTTGACTCTTGATACCAATCATATCTGCCAATTCCGTTGCCGGTCATATCGATATATTTGCCTGTAGTATAGCGTTCAAGCTTAACGTTAGGCAATGCCGAAAGAGTTATATTGATGCTTTTGTTAGCGTCTGCATTGCCGTTTGTCATCGCGCCGCCGACCGAATAATTTCTCTCTCCGCTCAAAGCGATCAATTTCAAGCCTGTTCCACCGTTCCATTCGGCAACGGGACCTTTGTAGTTGCTTATTATATCGGCGATGTTGATCGGATTGGATACCGTGGTTGATTCGTTAACAGAGCTTTCGCCCAACGGTGTATCTGCCAAATTCGGAATAATTACCGCCATCAACGTGCAAACCGATAAAACCGCCGCAACCGATGCGATCAATATCCTGCGGATGTGAAAACCGTTTGTTTTACGCGTGTTCAACGCATCCTCAAGCATATCGCCGTCTATCTCGAGCCATCTGTTGTCCTTCATATGAAAACATCCTCCTCTTCCAAAATTTTCTTCAAGGCTTTTCGCATCCGCATCAATTTGCTTTTTGCGGCGGATTCGCTTAAACCGACCTTGTTCGAAGCGTCCTTTAAAGATTCCGAGCAAAAATACCGTAAAATGAACAAACGGCGGTCTTTCTCCTTGCAATTACGCAAAAAATCGTTAATTATGCCGTTTATGCGTTCAAGCTCGGCATCGCCTTCGGTATCGTATTTCGAAGGTATCATTTCCAAAAATTCGTCGCTCACCTCGGTATCTACAATCCTCTTTGCCGCAGTACGTCGGTCAAGACTGTCAAACGCCCTGCGTCTTACGAGTGTAATCAGATATGCGGAAAAGTGCCTCGGGTCGTTAGGCGGAATGGAATTCCACGCCGAAAGCAAAGCGTCGTTTACGCATTCGTTTGCGTCCTCTTCGTTTTTCAAAAGGTTGTAAGCAACAGAAAACATAAGACCGCCGTATTTGCTTTGCGTAACTGCGACAGCATCCTCGTTTCTTTTGAAAAATGCTTCGATTATCGCGCGGTCATCCATCAAAAACGCCTCCTTTCGTCAGTGTTTT
>JAFZDO010000006.1 GCA_017561145.1 Clostridia bacterium | reverse complement strand
TACTGGGAAGCCTTTGAGGCGGCTGATTTGACGAAGTTTGCAAGCCAAGCAGGTTTGAATGTAATCCTTTGCGAAAAAGGAAACATATACAAACCAGAAGACGGAACAATTTTACATTGTTTATGTAGAAAATGAATTTGACAAATTTCAATTTGTCAAACAGATGATACACGCTACTTTTGGTCGTTTTTACCCCTACTTACACTACTTTTAGTCGTTCTTTCGCAAAACAAAAAAGACGGGAAATTCCCGTCTTTTTTGTTTTATCTTTTATCCTTATCGACGAACTTAAGGGCGACGATTGCGATGGCGCCGTAGAGTACGGCGAAGCCGATAAGCAAGCCCCAGAGCCCCAAAAGGTGACCGACAGTGAATTCGTAATTTTCTGCAAGATGCGGGAAAAGTGCCGCGCCTGCCATATCGTTTACGTTGGCGGTAACACAAACGGCGTTTAAGCCCCATTTGCCGATGGTTATGTTTGAAATTACGTCGGTAAAGCCCTCAAGCTCGAAAATCATACCCGACATTGCAAGCTGGATTATAAGAACGAAGGGCATAACCGTCATTGCGGTGTTGGGGGTCTTTACTATCGAGGATACCATCAAGCCGAGCGCATCGGAGCTGAATATGATAAAGAAGAAGGTGAAGAACATTTCCAAGAAGGCAGGCAACAATACGCCGCTTCCGGGGAATGCATCGAGGTTCGCAACGCAGGTTATTGCGGTAACGATGATCGCCTCGACAAAGCTAAGCACAAGCTCGAAAACCATGTGCGAGGTTATGTAGGAGGAGATGTGCAAGCCCGATCTGTGCTCACGCTTTATAATATCGCGTTCCTTGCATATCGATTGGATCGAGTTAAAGATACCGATCCAGATACAAGCACAAACCAAAGCGAATGCGCCGTTTCTTGATTCGTTATATTCAAGAAACATTTTATCGCCGGTAACCATTGAAATAAGCAATGTGATTATCGCGGCGCTGATAAAGGTCTTAAAGCCCTTATCGTTAATGAAAACTCGGAAGCATTTTCCGATATAAATACGTATTTGTGTTGCTCTTGAAGCGCCGTTCACGGTTAAAACCTCCTTTATTTAGCCATTCTTTCGCTGTATTTTTGAATATAGAAGTCGGACAATCCGTCGCCGCCCTCGTCTGCGCGGTTAATACGCTTTACAACTCCCTCGAGCGAATCGGTATCGAAGAAGTCCTTTGCCTCCTCAATACTACCGAAGAACGCAAGGTGTCCGCAGTTGTCCTGAACGCTCTTTGCCAAAACGACAACCTTGTTGAAAAGCTCAGAGGCTCTGTCGGGCGCGTGAGAGATGACCATAACTATCTTACCCTCATCGGCGATATTGCGGAGATTTTGCATAAGGCTCTTCGACATAATACCGTCAAGGCCCGAATCGGGCTCGTCGAGGAAGAAGAGGCTGGGGTTTGCGATATATTCAACGGCAATCGACAAACGCTTTTTCTGACCGCCCGAAAGCTTCGAAACCAGGCTGTTTCGCTCTCTTTGCAGACCCAAGGTCTCCAAAACCTTTTCGATTCTTGCGGCGCGCTCTTCCTTGGAGGTGCTTTGGGGCATTTTCATTTCAGCGGCGTTGCTCAACGTATCGTAAACGCTGTCGCTTGTACGGATAAGATCCTGCTGAGGCACAAAACCGATCTTATACTTCATCGATTCGAAATCCTCGTAAATGTCGGTATCGCCGTGCATTATCTTGCCTTCCGCCTTTTCATAGCCCATAACGGCGTTCATAAAGGTGGTCTTGCCTGCACCCGAGCCGCCAAGTATCAGCACCATTTCTCCGGATTTGATAGTCATGTTGATGTTTTGAAGAAGCATGAGCTTTCTTGCACGCTGCCATACGCTTCTGTGCTCAATATGAATATCCAAGGTGACGGGTGCCGCTTCCGCCAAAGAAGCAAGTGCGGTATTTACCTTCTGATAAAGGAATCTCTTTCCGTCGTAAATAAAATGAGTTGTGCCGATACGCACGCAGTCGCCAAACGAAAGATACGAAGGATGCGAGATACGGACGTTGTTGATATAAACGCCGTTTAAGCTGTTGTGGTCAACAACTGCCCAACCGAGCTTTGCAGAGAAGAACGAAGCGTGATTGGAAGAAACCGTGCGATCCTGCAAGACCGCATCCCTGCCAACGCCTCTGCCGATGTTTATCTCTGCCATGCTGTTGTCGATCTCGATCCTTCCGATTTCGCTGTCGCAGGGGAAATTCGAGGAAAATATAATACAAACAAATTCGGTAGCGGCTTTTTTATCGTCGTTAAAGATATGAAGCACGTCGCCGTCTTTAAGGTAATATTTTGTTTTCGGAGGAAGCTTGGAGCCGTTTACATAGGTGCCGTTGGTGCTGTTGACGTCAACGTAAAAAACACCCGACGCATCGCGATAGATTTCACCGTGTGCACGGGAAACGAATTTTGCACGAATATCTATATCCGCTTTTTGCTTTTCCGTGCTTCTGCCGACCGTCATAAAGCTTTTGACGTCGTACGAATTAAAATCGTTACCGGTAAACACGAAAAGCTTTTCTTCGGTAAGCGATTTCGGCATCATAATCGTTTTTTCCATTGCTTGTACCATCCTTTGCTTAATCAAATTAATTATAGCCCCAAAAGCATTAATTGTCAACACGGCATTAACATTTTGTTCAAACAATCCCCTTGAATTTGCGTATCATTTCCTTCAATTCACGCACCGCATCACCCAAACCGCCGACCTTGTCGATGATACCGTAATCAACTGCCTCGCGCCCGTCGATGACCGTACCGATGTCGGTCGTCATATCGTCGGTAGCCGTCATAAGTCTTCGAACCGTATTACCGTCAACACGCGAATTGCGCACGATGAATTCGATTATCCTCTCCTGCATTTTCGAAAGATTCGCAAAGGTCTGCGGAACCCCGATCACCAAGCCGTTCAATCTTACGGGGTGTATAGTCATCGTTGCGCTCGGGACGATAAAGGATCTTTTCGCTGAAACCGCCAACGGTACGCCGATAGAATGTCCGCCGCCAAGGACGATAGAAACCGTCGGCTTGGTCATTCCCGAAATCAGCTCTGCAATTGCAAGTCCCGCCTCGATATCGCCCCCGATGGTATTTAAAAGAAGTAAAAGCCCATCGATCCCGTCGTTTTCCTCAACAGCCACAAGCGTTGGGATGCACTGCTCGTATTTTGTCGATTTACTTTGGGGCGATGCCGAAAAATGCCCCTCGATCTGCCCTGCTATTACCATTGAATGGATACATATCCCCTCCGAGCTTGTCGTTACGCTCGCATCGTGGCGTTCCGCTGCTTCTTCATCTCCTGTTTCTCGAGTTGCCGATACTTCTTCGTTATTGCTGAAAATCATAAAATGCGCTCCGAATCGTTTTTTATTAGTATTGCGACAAAACAATAATCTTTATACCGAATAAAAAGACCGAAAATGCCGATAATAACAGTAAAATTCAGGTAAATTCGGGAGTTAATATGCAAAACGGAATGATCACACGGTTGAAAAAGAGCTACCGTTCGGTAAAAAAACATCTTGACGAGCCAAACGTTTCCGATTGGATATACGATAATTTTTATCTCATCGACCGCCGATACCACGCCTTGATGAAAAACAAAAAAGCACTTTCGGACAAGCCGATCTTCGATTTGCTTTTTTCCTGCTGCGAGGATTACGATTTTTCGCCTTCACCGAAAAGCATAGCTTCGCGCATAGCTAACGAAAACGAGGAATTCGGATATTTTGCGCTCGAATCGATACGCGAGATCATATGCGCGTGCGCGATAATTAAAATAGGTGAATCGCTCGAATCGAATTCCGGAACCGATATACTTCCCAATGCGGTCAAGCTGTTAAATTCGGTTTCCGATCCCGAATACAGCGATATTCTTCCGCGCGTATGGGCACCCGAAAAAATCATTTCGTCCTTCGAGCCGAAATACGAAAGCTTTTCATCCGAAACGAAAGTCCGCTACCGCAGGGCGGTTTCCGCTATTGCAAAAAGGAAAAGAGAAAACGAATCTCAAACGGCAAAGCGGCTTACCGAAACGGCAAAAAAGCAAGGATGTCTGCTTGGAAATCTGCTTTTTACGCCCGACGTGAAATATATCGTTTTTTGGCTTGTAAGCGCCGTCGTTGTGTTCTCTGCGCTTTCGTTGCTTTCATTTTCGCTTATAGGGTGGACAACCTGTCTTCTCCTGATCCCTTTCGGTATAGCTTCGGGCTCGATTGCGGATATTTTGGTTTCACGCATTATGCAAAACCCTTCGGTGCCTCGCATCGAATTGGATTCGGTTCCCGACGACGCAAAAACGCTGGTTACGGTTGCGGCACTTATCACCGGAGAAAAGAACGACGAACGGGTCTTTGATTCACTGGTTAAATTCCGCTATATGAACCCCGACGAGAATATTTATTTCTGTCTGCTTGCCGACCTTCCCGATGCCGAAACACCTTATATGCCGCGCGATAACGAAATTATCGGAAATGCATACCGTAGGATCGATGAGATCAACCGTCTTCACGGCGACCGATTTTGCATTTTCTTCCGCGAAAGAGTGTTCAACAAAAGCGAATCGAGCTACGGCGGATGGGAGAGAAAGCGCGGTGCCGTTTGCGAGCTCGTTTATCATATCGTAAACGGCGACAAGCGCGAATTCCGCGGCGGCGATTTCATACGCGATATAAAATATATCGTAACTCTCGATTCCGACACGAATCTTTCGGTAGGCAGTGTAAAGGAATTGCTGTCGGTTGCGCTTCATCCGTTAAACCGTCCGCAAACGGTCGACGGCAAAATCGTTTCGGGCTACGGCATTGTTCAGCCGAGCGTCCGCACCGAGCTTAAAAGTGCATACAAAAGCGCATTTTCGCGTCTTATTTCGGGCTCGGGCGGTGCCGACGTTTATTCGGGCGCATCCTTTTCACGCAAGCAATCTCTGCTCGGATTCGGCACGTTTTGCGGAAAAGGACTTATCGACGTCACTCTTTTCGAATCGATGATCTGCGGAAAATTTCCCGAAGGTCTTATTTTAAGCCACGACGTGCTCGAAGGAAATATCCTTCGCACGCTTGCCGCGACCGATATAACGCTTACCGACTCCACTCCCGCCAACCCAGTTTCTTATTTCAGACGTCATCACCGTTGGATGAGGGGTGATTTCCAAAACCTTGTGTTCTTATTCAACAGAAGGTTCGATATTTTGTCGAAATTCGGTTTGCTTGCGGTCGCGCTTAGGCATTTGTCGCCCATCGGCTCGCTGGCGGCGATACTGTTTTCCTGCTTTGCGAAAAACACCAACGGTCTTGCGTTGATACTTCTTGCCTGTGTCGAATTTTTGCTTCCTTTTGCGGTAAACTGTATAGCGGTTTTCTTTTCGGGAGCGCCGTTTGCCTGTGTAAGATTCTTTTCGAAGGCGTGCTCAAGCCTTACCCAAAACGCTCTCAGAGTGTTTTTCGAAATAACCTCCCTCTGCCGCCGTGCAATTTTGGCATTGGATGCACTTGTTCTGGCATCGATAAGACTTTGCACCCGAAGAAAAACGCTTGAATGGACTACCGCCGCACAAACCGAGCGACTTTCGTCGACGCTCGGAAAATACGTGCTCGACGGCACTGCCTCGGTAATATTCGGAGTTTTTTTGTTGGTGTTTGCACGCCCTTCTTTTATCAGGCTTATCGGACTTTTCTTTTTTGCCTATCCTCTTGTTTCGGTGGTGCTTTCACGCAATATCGGAGGCGGCGGAATGGCACATCCCCACTTCACGAAAAAGCAAAAGGAGCTGCTGATAACGCACGCCGAGGATATGTTCGGGTTTTATTACGACAACGTGAACGATCGCACAAACCATCTTCCGCCCGACAATATTCAATTCTCGCCCGTCAGCGATATCGCCCTTCGTACCTCACCGACGAACATCGGGTTTTATCTCGTTTCGCTTCTTGCATCGCGCGATCTCGGGATCGTTAATACAAACGAGCTTTGCGACCGTCTTGAATACTCGATCGATTCCGTCGAGCGGTTGGAAAAGCACAAAGGGAATCTTTACAACTGGTATTCCCTGTCCGATCTCAGCGTTATCGGCGACAGATATATTTCATCTGTCGACAGCGGAAACTTCGTTGTTATGCTCGTTGCTCTGAAGGAGGGACTGCGCGAATATTCGCACGAAAACGAAAGAATACGCCCGATAATCGAACGCGTAGAAGCGCTTATACGAAATACCGATCTGACGGTATTTTACGATTCGCGCCGTGAGCTCTTTTGCATCGGAATCCGAAACGACGGAAAAAAAGACGGGTGCTTTTACGATATGCTTATGAGCGAGGCAAGAATGACGGCTTATTACGCGGTGGCGGCTTCCGTCGTTCCGAAAAGGCATTGGCAATCGTTGGGACGTACTCTGACACACAAATCGGGCTATATCGGAATGAAAAGCTGGTCGGGCACGGCTTTTGAATATTTTATGCCCCAGCTGTTTTTACCGCTCTACCGCGATTCCTTTATGTACGAATCGCTCGCCTTTGCCCTTGCGGCACAACGAGGCGAAAACAGAATATGGGGTGTTAGCGAAAGCGGCTTTTATTCCTTCGACAGCGAAATGCGATATCAGTACAAGGCAAACGGCTTGCAGACGCTTGCGCTCCGCCGCATCGGAAGCAACGAAAAAACGGTCTCGCCCTATTCGACCTATCTTTCGCTTTGTATCTGCTCGACGGCGGCGATTAAAAATCTGCAGGAGCTTGAAAACCGCGGAATGTACGGCAGATACGGGCTTTACGAGGCGCTTGATCTTAATATCGATCAAAACGGCGCTTGCGTAAAAAGCTATATGGCTCACCACGTCGGGATGAGCATTATTGCGATAATGAACGCTGTCTGCGACAATATTTTCGTACGGCGCTTTACGTCGGATATCAAAATGGCATCGGCACACGAGCTTCTGCAGGAAAAGATCCCGACCGATGCACACGTTTTCGAGGAAGATGCCCACCGCGAACGCGAAGCCAAGCGCCCGATATCTGCGGTTAAAAGCATCTCCTCGGTGCCCGATCTGTCTTCCCCGAATTCGGTTCTGCTTTCAAAGGGTGACTTATCGGCGATCGTAACTTCAAGCGGACACGTCGCTGTCAACTGCGGAGACCGCGCAATTACAAACACGGTGTTCGACCAAGATTTGCTTCGTTTTTCTCTCGGAGTGACCTTTTCACGCTCGGGCAACGTATTCGGATGTGCACCGCTCTATTGCAAAGAAGGAAAGAGCTTTGAAATCAAAAGCGATTCGGTTTCGCATATCGCGTCGGGAAAGGATTTTTCGGGCAGGGTGCAGTATGCGATGTCAAAAAGCAGCAGCTGTATGATAATAAGCACACGTGCCGAAGCGTTGAAAAGCTACGACGTAACGCTTTCCTTCGAGCCGGTGCTCGAGTCCGAAAAGAAATTTTCATCGCACATCTCGTTTTCGCGTCTTTTTATCGAAAGCGAATACGATGCGCAAAAGCGCATCCTTTATTTCCACCGCCGAAGCGGCGATGACGGACGGCATATTTTCACACTCGCCGTAGCTCCGTACGAAAAAAGCAATTCATTTTCATTTCTTACAAGCCGTGAATCGTTAAGTGCTTCCTCGGTCGCTTCTCCGCTTGATTACGCGTTCATTCCGACCGACAACTCGGTCGGCGCGTGTATCGATCCGCTTTGTCTTGTGCGGTCTGCCGATGCCGACGGCGGAAAAGCGACGTTTCTTATCACCTGCGGTCAGACCAAGCGCGAATGCGAGCGGAATATCGGCATTGCGCGTGCGGACAAGGCATTCGCGCCGATAAAGCATCAAAGCAAGACCGAAGCGGCACTTTTAACGGCGTTGCTTTACGGCAAGGGCGATTCTGCTGTCGATGCGTTCCCTAAATGCAACGTCTTTGACCTTTGGGCAAAGGGCATTTCGGGCGATTTCCCGTTTGCGGTCGTTTGCGTTTCGGAGATTGCAAAAAAGCGCATCGCTTCGATTCTCGACGCCTATTTATCGCTTGCAAATTCAATGATAAGGTGCGAGCTGATATTTATCGTTTCGGATGCCGACGGATATAACCGTCCCGTAGAAAGGGCGATTTACGAATCCTGTGAGAAGGCGAATGCTTTGCAGTATATCGGCAAAAGCGGCGGTATATTTATACTTCGCCGAGACGGCTCGAGCGTCGGGCTTATCGGAGCGCTGAAATCACATTCAAGCTTTTATTACGATCTGTCCTGCCCGTTGCCGAAAAATCGCTTTTCGGGGTGCTTTGAATCCGGTCAGACGGTAATAACACCTAAAAATGACGTCAAGCTCTCTCTTCCCGAATCCGCCGTAGCAGCGGGAAACGGATTTTTCGCGAACGATTCTTATACCGTCGATAAAAGCGTTATGCCGAAAGCGCCCTATTCCTTTGTGCTGACGGGAAAGCGCTTTTCGGCCGTAATAACGCAATCGTCGCTCGGATATACCTTTTACGACAACGCGCGCGAGCGAAGACTTTGCTCCTTTTACGGAGATCCGCGCTCGCTCGATAACGGGGAACGAGTATTTATGCTGTCAAACGGCAACAGATTTGACCTTTGCGCCGTTTCGTCAAAGGTCGTTTATGGAAAGGGGAAAGCCGTTTTTTTCGGCAACGTCGACGGGATCGATTACACCCTTACGGTTTGTGTTGACCCAAAATACCCGATCAAGCTCATCCGCGTGCAATACCCAAAAGGCGTCACTGCCGAAACGCGTTTCGTTGTCGAGCCGGTAATGGGCGATTCGGTCGGACATGCAAGGAATATATCGTTTATGAGATTCTCGTCGGGCAACAATTCGGCGTTGCTGTTCAAGAACACCTTCGGAATGACCTTCCCCGAGGGCATCGGCTTTGCGGGCGCTTGCGGCGGCGAATTGAAAATTGAAGAAAAAACGCTTTCCTGCAATTCGGGTGATGCGCTCTTTTTCCTTGGCGCAACAACGAGCGAATCGGGCGCGAAAAAGATAATTTCGCTAATCAATAAAAAATTCTTCGAAGGCTCGCTACAAAGCGCCGCCTTATTTGCCGAATCGATGATACCGAAAATAAAAATATCAACGCGCAGTGCGGCGACCGACGCGTTGATGAACTTCTTTTTGCCCTATCAGGTTGCGGCTTGCCGAATGTACGCACGCGGCTCGTTTTATCAAAGCGGCGGTGCATACGGATTCCGCGATCAGCTTCAGGACTGTCTGACGCTGATATATTCCGACCCGAATTTGGTGCGCACCCACATTTTCCGTTGCTGTGCGCATCAGTATCTCGAGGGTGACGTTATGCATTGGTGGCACACGCGGCATATAAACCGCGTGAACAACGGGATTCGAAGCAAATGCTCGGACGATCTGCTTTATCTCCCTTATGTAGTTGCCGACTATATCGAAAAGACGGGCGATTATAAAATGCTCGATATCGGAGTGAAATATCTTTCCTCGCCGCCCTTGGGCAGTAAGAGCGAACGCTATGAGCTTCCGACACGCTCGGACGTTAAGGAAAGCGTTTATCTGCATTGCCTGCGCGCTCTTGCACGCGCCGAGCAGACGGGCAAGCACGGCTTGATCCTTATGGGCTCGTGCGATTGGAACGATGCTTTTTCGCTCGTCGGCGAAAAGGGCGTGGGCGAAAGCGTTTTTTCAACGTTGCTTTTCATCATCGTTGCCGAAAGGTTTATTCCCATAGCCGAAGCACGAAAAGATTTTGAAACCGCAAGTCATTACCGCGAAACGGTAAAAGCGCTACGCAGAGCCGTCGAGGATAATGCGTTCTTCGGCGACAGATATGCGCGCGCATTTTGTGACGACGGCAAAATCTTGGGCATCGAGGGCTGTAAGGAATGCGAGATCGACATCCTTTCCCAAGCGTTTGCCGCACTGGCAGGACTTGACAGAGAACGAACGAAAATTGCTCTGCAGACCGCATTTTCAAAGCTTTATGATAGCAAAAACAGGATATTCAAGCTCTTTTCACCTCCGTTTGTAAACGGCAAGGCACGTGTCGGATATATCCGCGGTTACGTTGCGGGCATCCGTGAAAACGGCGGTCAATATACCCACGGTGCGCTTTGGGGAGCTCTCGGATTTCTTGCCGTCGGTATGACCGAGGAGGCGTTGACCGTGCTTGAATGTGCAAACCCCGCGACGCGCTGTAACGATAAAGAGCTTGCCGACCGATACAAGACCGAGCCCTATGCCATCGCCGCGGATATCTATTCGGGCGACCGTTCGGGCAGAGGCGGTTGGAGCTGGTACACGGGCGCGGCATCGTGGTTTTACCGCATTATGCTCGAGCATGTTCTCGGCTTGAAATTCGGCGCAGGTAATACGCTGCTGTCCGCCTCGCCGTTGATCGCGTTTAAGGCAGAAATAACGCTGAACAAGGCAAATTTGCATATAACCGCCACGCGTGATGCAACCGTCCCAACCGTTAACGGCGAAGAAGCATCCTTCCCGTTAAGGCTTCAAGACGGCGAGCACGATATCTGCCTGCCGATAAAATAAAGAAATAAAAAAAGAGCGTTCAAATCTGAACGCTCTTTTTCTCGTATTTGCCATTAATCAGATTTTCCTGCTCGCTTACCGAAATAAAGGCGAAAATATAGGTGTATAACACGATACCCAAATAAAAAAGCACGGTTTTGAAAATTACGTTTGCCGAAAAAGTGGCAAGCCCGCGTTCGATCATTATTGCGAAAAATATCAATGCAAGTATCAAAACGACGGTCTTGATAAAATACGTCGGCTTCATTTTTTTCCTGATTCCCAAAATTATCCACGCGACAAAAGAAACCAGGTTGATACCCGGTATAAATCTGATCACACGCTGAAGCTTTATCGACATATCTTCACCCCGAAAAATAAAATAGGAGCATATCGCGCGGAAGGAGAAACTGTTAATAAGATATTAAAAAACATTTGCTATTATTAATGTAACATATTAAAAAATTTAAGTCAAGCAAATTTCGACAAGCGCAAAGAGAAAAAATTAAACTATTTTCAAAAAAGTGTTGCAAAAGAACTTTTTTCGTGATATAATATGCCTCGCGACGCTTGTAAGCGTTGCAATGTTCATAGGTATCGAAGCGGGAACGAGCCCGAGCGCACCCGGTGGGTGAAGAAGCGAGGACGAGTTCGTGCAGCGGTCGAAATTATGCGAAGCGTTTAGCGAGCAAAGAATTTCGGGCACCGCAAACCGGACATAACGGGGCGTAGACCCGTCGGTCATACCTTTTAAAAAACGATTATAACTTAATATATTTAATATATGCAGAGGTATCGAAGCGGTCATAACGGGGCTGACTCGAAATCAGTTTGTGGGAAACCACACGAGGGTTCGAATCCCTCCCTCTGCGCCAAAAACCCTTGAAAATACTACGTTTTCAAGGGTTTTTTCTTTTTATTTCGGTCATGAACGATAGTTTTTTGACACATCAAAAATCAATTCTAAAATTAGAACCGCACATCCGAAACCCCTTGCGGCACAAGCGATTTCGGGTTTTTTAATTAAGTAATTATGCCAAATCTATTAGAACTTCACCAAATTCAAAAAATTTTATTATTCGGTCATAACTCAATCTCCAAAAAACATATCGTTACTTTGGAAGTTCTAACAGCGAAAACCCTTGAAATCTCTGGCTTTTTCGGAATTTAAGTTCTAATAAAATCAGCAATTCTAACAACATCTCTAATCTGATTTTTTTCATTTGTGGTCTTCAAAAACTCACCCGCAAGCTTTCTAAACTCAGGAGTGATTTGAACCCTTGATAACATGTCCTTCGAAGAACAAAACTCTATAAAGCTCATCTTAACCAACACAAACCGTCTCCCCACTTTTATGTGTTGGATTTTTTCTTTATTACATAACTCACTCAATCGTTGACGAGGTAAACCGGTCAATTCTGACACTCTGCGTATATATAAGGCATCAGGTTCATTCTTCCATCTATCAGTTAGAAATTCTCTGAATTTTATAATGTTAGCGTCTGACGGCTCTATTGACACCTTTGGCGGTATCCTGCCGAATTCCCCTTTTAACGCAAGCGTTATATCGGTTTGTTCTAAAAGCTTCTTTAGTTTTCGTGCATGCTTCTTTTCGATTTGATATCTATGTGTTTTCTTACCCGTATCTATCGCAGGTATATATCTGTTTTTTAATAAATATCTCATCTTTTTCTTTGAAATATGCAGATATTTTGCCAATTCCTCGCCGCTAAAATATGCTTTATTTGTTTTTCTTTTTTCCTTCATATTGTTCCCTCAAAAACTGCAGTGATTGTATCACTAACATCTTTTATACTTTTCATGTCAAGATGCGAATAAATATTCGCCGTGGTTGATATATCTGAATGTCCAAGAAAATTAGATACGTTTATTAAAGGCACCTGATTATTTATAAGTATGCTCGCAAAGGTATGGCGCAAATCGTGAAAACGAATATGTCGCATTCCGTGCTTTTTCAATAGCGCGGCAAAATGACCTGTTACGTAGGATGGTTTTAAGAGCTCACCCAATTGATTTACACATACGTAATCCTTAAAGTCTGTCGAATATCCGCTTTTGAACATAGCACGATATAAATCCTGCTTTTCTTTTTTGTTCTTCAACATATCGATTACCATAGGCGGCATATAGAGTTTTCTTCTGCTGGATTCGGTTTTCATTTCTTCAACAGCAGATAAAGCCTTTTTGCCTTGTTCATCAAATTCGGCAATTTTAGTGTCCAAGATAATTGAGTTATCTTCCCAATTAATCCTCGACCACCTCACACCTAACACCTCGCTTCTTCTTAAACCCATACAGGCAGCTAATACTATTGCAGGGTAGATGGGATCGTTTTTTGAAATTTCTAATATTTGTTTCCATTCTTTTTCTGTATAGTTATCGGCGATAAATCTCTTTTTGCGAGGTTTATCCACTTTATCAAATGGATTGCTTAGAATTACTTCATCTTTATATGCTTGATTAAATGCTTTGCGCATTATCGCGTGGTATCTTATAATTGAATTTGCAGATAATCCATCGTCAGATAAGCAATCGTAGAAAATTTCAATATGTATTTTCTTTAAGTTTCCAACGGTCAAATCTCTTCGGCATTCAAAATAGTCTTTAATTCGACCTTCAATATAATTTCGATATCCACGTTGAGTATTTAATTGCAGATTCTTCTTTGCTCTTGAATACCAAAATTGCATATATTCATAAACCGACATATTGCAAATCTCTCTGATGGAAGGATCTATCATCGAATCGAGTTCATTTACAAATTCTCGTCTAACCTTTCTAAGAACTTTTTGTATTTCATCTTCGGGTGCGCCCTCATATAAACCGAGTGAACGCCATGTGTTTTTTCGCTTTCCGTCAACCATATGCTGCATTACTGCATAAAGTCTGCATTTCTTTGAATAAACGTAGGTTGCTAAAATCAATTCAGAATTCTTCTTTGTCATTGTTATTGTGTTTCCTTTCTTAAAACAGAAAGACGACACCGTTTCGGTGCCGTCTGACTTGAACTTTATTTGTTTATCACAAAATCAAATTCATGGAAAAATCTTCATCTTCAGAAGGGCCTTCATCTATATCTATAATTTCCTTTATACGCTCTTGCCCGTAGAGAATGAATGAACGGATATACTCATGGTCCACATCAATGGGAATCTCGTTTAGACATTCATCGATGAGTTCTTCGGTAATTATAGGCAAATCCATTTGACGATACATTTCGCGTGCTTCTTTGCAATTGAAAACAAACTCTCGGAAGAATCTTATTAATCCATCGTTGCTTCGAGTTAAGTCTTTGGAATATCCCTTAGCAATAAGAGCAATATTGTTATCATAATTGGGCGCAAGAGATACGATATCTCCCGTTTCCACATCACGTATAACACCAAAGTTCGCCGTATGCCTATCCATATTGTAGCAGATCGAATCCATCCAAATTAAGATAAGATATTGTTTTGCTAAATCAGAAGACAACTTTAACAATACACGGAAACAGTTTTCATAATCTTCATTGTCATCCACGAGAGAACTCATAGGTTCAAAATTCATTTTAGCTCCATCCGTGAAATCCAATGAACGAATATACTGTCCATCAAATTCATAGTGAGCCATATTAAAACCAAGCTTTTCGCCTAATTTACAGATAAAGAGTTCAGAAAAATATTCTTCTCTATTTCCATTCTTATACATCCACCATTTTCCGTCGATAAGCTTCCAGCATTTTTCGAAACTACCGATGTTGGTCAATTCAGGTGTTCTTGAAGGTTTTCGTGAGAAACTATCGGGATCACCTCGTAGAGCAAGTTGATCGAAATAATTTTCCTTAAATCGAATATCCTCATAAAGCGCATTTGAGCCTTCCGGCTTGAACCAATATCTATCAGTTACCGTTGCAGCATTCACCGCTAGTGCCGTTTGCACGTCATCAGTTGTTTTTAAGCGAAGCGCTTTTTTTAACAGACGCGAGTTTGTACGATGCGAATCAATGGCACGAGACGCAATCCAACTTTCAATATCCTTTGTTCGCTTTAAGAACAGAGGCAACAGAGCTTCATTGTATTCGATAATATCGCCGTTTCTAATCGTTGCAATAACACGGTCTTCCAGCATAAGATAACCCGTAAGTTTTTGCATACTACGCACCACCTTTCTTTTTAGATTATTGGATTTCACACCTTCAGGTGTGGATTTTAATTCTTTTAGTTTTTCCTGAATTTGTTGTCGTCTTTCAACAGCTTCAGTAATAGATTCTAATTCCCTGGATTTGATATATTTGCTTTTGATTTTGCCATTTTCTGTCCATTGAAGATAGAAACGCTCTTTACCGTTTATAACCTTTCGGGAAATATAACCGTTTGGGCATTGCGCAAGTTCTTTTTCAAGCAACATAATCTGTTCGCTTATACTTTTCATATAATCTCCGCCATTTATACGCAATTCATCTTGAATATATTATAACCTATTTTTTCACAAATATCAATAGGTTATTTCGTGAACAGCAAAATATTATATCCCACAAAAAACAAAACACCTCCATATGTTCATACATCGTATCATACTAAACTCAACTAAAACCAGCTGATTTCAAGCGTTAGATGTCCGCTCGAAATCAGTTGGTGAGAAACCGCCCGAGGTTTCGAATCCCTCCCATAATTGCCAAAAGCCCTTGAAAACACAATGTTTTCAAGGGCTTTTTCTTGGTGCCTTAAAACGCCGATGCGTTGTCCTAATAGGGAACAACAGAGGTAAAAAATATTTTCGGTAATTACTTGACCGGTTCGGCGGGTGCAGGGGTTTTAACTGCACCCTTTATATGATTAATTTATACCGTTTAAATGAGTTTCAGCAAGTCTGCACCCTTTACTCCGCTTTTAATTGCTTTTCGAAGGAACAGTTTTATATCATCATCACTGTTTATGTAATTGGATATATCATACGGAAGGGTGCCATCGCGCTTGGTTTCCGCCGCAAGATCAAACAGCTTTATACATTCAGATTCGTTCATGTTTAATGCACGTGCTATTATTATTTGCGTTTCTCCGGAGGGCGCAGGGCGCTTTCCGCTTTCCATTTTACAAAAGAATGACGGTGAGAGCGACGTTCTTCGACACAATTCTCTCATCGAAAGATTTGCTTGCTGACGCTTAACGGCAATAAACTCTCCGAACTTCATTTCGTCAAGCATATTACCCTCTCTTTATCAGTCGCAGCAGTAAATATATTTGGAATTGATTAAAGTTTCTTCTGTGAAATCGCAATCTTCGCAGTATTTAACTTCATAAGTATCTTCTTTGCATCTTGGTTGAGACGCTCTGGCTTTGTGTGTGACTACATTTGCAGCAGTGTATTTATAATCATGACCGAAAAGAACACAACCCAAGCCATAGGTTTGAGCTGAATTATCGCTGCCAAATACCAATTTTTCGGCAACGATTCTCTGCTGTTCTTCGGAAAGGTTGTTGTTGTTAAATGTTACAGTGTAATTGGTATCTTCGGTTTCAAAGGTATATGTATTGTTAATTGAGTTTTCTGCGGAAACAGCCACGCAAAGAGCCGTCATTACAATTAATACGCTTATTAAAACACTTATAACCTTTTTCATTTTTTACTCCTTTAAATTATCAATTATTAGAATTAGTTCATCATAGTTATTTGATTGAATAGAATAATAGTCGCCATTATGATAACATATTGCGAGATAAACACCATCCTCTTGAAAAACATAATATTTAGTTCCATTTGATTCGTAAAAAGAATCGTGATTTTCCCAAATATCTTTATTTTCGGCATTTTTCTCTATACTGATTTTTATATTGTTATTATTGGTGATTATACAGATCTCATCATTTCCCCTTGTTGTTGCGTACATTGTGATTTTTTCTATAGTCACATTTTCGGGTAGTTTGGTGGGATGCATTATACACCATTTTTGTTCTTCCACCATATCCTCAATAGAAGAATAATACTTGATTTCACCGCCATTGTGAAAAGTAAATTGTTCTACATTTATTTGTGAACCTTCATCTTGGCGCACAATTTTGCTGATATATTCAAATATATTTACGCCAAATGCAGCTGCTACTAACACGGTAACCGACATTAATACCGTAATAATAGCAGCAACCAAACCGATTCTACGTAATATAATATGTTTTCCTCTGATAACCTTTGCTTTGGATTCCTGTGTTTTTTCTTCGTCAACAATAATAACATGCTCTCTTTTAACTCTATCAATAATAGAAATAATCTTATCTTTATTTAATACATCAGAATCATTTCTTTTATTCAAAAGTTCAGAGCAACGGCGTATCGTTGTCATGTCGCCGGCACCAAAGCAAAGCATATCTGTTTCGAAATCCAATATTTTTTCCAAAGCCGTATTATCAAGATCTTCTAAAGTGATTATCTCATCATTAATCATCTCCTTGAGTTCTTGACCGGACATATTATCAAGTAAATTTTTATCCACTTTTTTACCTCCTCATTATAAACATGTTGTCATGTCGGTAAATGTCTATTCTAAAATTGAAATTTTTTCAAAAAAGTATTGTTTCAATTGCATTTTTGATTTTTTGTTTGATTTTTGCCACAGTATTTCGTATTGTACTGTCGCTGGTACCCATCAATATTGCGACTTCCTTCGATGACAAGCGCTTTTTATAAATCAGATCGTATATTTCGCGTTCGTGCGGAGTTAAGGTGTTAAGTAGTTTATCT
This sequence comes from Clostridia bacterium, assembly GCA_017561145.1. Lineage (GTDB taxonomy): Bacteria > Bacillota > Clostridia > Oscillospirales > CAG-382 > Coliplasma. The sequence goes on along the minus strand of JAFZDO010000006.1, from coordinate 30,330 downwards.
ATAGAACCGTCTTCCATCCAAATATTATACAATGCATCTTCAAAAACATTGTCTTCTGTTCTAACGTTGGTTATATTGTCATCGGTTGAGTTATTCAAAACAGTGTTGTGTTTCCGAGCCATATTTTGAGCAACCTTTTTAGATGCGACGGTTATCCATGCATCGGGTTTTTCATGCTTCTTCAACACCGCAATCTTTTTACAAGCAAGTAAATATATTTCGCTGATACAGTCCTCGCCGATTTGCTCGAATTTGTCGCGCAATACTAATCTGACTTCGGCTCTTATGATATACTCATTTCTTATTATCAGATCCCTTATGTATTCGGCCTCATCCGTTGTTAATCGAAACACTTCTTTTTCGTTGGTCTTCAAAAAAATTTCTCCTTTTTTAGACTTTTAAGCAGGTATTTATGCGGTTTTCGACATGTTTATTATAGAGGGGCAATTAAGCTATAACTAATCAACATCTCCGTCTAACATATCGGATATCTTTTTAATCGTTTCTTGAGAACATTTTGAAAGCTTTTCGCACAAATCAAGATATTCTTTTCGTTGTTGCGCATATCCGAATTCGGGCATTAGTTCAGCTAATAATCTTAATCCATTAATATTTAAGCTTCTGGTTATTCTCAAATATTTATAGAGATACATTCTTCTTGTGCCTCGCAAATGCTCACGTGCCATGCCAACGGATATGTCGACATTCTCGGCAAACGCCTCTTGTGTCAAATGTTGCTCTTTTAGCGCAGAAGATAATTTCTTTCCGAGATTTGCATAAAATGCGGCCTCTCGCCTATTAGAAAATTTAACGTGATTTTTCGATTTGTGTTTTTTATTGTTGTCCATAATTAAACCTACTCCACAATATAGTTTTTCAGTTTATTCTAACAATTCTGCTTGCCTTTCTCCATACACCATTGGCAACACATTTTCTATGTTTTGTTTGTAATAACAACTGTTTTCGGATTATTTTTTTGTATTTCATAATTGATGATCGTTCCCTAACCAAACAGTCATAAAAACCAAACACAGACATCAGTCTCACGAATTCGATGTCTGTGTTTTTATTCTTGTTTTTTTATTTATCCTTTGCGTTTTTATATTGAGTGTGTTATAATGTTTCCGCAATAGGACGCAAAAAATATTAGGAGGCACTATGAAAATCAAAATTTTCTCGTTATTTTTTATTGTAATCTGCTGTATCGGACTAGTCGCTTGCGGTGATGAACCTATGCGCCCGATCGATTATACAAATACCACTTGGCAGTGTAAGAACGAAAATATCAAATTTTCGGTATCGGCCGACGGCAAAATTACAGATGCAACAATGCTTGACAAGAACGGCGCAGCTATCTCGATATCTGTTGTTTTCACCGATATGGAAGACGGAAAAGTTTCGATAACCAACGTCGCTGAAACAGAAACCTATCTTTCTGGCACGTGCACCTATGATAACGATATGTTTTCAATATTCGTAACAGATTTATTCAACCCGAATATTAGCATCACAACGACAAGGCTGACCTTCGAGCGTACATAAAACAATATCACGAACCCTTTGTCCATTTTATGGCAAGGGGTTCTTTTGTTTTACATTTTGCTTAAATGTTTCTAAATTGTAAACATTTGTATGTTGCCAAACAAGGCAATAATTGAAATTTTTCAAATATCTGATAGTATTTAAGATATAAGAACTCTGTGAAATAGGAAAGTTTTTTCCTATTAAGTTGGAAATTTGTATCGTACAATTGACTTAATAGGAGTAGATATGGTAAATTTTGTAGAATTGGGGAATTTTTTATACAAACGACGGTGTATGTTAAAATACACTCAAGAAGAAGTTGCTGCAATCATAAATATAAGCGATAGAACCTTGCGTAATATCGAATATGGGACAACCGGCACCGATCTCGAAACCATTTTGATGTTATGGGATCTATATGATTTGCCCGCTGAAGATCTATTCCTCTACTATTCTCGCGATGAAATAATGGATGAAATGAAAAAGTTATATCAAAATATTAAGAAACAAAAAATCTCAGCGAGCGAAAAATGAATGAGTTGTCAAATTATGAAGAAGAAAAATTACTACAAATAGCTGTTATATTAAGGCGATTGGGCATATATCGCAACAATAAAGGATATAATCGGTTAGGATATGCAGTTTACTTAGTCTCCGAAAACGGTAGTAGATTAGAAGCGGTAGTCAAAGAAGTGTATATGCCGGTTGCCGAGAAATATCATTGCTCATGGGGAGCGGTAGAACGCTGCCTAAGACAGACTATATACAAAATATGGATTTCCAACTACGATGAGTTATGTATGCTGGCTAATAATAAATTGAAAAGACCACCTACTCCTGCAGAATTATTGGATATTTTTGCTGTTTACATGACAACAATATAATGATTACACCCCTCGGAACGATAATAATCAATCCGAGGGTTATTGTTTTATTTGCTTGCCTTTTGTCGTATTTGGTCAAAGCACAAAACCATAATTAGTGCACAGGATGTACAGTTTATATGCACTATTCTAAAAACAACTTAAAAGAAACTCTGGTGATAATTGGCAACGCATTCGTTTTAGCTCAAAATTTCAAAACGGATATCCATTTTAGTATAATATGTGACATCATCTAATAAAAATCTAATATTTATCTAATAAAATCGTGAATAATCCGAGCAATTTCAAAAAATATGATGCCGCAATGTTTTTGAGAATTTTCCATCTGCAAAATCGTGAAACCCCTTGAAAACACTTGATTTTTATGATAAAGTAAAACATACTAAATGCGGCTAAAATCAACTAATTTCAAGCGTTAGACGTCCGCTCGAAATCAGTTTGTGGGTTAAACCACACGAGAGTTCGAATCCCTCCCTCTGCGCCAAAAAAGAGGAGAGCATATGTTCTTCTCTTTTTCTTATTTTTTAAACAATAATCTTAAGCATTTATTTTGTCGATGATATTGATTTGTTGTCACTAAAAGTGTATTATATTGTCTAGTACAGAGGAATTGTTTTTCGTTAGCGAAACTGCACGTAGAAATTCAATGCGCAGCCCGTATTCGCGTATTTGACCTTTTTGATGTTCTTATGAATGCTTATGATGCACTATTATATTTAGGGGGAAATATGAATAACAACAATTTCGAAATCACTCGCAGCGATTACCTTTTTGCAATTAAATTCGGAACTGTAGATAATACAGATTTTGCTGTTGATTTTTTTAGAAGTGTTAAAGAAGAATGTGGTATAGAAATCGTTGTATGTAATTATTTTGAGCATCGAGGACCTGTAAACGAAGATAATCATTCAAATAACAAAAAAGTTCATTTGCAATGTCATATAATGAATCCTAATAACGTAGAATTATCCGAATTGATTACCGAAGATACCAAGCGTTCAATATTGTCTATCTTTGATAAAACCCTGAATAAACACAACGTTAATCTTCAATTCGATGAGCAAACCGAACGCAGAATTATTCAGATCGATTTTACATATGATGCAAGATGGTTTTTAATTGAACGCTCCTGCACTGTTGTTGAAAAACATTTATATGGTACATTTGGATTTGACGCGGTGGTACTTGCAAAACACAAAGAACGTTCCGTTCCAACACATATTATCGCATTCAAAAGCGCAAAGGATTTGGAAGATTTTATTTCAAATAAATGCATCGGCTCATTGCAAGAACGTTTCCAACAATATCTTGAAGCAAAAGACCATTGGAACGTACTTAAAAATATTCCGTACTCCCCTATTTTATGCTTAACTTCCGACCTTAACGAAGACCAAAGATACGCCTTGGCTCGCAATCGGGCTATAAGTATTTAAAGGTTAGACGCTTGCTGATATGTTGATATTTATGCAAAAACTGCTCATATCTTATAAGTGCAAAAATGAAATCATCACCGAACTTCTTGGATATATGCAATATAAAGAAATTAAAAAATTAACCGCCGAAAAAGGAATCGCTTTAAAAATCAATTAACCGATAGAACTCGATAAAACGATATTTAGGAAATTAGAGGATAACTAACATGGAGGATTTTCTTACTCGTGCTCCTGATGTCGAGGTCTCTTTTGAATTTAATGGGGTCAAGACGCGTGCAGTGACAAATGGATACCGTCCCGCACATTTAATCAATGAGAATTATTTGACAACAGGTCTTCATCGTTATTATGGCGTTGCCGAAGTATCGCCTAATGGCACAGCAATAGGCACTATTACTTTTCTTACGCCGGAAGTGTATCCACATTGTCTTTGGATTGGCAAAAAAATATCAATACAAGAAGGAAAACGTATTGTAGGTTGCGCAACCGTTTTAAGAGTAATGAATCCTCTATTACTAAAGGAAAATACGTGATTCTTTAATTACACGATGTTTGGTTTTAAAGCGGACAATTTTTTGTCCGCTTTTTGTGTGCTTGGCTTTGAATTGTTTTGATATATAGCCGATAAGTCTGCGGAGAATCCCGACCCTTAAGCGCTAAAACAAAAAGGCGGGTATTCCCCGTCTTTTTTATCTTCTTTGCGAATCGAGATAGGACTGCAATATTATTTGTGCCGAAAGGGCATCGATTACCTGGCGGCGCTTTTTGCCGTTAAAGTCGGTTATGTTCATATAGGTATACGCTTCGACGGTGGAAAGGCGCTCGTCGACGAAAACGACCTCGAGGTTGGTTGCTTCTTTGATCATTTCGGCGAACGCTTTTGATTTATCGGCGCGGAAGGATTCCGAGCCGTCCATGTTTTTGGGGAGTCCGAGCACGATCTTCGTGCCGCCGAGCTCTTTTATTTTGTCAGCGACCTTTTTGCAGGCGTCGCGCATTCCGTTTACGTTAACTGTACAAACGGCGGAGGCAAGAAAGCCGGTTCCGTCGCTTGCGGCAACACCAACGCGCGCATCGCCGTAATCTATTCCGATAATTTTAATATTAGTCACAACCTTTGAATTTAGTAAGCTCATTTTAATTTATTTTCCAGCTTTTGTCAACAAGAAAGCAGGTATTAAAACCGCAATAACGGCAATAATATTGTTGAACGAAAGAGATTCGTTCGGACAGGAGCATCAAACAAATGGGAAAACGACGAAAATACAGGTTTCCCAAAGGCATTAACGACGTGGACAGATTTTATTATCCTCATCCCCAAGCAATAGGAGCAGGATACCCGACAAACCTCGTTACGGACAATTTCGGAATTAACGATATGGCACCCGAAATGAACAGCGACGTGTTGGGCAGCTATACGGGTGTGCCGATCGACGGCAAACGCCCGATCCAGGATGCCGATGACCTGTAATCAGACGGAACGTTGACACGTTCTATGAAGTGAAGCAGCTATTGACTCCATTTAAGGCAAAAAAGATTTTAAGAATTGCACAAACGGTTATCGCCAATCGATTTTCCGCACGGCATTTTCCTTAATCCTCCTTTTTGCCTTGCGGATAAACCGTTCTTCACTTAACAGACACCGTAAAAGGTGTCATTAAATACCGCCGTATTAATTTGCGGCGGTATTTTTTCTTCCTTGCAAAAAAATTTCGCGTTTTTAAATTTTATTGTTCATTGTCCCGTTTATGGGACATATGCGATGTTAAAATAAGCACGTAAGATAAATAACCGACACGAAAACACAAGGAGGAAAACAAAATGAAAAATTTCGTAAACGTTGCAAAAAAGGCGGTTTACGACCGCGACGGGTTTATACACGGATTCATTAAAGGCGTTGTGGGTACGTCATTATTCATTTCGTTACTCACGCTTTTCACCGCATGCTTCGGATGATTTCCAAATAATAAACTTTTTCAAGATCTCCAATGCAAAAGAAGTCCGCATTTTACGGACTTCTTTTGTTTTTTATTTTTTATCTCTGAATGCTTTGGAAATAAGATACGCAATACCTGCAACGGCGGCAATTGCGGCGCCGATGGCGAGATATTTTTTGAGTTTTTTCTTTTTCTTTTCGATTGCTTCCGAATCAAAGGCATATTCCTCTGCTTGCTCGAAATCAACGTAAGGCTCTTCGTCGAAATCGTCAAGGATCACGTCGTTTGCTTCCTCGGCAACAGATTCGGGTTCGGAAATGATTTCCTCGGTAATTTCCTCGGGCTTCGAAATAAGTTCTTCGGCCTCGGGCTCGGTAGGATACGTTTTTTCGGGGCTACCGATAATATCCTCCTCGGTAAGCGTGCCCTTTATGAACTTATAAAGCTTGTCGTAAATTGCTCTTTGGTAATCGTCCTCTGCGTGAGCGCAGTAATGGAAAACGCCGGGGCCTGCCGCCTGATAATAGGTATGCACCGTTTCGGTCATCATACCGTTGCGGATACAGCCGAGCAGATATTCATCGAAGAGCTTACCGTACTGCTCCTTGGTTGCTTCGTTTTTAACTCCGTGGTGTATCTCCAATTCAACACCGAAGCCGTACTTTTTGCAAAGCTTGGTGAAATCGTTAAACATTCCTTCGGGGTTTAAGCCAAGCACGCTTTGGAAGGAAAGTCCGGGCTGCATAGTCGTGCAATCAAAGCCGATACGCTCAGCCTTTTCACAGCCGCCCGCTTGGAAATAGGGGATAAAAATGCATTTTTGGTTGCGCTTGTGAAGCTCGTTAAGGCAACCCGTTGCAAAAAATTCCTCGTCGTCACGGTTCGCACGGGAAGCCGATTCGTTCACCCAGAACCAGCCGTCGAGCTGAATATTTTCAAAATGCTCGGCATTGAAGCGCTTTATAGTTTCATCGATAAACCACGCATAGGCGTTAATGCAATCCTCGGTGGTAAGGAGCTTTTCCTCGATTCCGTCGCCGTTCAAATCGCCAAAGGGCTCGTGAGATATCTTCGGCACGGGCGCGGTAAGATAGAATTTATGCTTGTAGTCCTTGGGAAGCGAAAGCGTCTTTTTAAGCTCCTCGACCGCTTGGTCGTAAGCTTTAAGGTTTTGACCGTCGGCAAAAAGCTCGTCGAGAATAAATTCCCAGTCGCTTAAATAATTGGGTGCGCCGTGATATCCCAAGCATCCGCCCGAGGGGCAACGGCCCTGAACGATAAGGAACATCAAGCCGTCGAACATCGTGTCCTTTACATTCTTTTCGCGGTCGATATAGGCAAGATAGGGCAAAAAGTCGTCCTTTTTAAGCTTTGCGACCCTTTCGTCCTCGGGCCAATAGCCGAAATAAAGAAGCGGGATATCGTGAATGCCCTCGAGCACGTCACGGGGGGCAAAGCAATTTTTATTAACGTCCGAAAAGACTTTTCCCGAAAGCTCGCCTTCGATTCCTATACAATCTCCGCCGAAAACTCGCAATTCATCGCAAAACGCATTTACCTCGACGTAAAATTCGATCATAATATAACGTGCGCGGCAGGCGTTGATATTTCCCGAATAAACGGCACGAACTTTTTCGGAGAAGGATGCTTCGTAGGGAGCTTTGACCTCGGCTACCTCAAAATAATCGTTTCCGTCGAGCGAAAGATAAAATTTTACGAATTCGGGAGCGTAAATGCCGGCTGCGCGGTCATGGATAAAGCCGATATCAAAGCCGTCGACAGACTTTATTTCTTCAAGATCGATCAAAAGTCTTCTTCCGACACCGCGATAGAAGTGAACCCAATCGCCGCCGTAGCAATCGGTCGGGTCTCCGATACTGCCGTCGGTAAGAATATCCTTTCTTCCCTTTTCAACCGATGCATAGCTGTTTTCAATGGGGGCGATATTGATTATCTTTACTTCTTTACCAAGAACAAGATTCACACGTTCCATTTACATTTATCTCCTTTTTCCGACAGCTTCACCGAAAAGAACCGTCGTTTCGGTTTCCTCGGCACTGTTTTTGGCTATATCCTCGTCAAGCTCGATTACGTCCTTTTTGTAAAGCATAACTATTGTCGAGCCGCCGAACGAGAAATAGCCCTTTTCATCGCCGCGATTGAATTTTTCCTTGGGGTGGATATTGTTTATCTTGCCGACCATCATCGCGCCGACCTCGATATAAGCAACTCTGCCGAAGTTTTCGGTTTGCAAAACGGTAAGCTCGCGGCAGTTTTTGCCGTAAACGTCATATTTCAAAAGCGCAATCGGATTGACGGTATGGTAAACACCGGGGATGAAGCGATATTCTTCCTCGATTCCGTCATCGGGATAGCAATAACGGTGATAATTATCTACAGAAAGACGGTATACAAAGCATTTACCGCCCAAAAATTCGTTTGCCAAAGCTTCGTCGCCGCCGAGCAGCGTTTTTATGCTGTAATCACAGCCCTTTACGCGATAGAGCGAATCCTTTGTTATGTCGTAAACCGTAAGCTTCGAATCGGCAGGCGATATTACGTGATCGGGGTTAAGATCAATAACGCGCGCATTCGGTGCAAGCTTGCGGGTGAAAAAGTCGTTGAACGAAGAAAATTCGCGGTTTTCATATTGCGACATATCGATATTTTCCGACTTTATCAATTTGCTTATGCGTTTTTTCGAAAGCGAAGAATTCATATACATTCTTCCGATTTCGGAAATAAATTTGCGCGAAAGAAGCTTTGTTATCAATCTGCCGAAAGCGTTTCCGTACAGAAAATCCAAAGCGCCGCCTTGTGCGCTGTCCTGCGCTATAATATTACCCGAACGGTCCTTTATCATATCAAAAACCTCGTTTTTTCACTTATTGCTTTAATTATACATTTCTTTACCTTGATTGTCAACAAAAAGAAAAGAACGGCGATTTGCCGTTCTTTCGTTTACCCGAATATAAAATTGATTGCCTGAACAGCCGACTCGCGCGAGGTGATAAGCGAAATATCGCGTCGCATTTTAGCACTGCCCGAAAAGCCCTTGCAATATTGCAAGATGTGATGACGGAATTCGCGGATGCCGTTTAACCCCTTTTCCGCTATAACAGTATCGAGCTGAGTAATAAGCATTTTGCGTTTTTCGGCATTTGTCGGCTCGATATATTCACGTCCCTCAAGTCCGCAAACGATCTCCTCGAACACCCAAGGCGAGCCGTAGGCACCGCGGCCTATCATAACACCGTCGCACCCCGTTTCCTCCTTCATCGCAACATAATCCGCGAAGGAAGCGACGTCGCCGTTGCCTATTACGGGAATCGAAACGGCATTTTTTACCTTTTTAATTATCTCTCGGTCGGCGCGTCCCGAATACATCTGGCTTCTTGTTCTTCCGTGAACGAAAACGGCACTTGCGCCGCCGCGCTCGCAAGCAAGTGCGACCTCGATTGCGGAATCGGGCTTATCGTCATCGCACGTCTTGCGGAATTTTGCGGTCACGGGCACATCGACGGCTTTAGATACCGCCGAAACGATCTCCTCGCAAAGCTTGGGATCGCGCATTAGCGCACTTCCCTCTCCGTTTTTGTAAAGCTTCGGCACGGGACAGCCCATATTTATGTCGATATAATCGGGCGAAAAGCGCATCATAAGCTTTGCGGCGCTTGCCATAATTTCGGGATCGCTGCCGAAAATTTGGATAGCCGCAATTCTTTCGTCGTCATAGACTCTTGCAAGCCCGTCGGTCTTTTTGTCGCCGTAAAACGCGCCCTTTGCGCTTATCAGTTCACTTGTGACGCATTCTGCACCGTTTTTAACGCAAAGCGCGCGGAATGCGTGGTCGGTAATTCCTGCCATAGGGGCAAGAAAAAGCCCGTGGCGGAATTCTATGTTTCCAATTTTCATATATCAGTTAACCGTTCTGCCGTCGCTGTTCTTCTTCAAAAACATGTGAGCGGCACTTAATATGTTCGTATATTCTTTCTTTTCGCGGTTTAAAAGTATATCCTTTACAAGGTAATCGGTTTCGGAAAGCAGAGATACGTCGCCGATTGCCGCACAGGCAAACGAAAATTCACCGCTTTGCCGTTCGCCGAAGAAATCACCCGGTCCGCGGCGTTCGAGATCCGCCTCGGCAACCTTAAAGCCATCGGAGGTGTCGCGCATGATTTTCAATCGGTCGGAGCTTTGCTCGTTTCCGCCGCCCTGAACAAGGATGCAAATCGATTTTTTGTTGCCTCTGCCGATACGTCCGCGAAGCTGATGGAGCTGGGAAAGTCCGAAGCATTCGGCGTTTTCGATAACCATAACGGTTGCCTCGGGCACGTCGACACCGACCTCGATAACCGTTGTCGAAACCAATATCTTGGTTTCACCCGATGCAAATTTTTCCATTTCCGACGCTTTTTCGGCAGGCTTCATTCTTCCGTGCAAAAGCCCCATAGGTATTCCCCTGAAATGCTCGGTCGAAAGCTCTGTAAAATATTCCTCCGCGGCTCTGCGGTCGGATTCGCTTTCGCCCTCCTCGATAAGCGGACAGACGAAATATGCACGTCCGCCCGATTCGATCTCGCCGCGCACAAGGTCGTAAACCTTTAAGGAATCCTCTTTTTTAACCACCTTGGTTTCGATTTTCTGTCTGCCGGGCGGAAGCTCGTCAAGCAAGGAAATATCCAGATCGCCGAATATTATAAGCGAAAGCGAGCGCGGTATCGGCGTTGCGGACATAACGAGCATATGCGCGCGTTTTCCGTTATGCTCGCTTTTGTCAAGAAGCGTTTTTCTTTGTCTTACGCCGAATCGATGCTGCTCGTCGGCAACCGCGAGCGCGCAGTTTTTGAAAAGCGTTGCATCGGTGATAAGCGCGTGTGTACCCACCGCAACGTCGATTTCTCCATCGGCAAGACCCTGACGCACCCGTCTTTTTTCGGCGGCGGGCAGACCCGACACCAAAAGCTCGGTCCTAATGCCGAAGGGGGACAAGAATTTATCAAGCGTTTTTTTGTGTTGTGATGCAAGAATTTCGGTCGGCGCCATCAAGCACGCCTGAAAACCGTTCTTTACACACAAATATATCGCCGCCGCGGCAACGGCGGTCTTACCGCTTCCGACGTCGCCCTGAAGCAGACGCGCCATCGGATTTGGCTTTTCCATATCGGCAAAGATCTCCTTTACCGAACGTTTTTGGGCATTTGTCAATTCAAACGGGAGAGAATTGAAAAAGCTCTTTATTCCGGTATTTTTAAGAGTCAGCGGCTCGGCATTTTCCTTTTTTTGTCCCGAACGCATGCTCGAAAGTGCAAGACGGAAGGTCGTTATTTCGGCAAATGCGAGCGTTCTTCGCGCCAGAGTCAGCTCGTCCTTATCGGACGGACAATGCATTATTCTTACCGCCTCCGCACGGGTAAGCAAGCCCTTTGCCGTTCTTACCGATTCGGGAAGCAATTCGGGTAAGGCTTCGCAAAGAGGAAGCACCTCCTTGACCGCAGACACTATTGCCTTTTGCGTAAGAGGAGGAGAAAGACGGTAGACCGGCACGTAATAGGGCAATTTTTCGCCCTCGATGATCGGTTCGAGCTTGGGCGAAACCATTTCTCTGCCGTAAAGCCCTATCTTCATTCTTCCGTAAGCGCGAAATCTTCTGCCAGAGGTAAGCGATTTTGCCATAAAGGGCATATTGAAGAAGACGAACTCCATAACGTTGCTGTCGTCCTCTACAACGGTGCGGAAAACCGAAAAGCCCTTTCTGAGCATCTTTACCTTTGACGTTTCGCGCACTGTAATTTCTATCGCGCAAAGCTCACCGTCTATCGTGTCCGAGATACGGCGGACGTTTCCGCGCTCCTCGTAAGCGCGCGGATAAAAGGCAAGCAGGTCGGAAGCGTTTTCGACACCAAGCCGAAAAAACGCTTCGCCTCTCGCTTCCCCGATACCCTTTATGAACTTGATATCTGTTTGGGCGGTAAGCTTTATAGCCATTTTTACTCCGTTTTTATGGAAATTTCGTTGTACTCCACACCGATCTCATCAAGCGCTCGCATTTCGCGCTCGCTGTGAGTCAGTATGAAGAGCTGATGCTTTTTCGCCGCCTCGTTCAAGGCACCCGACATCATACGAAGTCGATTGTCGTCGATACGGACAAATGCATCGTCAAGAAGCATCGGCACGCCGCATCCGCCGAAAAGCATATCGGCAAGTGCCAATCGAAGCGACAGATAAGCGCTGTCGCGCGTGCCTGCGGAAAGATAATCACAGCTTCTGCGCATATCCTCGCCGAAGCTCATTGAAAGCTTCGTATCGATCTCAAGCGCCTTGTATTTTCCGCCCGTTGCGGCAGTAAAATATTCGTCGGCACGCTCGCCGATTCGGGGAGCGACCATGCTCTTCATATAATCCGACGCTTCTTCAATTACACGAACGGCGGTTTCATACGCCTTATATTTAACGGCAAGGTCGTCGATGCGTGCGTTGAGTGCATCGCGCTTGCCCACCATTGCGGCAGGGTCGCCGCCTCTTGCCTCAAGCGCGGCAATTTCAAGCTCATCGCGGCGGTTAAGCTCACTCAATTGATTAAACTGCGTTGAATAAAAGCTTATCTCGCGGTCGACCTTTGCTCTTTCTCTTTCGGGCTCACGCGCATCCCTTGCTTCTTCGGCAAGCATCTCGGGATCGCAATCCTTCGTCGCGTTGTCGAGCTCTTCCTTCTTTGCGCGCCAAATCGCAAGCTTTTCGCCGCTTTCCGAGGATTTTGCAAGCACGAGTCGAAGCTGCTCGGAATAATTTTCGTCCGAGACGTCGATATAGTTGCCTATACCTGCATCCAATTCTCTTTTAAGAATAGCGCACTTGGTACGGCTTTCCTCGAAATTTTCTCTGAGCGCTTTGATGCGCGCCTCCACGTCGTGGAGCTGCTTTTCGAGCATCGGATAGCTGTTGATAGCGCTTCTCAGCTCGCCTAAATTTTCAAATCCAAGCTCGCGCACGAGATTGCTCGGCTTTGAAAGCGAAACGAAGCCTACGACCGTAAGGATGATACCTAACGCCGCAAGAACAATACCAAAGCCCATCGTTGCGCTGCTTGCAAAAGCAAGGATCGCGCCGATCACAACCGCGATTCCCGCACCGTAAAAGCAGATATTTGAATTGCGCTTTGAAGAATCCAGAATTCTTTGTGCACGTTTTACCTCGCTTCCGTCAATAACCGTTTCGTCGAGAAGCGATTCTCTTTCCGCCTCGGCGGCAGACAGCGTTTTGCCGATATTTTCACAATCGCGGCATTCCGCCACGTATTCGGTATTCTTTTGGAAAAGCTCGTTAAAGGCTCCGTCCTCGCGCTTTTTGAGTCCTGCGGAAACCGCTTCGTATTCCTCACGCGCGTTGCGCTCATCAAGCGAAAGACGCTCAATGTTGCGCAATTTTATCTTAGCCTCGTATTTTTCGATATTTCGGCGCTCGGCGTGCAAATCGTCGAGCTTTTCGGAGGCGCCGTCAAGCACGTCGTTGCGCTTCTTCACCTCGTCGCCCAATCTTATCGCCTCGCGGCGCGTGTCTATTGCGGCGGTAATCGATTCCTCGAGCGCGTCGCGCTCCTTTTCCGCCTTGGGGATAAGGCCGTTGCCCAATCTTCCCTTTAATTCGTTTTTGCATTCGTTAAGACGGGTCACCGCCTTTTTTGTGCCGACCTGCTCGTCGGCGCTTATTGCGATATTGCGCAAACGGTCGGCAAGTATATCGTCCTTGCTTTGCGGAGTCGTAAGCTGGCGGAAAAACAGCGTTCTCGCAAAGACCTCCTCAGACACGCCGAAAAAGACCTCACCCGGTACCTCACCGAAAAATTCCGGCTTGCCGGTCGAGCGGTTCACCACCTCGCAGGTATCCTTGCCCGAGGCAAGGCAGCGGCGGTGAACCGAAAAGCTCTTTCCGTCGGCAACGATATATATCGTGCCCTCGGAAATTTCGCCGTCCCAAGGGGTATAAAGCCTTCTTTCGTTATCCGAAAGCGATTGCATTCTTGCGCCCGCAAAGCCGTAGAAAACAAACTTTATAAACGAAGCGACGGTTGATTTACCGCTTTCGTTGGGCGCAGAGAGGATATTGATGCCGCTTTTTGCGGTAATGGTTGCATTTTTAAGCTTACCGAAGGAGTTTATCTCGATCTTTTCTATCGTAACGTTCACGCCTGATCACCTCCCGAATAGTCGACAACGCCCCTGTCCTCGAGCGCGGCGATACCGTATTTCAGCGCGAGAGAAAGAACGCGGTATTGCTCGCTTTCCTCGTTGAGTCCGTCCATTTCCTCTAATATCTTTCGAACGAAAATGCCCTTTAAGGTGTTGCTCTGCTCAAGCTCGCCAAGGTCGGGAGCGACGTGGGTATTATCGATAATTTCAATGTAATACGGGAATTCACAGCCTCTGCCGATCTCGTTTTGGAGTATAACGAAGGCGTTCTTCATTTCTCCCTCAAGAGTCAGTCTGAGCGCGGTATCATCGGTATAAGGGCGTATTGCGTTGCGGATGATATCGAGTGCTTCCATTTTTTCTCTTGCGGACGAAATATCAACGCTTACCGATTCATAGCGCGATTTTGAAAAGCGCAAAAGCGTCATTTCAACGTTGCCCTTTTCGACCGTGCCGTACATTGCACCTTTATATCCCTGCTCGTCAAAGCCTCTGCCCTCGATACAGCCGGGGTAGGAATAATAAACTCCGTTTTCACACAAAAGCCCCGTCGGCTTGTGGATATGACCGAGCGCGATATAATCGAAGCCCGATTCCGCAATTTCGCGCTTGGTGATCGGGCCGTTGGTCTGATCGGCACCTACCATATCGCCGTGGACGGCAAGAATGTTTATGCGCGATCTGTCCTTGATTTTCCAATTCGCAACGGGCGAGGAAAGACAATTTTTGGAGGTGAAGCCAAAGCCGTATACGTCGACACCGAGATCGTCGAGCGAAACGCATTCACGCTCGCCGCCGAAGATATGGACGTTTTTAGGAAAATCGGCGGTTTCATAAGGCGAGCCGGTTCCCAACGGATCGTGGTTGCCGGGGGCGATGAAGATCTTCATATCGCCGCATTTGGAAAATTCTCGCACCAAAAGCTCACGCGTGTCACGCGTGACGTATTCTCCGTCGAAAAGGTCGCCGCTGATTATAAATATATCCGCCTTCTTCTCGCGCGCATACATAAGCGCCGAGGTAAACGCCGCGCGAAGCTCGGTACGGCGTTTTTCCGCCTCACGCGGGGAAAACAGCGAAAACGGAGAATCAAGATGAATATCCGCGCAATGAAATACCTTAACCATATCGCATACCACCAATAATAAGATTTACAGACATATAAACGCACTCATCGTTCCGCGGCTCGTGCCGCTTCTTCTGTGCGAGAAAAAGTGTTCTTCGTTACATTTTGTGCAGAGATCAAGACGGGAAATATTTTGATACGGTATTCCCGCACCGATTAGTATCTCCTCGTTGGCCTTGTTCAGATCGAGCATGAATTTCTCCCCCTTCGGCGTAAAAAACGCAGCGTATTCGGGATCGACCGCAAGGAATTCATCCCTTACCTCGCCCCCGACCTCATAACAGCATTTACCGATGCAGGGGCCGATAGCGACGAGTATATCGTTTTTGGCAACGCCCAGCCCGACCATCATTTCAACCGCATTTTTCGTGATTCCGCCGACGGTGCCCCGCCAACCCGCATGTACTGCGGCGCACACGGTCTTATTTTTATCGCAAAGCAGCACGGGAACGCAATCGGCTGTTCGCACCGAAAGCAAAAGATCCTTTTCGGAGGTAACCAGCCCGTCTACGCCGAAATCAAATTTCGGCTTTACGATGCCGACACCGCGTTTTGCTTCGTCGGCGAAAACAACGACGCTCGTATGCGTTTGATAGGTTCTGCAAACGTCCCTTGCCGAAAGCCCGAAGCATTTTGCGGCGATATCGTAATTCAAAAGAACCTTTTCCTCGCTGTCCCTTATTTCCCCGATGCCCTCGGCAAAATTCAACGATTCGAAAACGCCCTCGCTCACGCCGCCTATTCTTGTGAAAAACGCATGGCGGATACCGTATTCGTTTAAGAGTCTGCTTTGATAGTACGGCGTTTTACCGTCTATAAACACAGCGTCGCTTTTAAAAACCGCCGCCTGCCGATTTAACGAGTTCTGCATTGCTATCATCCCTTGATGCGTTTATCTTGATTTATTTACATACCTATTCTCATTATATAGCAGGGCAACAAAAAAAGCAAGAGCTGTCGCTACCGCAACAGCTCTTTTTTGTTTGCTTTTGAATTATTCAGCGGTTTCTTCCGCAACAGCTTCTGCAGCTTCTTCAGCTACGTCGTTGTTTTCGAGAAGAGCGCGGATGGAAAGAGAAAGTCTTCTCTTTTCGAAGTCAGCAGCGGTGATCTTAACGGTAACCTTGTCGCCAACCTTAAGTACGCTTGCGGGGTTGGAGATGGGCTTGTCTGCGATCTGGCTGATGTGGATAAGGCCGTCGAAATCGGGGAAGATTTCAGCGAATGCGCCGAAGGGCATAATGGAAACGATAGTAGCGTCAACAACGTCACCGATGTTGTAGTTGTTCTTGAAAATGTTCCAAGGATCGTTTTCTTCGGTCTTGTAGCCGAGAGAGATTCTCTTCTTTTCTTTGTCTACAGCCTTGATGAATACGTTGATGGTTTCGCCTTCCTTAAGAACCTCTTCGGGCTTCTTAAGTCTGCCCCAAGAAAGCTCGGAAATGTGAAGCATACCGTCAACGGGGCCGAGGTTGATGAACGCGCCGTAGCTCATAAGAGCGCGAACCTTACCTTCGAACTTATCGCCTTCCTGTACGTTAGCGAAGAATTCCTCTTCAGCTGCCTTACGGGAAATCTTGTTGGATGCCTTGATAGAGCCTACTGCTCTCTTTCTCTGATCGTTTACGTCGATGATCTTGAAGGAAACCTTCTGACCTCTGAGAGTTTCGAGCTCTTCACCCTTTGCAATACCGGTCTGGGATGCGGGAATGAATACCTTGTTGGGGCCGTAGTAAGCGATAACGCCTGCATAGCCCTTTTCGTTCTTGATGATTTCCTTGATAGTACCCTCAAGAAGCTCGCCGGATTCTGCAGCAACCTTGATTGCTTCCCAATACTTGTGCATGTCGATCTTCTTCTTGGAAAGCATAACTGTGCCGTCGAAATCACTGAACTTGCCGCAGATAACTTCAACTTCATCGCCTACCTTGAAGAGATCGTTGAGATTAACGCCGCTTTCCGAAGTAATTTCGTCGTACGGGAGAATGCCCGTATGCTTCGTACCAAGGTCAACTTTGACCTCGGCCGGATTGACTGCCGAAATAATTCCGGTAACCCTTTCACCTGTATTTAAAGTTTTGAATGACTGTTCGAGCATCTCGGCAAAGCTGAGTTCCTCTTTTTGGATGTCTGCCATCTTGTTGTATACCTCCTGTATTATACCGCTGGGCGTCGATGCGCCCGCAGCTATAGCGATTTTAGTTGCCGAAACGATTTTTTCGGCGTGCTCGTCAAGCTCGCTTGACGTTTCGATAAGCAGTGAATTTTTGCATACCTCGCTTGCGATCGCAAACAGCTTTGCCGTGTTCGAGCTGTTGCGTCCGCCGACGACCACCGTAAGGTCGCAATTACTTGCAAGCTCACGCGTCTTCTTTTGTCGGTTTTCGGTAACGCTGCATATCGTTTCGAAAATTCTTATATTCGGATAAAGCTTTTGCATTTCTGCCTTGCATTTTTCCCATTCGGCGCCCGAAAAGGTCGTCTGTACGGCAAGGATGCAATCCTCTTCGCTTTTAAATCCTTCGGGATGTGACGCGTTTATATCGCTCAGATCCTTGAAAACTCTTTTTTTGCCCTTTGCAAAGCTCATTATACCCTCGACCTCGGGATGCTTTGCGTCGCCGATAACGAAAACCGCTGTATCGCAATTTTCGTTTGCAACGATCTTGTGTATCTTTGAAACGTAAGGGCAGGTCGCATCGACGTATTCAATGCCCAATGCGTCAAGCTTTTCGACCAACTGCTTGGTCGTGCCGTGGGCACGTAGGAAAACGAGCGCGTCCTTGGGGAGCGAATCGATATCCTCAACCGAAATAAATGTCACACCGCGGTCGGTAAGAGTCTGATTGAAAATGCGGTTGTGTATAAGCTCGCCAAGACAAAAGATCTTTTTATCGCGGCTGTCGATGCTGGCGTTTATCATATCCACAGCACGCTTTACGCCGAAGCAAAAGCCGCTGTATTCCGAAATTTTGATTTCAGTCATGGTTTTTTTCTGCGAAGTCATCGCAAAGCTTGGAAAACGCATATACTGCGATATCGTGAGAATTGGGATGCTCGTTTACCGTTGAATATTCTTCGTAGCTTATAGGCTTTCCGATATATACGTGTACCTTGCGGAAGGCAAGGGGCTTTTTATGCTTTTTGCCGTAGCATATCGCAACGGGAAGCAAGGTTGCCTTCGATCTTGTTGCCATAAGTCCGATACCCGCTTGCGCCTTTTCGGCTTCGGGCGCGGATTGAGGGATACGGGTGCCCTCGGGATAGATAGCGGGGCAGCCTCCGTTTTTAAGGATATCACAGCTTTTGCGAAGCGCGGCAATATCCGATTCGCCGCGGTTGATGGTGACCACGTTGCACTTTTTAAACAACCAACGCAAAACGCCAACCTTTTCAAGATCGCTCTTTGCAAGGAAAGAAAGCTCGTGCTTAACTGCACAAGCAGTCAGCAGCGGATCCGCAAAAGAGGTGTGGTTGGAAAATACTATAAAGGGTCCGTCTGCAGGTTCGTTTTCCTTGCCGTGAACCGAAACGCGGTAAACGACCTTTGTATAAGCGAGAGCGAGTGCACGTACTACCTTATAAAAGCTCATTAAAATATTACCTTATCTATAATTTCGATAGCGTTTTTAACCATTTCGTCGATGTTCATAAGCGAATTATCGAACATTACCGCATCCTTTGCGGGGACTGCGGGAGCGATTTCTCTTTGGCTGTCGTTGGCATCTCGCCATTGCATATCGGCAAGAACCGATTCATAGGTCGTTTCTACGCCGCGTTCAAGCAATTCGGCATATCTGCGCTTTGCGCGTGCTTCGGCAGAGGCAAAAACGAAAAGCTTTGCCTGTGCATCGGGCAATATCACGGTGCCGATATCGCGGCCGTCCATAATAACATTGTTTTCTCTTGCGATAGCGCGTTGGGTTTCCAAAAGGAATTCACGCACCTCGGGCACCTTTGAAACGTCGGACGCATATTTCGAGATGATCGGAGTGCGAATTTCATCGCCGATGCGTCTGCCGCCGAGATAAACGGCACCGCCGCCGTTTTCAAGCTTCATTTCGATCTTGATATCGGGAAGGCAGGAAATAATGCCTGCGACGTCGGTCGATTCAATGCCGCGCTCACAAACAAAAAGACCGATGGTACGGTAAAGAGCGCCCGTGTCTATATAAACGAAGCCATAATGCCGAGCTAAATTTTTGGCAAGAGTGCTTTTGCCGGAGCCCGAAGGTCCGTCCAACGCTATTTTTTTAGTCATTTCAGCCATTAAACATCACCAAGTGTTTATTATATATCCTTTTGCTTTATTTTTCAATAGATTTTCCAAAAGATTTTCCGAAAAATTACACAGTTTTATAAAAATTTAATAAAAGGTTGACATATTGATAGGTTTAAGGTATAATAACGCATCAACTCATAAGGAGATTTATGAACAATGAAAAAACTTTCTTTTATTCTTGCTCTCGTTTTAGTTCTCTCCTGCGTGCTCGTAGCATGCGGCGACGAAACCGAAGCAAGCTCCACCCCCGAAACCGAATCTTCCGTTGCAGCTGACGCTTCCTCCGAAGCAGCTACCGAAGAATCCTCTGAAGCAGCTACCGAAGAATCCTCTGAAGCAGCTACCGAAGAATCCTCCGAAGCAGCTACCGAAGAATCCTCCGAAGCAGCTACCGAAGAATCCGAAACCGGCACTATCGTTACCGGCGGTAACGTTGCTGCAGGCAGACCCTACACCATTTCCGGCAACGGCAAACCCGGCGGAAGTTACACTGCTAATCTTACCGATGGTGTTGCAGGCGACGACGTAAGCGCATACAACGACACTTGGTTTGCTTTCTATTCTCACCCCACTATGGATCCCTCTAACCTCAACGCACCCGAAGGAAAGGGCTACGTTATCATCGACCTCGGCGAAAAGAAGGATCTCACCAAGGTTCGCATCCACTGCGGCAACCAGGCTCCCTCGGGCGTTAACTCTCCCCTCTGGTTCGACGTTAAGATCTCTGATTCCGCTGACGTTGACAGCTTTGAATACGTTGCAGAGGTTCCCGTTAAGGATTCCGCAGAAGCAGGCAACGCAACTTTGGCATACTGGGCTGAGGTTGACATCAACACCTCCGGCAGATACGTTATGATCAGCGTACAGGCAAATGGTACTTGGACCTGGATCAACGAAATCGAAATTTACGACGCACAGTAATTTAATTAAAAATGAAAGAGCCGTTATGAAACGGCTCTTTTCGTTTGCTTATTTTTGCGGCAACTGCAACAATATACTCAAAACGCCGCAGGAATATTCGGCCTTCGCCGTTCCGCCCATCTGCTCGACAAGCGTTTTTGCTATCGAAAGCCCCAATCCCGTCGAACGTCTTGAAGGGTCTGCAGTAAAAAATCTGTCGAACAGCTTGCCGACGTCGGTCGCGTTCAGTCCCGATGCGTGGTTTGAAAATACGATCCTGCCGTTTTCTGTCATAACGACCGAAAAATCGTTTTCGCCGTACTTGGCGGCATTGCTTATTATGTTCCCGAACACCCGCGAAAGCGACATGGGGTCGACCTCGCACAAAACAGCCTCCTCGGGCATTTTGATATCCGGAGATATCCCCTTTTGTGTAAATATCGGATAACTCGCAATCAGCGCATCCTCCAATATACGTCGCACGTCGGTGGTAACGGTTTCCTTTGCCGTCGAGGAGGATATTACGGTATATTCAAAAAGCTCCTCCGTAAGGTGCGTTATTGCAAGAACCCGATTCTCGACAGCGGCAATATATTTCGCCCTCTCCTCGGGATCGTCGGTTTTCGACAGCAGGTCGAGGTTCCCGTATATCGCGGTAAGCGGAGTGCGAAGATCGTGCGCGATGTTCATTACCGCCTCTTTCAAGCCGCGATCCTCCGCAACGCATTCGCTTTTGATCTCGCGGATGTGTGCAAGCTCATCGTTCAGCAAATCGATAAGTCGGCTCAGATTTTTATCCGAAATATCCGTTTTGATGCTTTCGGGAATTCCGAGTGAGATAGACTCATCAACAAGGCGTGTCAATTCTTTAATATCCTTTTGTATAACGGCAAGCCTGTAAATAAGCACGCCGAGCGTTATCGCCAACAGAGCAGAAATCAACCAGGCCATATATCACCTAACCAAATAAAGAAATCTCCGTCAACCAGCTTGCGTATAAACTTGGCGAAATTCGCCTCATCGCCGTACGAATCCTTAAAGATGTTGATCAACGAATATATAATAGCGACCAACGTGCTAACCACCGAGATCGCCACTATCCAATACAAGATCCTGAAAATTATTCCGAACGCACCGTTCGCAGTACTTTGAGCCTTCTCTACGTTTTTGATCGCTTTTTCGATCATATCGTTCTTTTTTCTCAGATCACGCTCGTTTTCGAGATATTTGTTCTGTCTGAATTTGCTCTTATCGTGGAACGTAATGGCAGTCGGATCCGAAAGGATCTGCGTTTTCCCCTTGTCGATAACGTTTTCGCTCAAAAGCGCTTCCTGACTTTCTCTGTCGCGGTGGCATTTTTCGCACTTATCAAACCGAGCGGGGTTTTTGTTTCCGCAACAGCAAAGCCACGAAACCGTGCCGAATTGAGGAATATTTTTCGAGGGGTAGCGTTTTTTGAGAGGGGGCGACACGTCGCCCTTTTCAAACACCGTTCGGCTTGCGCGGTCGAGCTCGGATATCAGCGTCGCCCTGCCGTTTATCGCAATATCGATAGGGCTTTCCGTTCCGTCGGCAAACTTAGCCGAAACAAGCACGGTTTTGATTTTTGTATACCTTATATCGGTTATAGGAATAAGGACGCCCTCGCCGAAGCACTCGCCGCTTTCGATTTGACTGCGGAGAACAGATTGCCGAAAACCCGATTTTTTATCGCCTGACGAAATGATTCCGAACGAAAGCTCTTTTTCACAATAGGAGAAGCACAAAGTATGATAAGGAATGTTCTGATAGTAGTAAAAATCAATACGAATATCCAGTCCGACCAACGCTTTTTCCGAAAGATTTTTGAAAACGAACGAAAGAAAAACGGCATACTCATCACGATCCGCGAATATATTGCCCTCTATCGGTTCGACCGGGCTTTCTCCGAGTATCGACGGAATGCCGATATTGTCAACGGTTCGCAATGCACGGTCATTATCGTATTTGCGAAGCAGCAGCTTTTGTTTTCTTATTTTTTCGTTATCCATAAAACGCTTCACCCCCCCCGTATGCATTTATTATAAAACGCACCGGTAAAGAAAAGCGTTAAGAAAAACGTAAAGATTCGGTAAAGATTTTAAAGAAGGCGGAATCCGATCCCCCAGACCGATTCGATATAATCTCTTCCGCCTGCGGCACGGAGCTTTCTGTGGAGGTTGCTTATATGTACCTTCAACGAATTTTCCGTGCAATCGGGTGTATCCTGACTTATCCTGTCAAGAATGAGCGATTTCGAAACGACTCGGTTGGGGTTTTGCATAAGTATTTTAAGTATGGCGTATTCGGTACGGGTAAGATGCACCTGAGTTCCGCACACCGTAACGCCGCGTGCGGCAAAATCAAGCGCAAGCTCGTTTTCGGTGTCGCCGTTAGGCAGGTTGGTACGCAGTTGCACCGCGATACGCGCAAGAAGCTCCTTCGGATCGAAGGGCTTTGTCACGTAGTCACACGCGCCGCCCATAAGAAGCTCTACCTTGTTTTCAATATCGAGCTTTGCGCTTACGACTATAACGGGAATGTTCTTGATACTCGGTAATAGCTCCTCGCCCGAAAGGCCGGGAAGCATAAGATCGAGCAATATAATATCCGGGCGGGTCTGCGAAAGAAGCATCAACGCCTCCGTGCCCGAATAAGCGCGCACAACGCCGTATCCCTCGCATTTTAAAAGCGTTTCCAGCATATCTCCGATATAAACGTCGTCATCGATAACGGCAACCGTTTTCATTCGCATTCCTCCAATTTACGATTTATAAGCTCGGCAAGCGGCAGGCAAGCCGCGCCGAGTACTCCCCAGAAAAGGGTGTAAAGCAAGCATATCTGTCCAAAAAGGTTAAAGGGCATTTCGCTGTAATCCCAAACGTTCATCTTCAGGATAAGATTAAATACCGTTCCGAAGATAAGCTCGACAAGCGTTACGCCGAGCGCACAAAGCGAAGCCTTGCAGATATGCGTGCGCTTTTTGAATTTTTCGGAGATCACCGAAAAAATAACGAAGCATACACCGCCTGCAACAAGCATCGTCCAATGTGTTCTGCCGCGCCAGATAAGCTCGATTATGCCATATCCGACTCCGCCCGACGAAAAAAATATAACATTCTTTTTGATTTTTGTCAAACACGATCACCGACGATATGATTTGCAAAAGCTTTTACTGCTATACGTTCGGCAAAGCACTTGGCAATCTTTTCTTGTTTTTTAAACTCCTATCAGCTCGCAAAGCTCCTCAAAGGATTCGACCGATGCACCGTCGAAATGCACTCCGTCGCGGTTGAACAAAACTGCGGATATTCCGACCTCCTCTGCGGCGAGGAGATTCTTCACGTCGTTGTCGATAAAAATGCACTCCGAGGGGGCTTTTCCTATTTTTTCGAGAGTACGATCATATATTTTAAAATCCGGCTTGCGGCATTTCACGTCGGCGCTGACGGTGCGGTGCGAAAAGTATTTTTCGATCCCGAAATGCTTTACCGTATATTCGCTCCATTCCGAAACGTCGTTTGAAAGCAATACGAGGTCGTATTTTCCATTGATGCGTTCCGCAAAGGGTATAAATCCCTTATCAAGCGTAAGATAATTTTCGAGATACCTTTTCATATGGTATTCGGGATCGTCAAATCCAAGCATTTTCAAAAAATCGTGCTGATTGAATTCCCCGAGTCCGGCTTTGTCAAAAAGCCGTTCTTCACGTATCTTCTTTTCGATAGCGTTATATTTTTCCTGTCCGAACGTGTCGAGCGAATATTTAAGCAAGCAGCCCTTGCTCTGCTCGAGTATCACGCCGTACATGTCTATTAAAACCGTAGTGTAGGGCAAAATCATTTTTATACACCTCCAAAAACGATTATAACATACCAAATCGGCTATGTAAAGGGCGTCAAATTCGTTTTTTTCGCTATTGTAGATATACCGGTCTTATGGTAAAATGACGTTATCATCAACGTGGAGCAATTATGAAGATACATCTTTACGACCATTTTACATATAAAAAGCTGCTTCGGTTCACGCTTCCGTCGATCGCGATGATGGTATTTATTTCGATCTACGGCATCGTGGACGGATTTTTCGTATCCAATTACGTCGGCAAGGTTCCGTTTGCGGCGATCAATTATATCTATCCCTTTCTTATGATCCTCGGCTCGCTCGGATTTATGTTTGGCACGGGCGGCAGTGCGCTTATTGCGAAAACGCTCGGCGAGGGCGACAGAGAAAAGGCAAACCGAACCTTTTCACTGATCATATTCGTGACGATCGTTCTCGGCGCAATATTCACCGCGGTAGGCGAGGTGTTTTTGGAAGAGATATCTTACCTTCTCGGCGCGACGGGAAAAATGCACGAGGGCTGTGTTGAATACGGCAGGGCGTTTTTGATCTTTATGCCCGCGCTTATGCTTCAATTCGTCTTTCAGGGGCTTTGCGTTACCGCCGAAAAGCCGAAGCTCGGGCTTTGGTCGACGGTTGCCGCAGGAATCGCGAATATGCTTCTGGACTGGCTTTTCGTTGCGGTGTTCCCCTTCGGACTCGAAGGTGCCGCATGGGCAACCGGTATCAGCCAGCTGATCGGAGCGGCTATCCCGCTTATATATTTTATTTTCCCCAATTCGAGCCTTTTGAGAATAGTGAAGCCTAAATTCGATTGGCGTTCGCTTGTAAAGGTCTGTGCAAACGGCTCGAGCGAGCTTATGACCAACGTTTCGTCGTCGGTCGTTTGCTTGCTTTATAACTACCGTCTTTACGACATGGCGGGCGAGGACGGCATTGCGGCATATTGCGTTATAATGTACGTCGCATTCGTCTTTATAAGCACCTACGTCGGATATTCCGTCGGATGTGCTCCCGTTATTTCTTACAACCTCGGAGCGGAAAATAAAAAAGAGCTTAAAAACGTGTTTAAAAAGAGTCTTGTTATCATCGGAATCTGCTCGTTTTCTATGCTTGTACTTTCGCTTCTTCTCGCAAAGCCGCTTTCGCTTATGTACGTAAGCTACGACGAAAAGCTGCTCGATATTACCGTCAATGCCTTCCGCATATACAGCTTTTCGTTTCTCTTCGCAGGGATCGCGGTTTTCGGCTCTTCGTTTTTCACCGCACTTAACAACGGGCCTGTTTCGGCGATCATTTCGTTTTTGCGGACGCTTGTGTTTCAGACCGCCGCGGTATTGCTGTTGCCCCTGATCTGGGGTGTTGACGGAATATGGGGCTCGATAATCGTTGCCGAGCTTTTGGCGGCAATAATCACCGTTATCCTTATGCTTGCATACCGCAAAAGGTACGGTTACTGACGTATCTTTTTTGCCTTGACATATAAAAACAACGGGTGTATAATAACGTAAACCATTTAAAAATCAAGGAGTAAATCGAAATGAAAAAGCTTTCTGTTTTGCTTGCTTTCGTTCTCGTAATTTCCTGCGTGCTCGTTGCATGCGGCGACGAAACCGAAACAAGCTCTACCCCCGCAACCGAATCCTCTGTTGCAGCAACCGAATCTGTAGAAGAATCCACCGAAGCTTCTACCGAAGCATCCACCGAAGCATCCACCGAAGCATCCACTGAAGCATCTTCCGAAGCTTCCACCGAAGAATCCGTTGAAGAATCCACCGAAGAATCGAGCGAGCCCGAAGAATCCTCCAAGGTTGAAATCGGCGAGCTCGGCGAAGTTATCTCGACCAACAAGACCTATACCACTACCGCTCCCAACCGTAACGACAACTTTGACGACGACGGCGTTCGCCTTACCAACGGCGTTAAGAACCCCGCAGACCCCGGCACGACCGAATCTGCCGGTTGGAATTCTCCCGACAAGACCGTAGGTAACACCGTTGAAGTTATCGTTGACCTTGGCGAAGCTAAGGAATCCAACGCTTACGCGGTTTATCTCGCAGGCGGCAACTGGGGCATCGGCATTCCCAACGATTTCGATGCTACCTCGCTTGAAGTATTCGCTTCCGATTCCGCTGACGGCGAATTCGTATCCGTTGCTTCCGCAGCGTCTTCCGATATGGTTCTCGTTACCGGCTCCGGCGTTGCAGACGACACCTGGAGCACCTTCTCGCTCACCGCAGGCGCGGCTGAAACCGTAAACGCACGTTACATCAAGTTCGTTATCACCGTTCTTCCCATCGGCAACTCTTTCGTTTGGATGAACGAGGTTGAGGTTTTCGCTCCCGCAGCGTAAAAAACAGTTTATAAAAAAAGAGCTTCCCGATCACGAGAAGCTCTTTTTTATTTGCTTTTTTGGTTTATTTCTTTTTGCGTTTTATCAGAATCAGCACAACCGCAGCGACTATAACCGCGGCAATCGCCGAAACGGTAATAATAACCGTTGCACTGCCCGATTCCTCTTCCTCGTCGGAATTCGAGCCCTCGGAAGCGCTTTCGCTTACATCGGTCTTCGATTCGTCTTCGCTTACGTCGGAATCTTCCTTTGAAACCGCTTCAGAAGCATCCGTCGAGGTATCGACAGATACGCCGTCCGAAATTTCTTCGGAAACATCTTCGGAAATATCTTCAGAAGCATCTTCGGAGTTATCCGGAGTTTCGGTGCTCTGGTCTCCCGAAGGATCGCCCGTCGTATTGCCGGAATTGCCCTTATCGACGATGGTAAAGCTATCGAGAACGTAGCCGTTCACCTGCTTGGTGGTTACGACGATTCTGTCGTCCTTAACGGTTATAGTAGTATATGCGGGCTGAGTGGGAGTAGGCGTTGCGAGAATGCTTATCTCTTCTTCGTATTTCGCATCGTTCGCGCCATCGTGGTTGAGCGCAGTCGAGCCGATCGTCGTATAAACCGTACCCGTTCCCTTTTCGATTGTTCCGTCGACCGCTTTCGTTACTATCTTACCGTCCTTCATCGGGTAGGTACGCGTTACAAGGTGAGAATGTCCCTGGATAACAAGATCGACGCCGTATCCCTCGATAACGTCGTAAAGCCAAGGTCTGTCCTGATCTGCTCCCATACGGTGGTATACCGGCTGATGGAAGAGCATTATCGTCCATTTTGCATCCTTGTTTGCTTCGAGATCGTTGATAAGCCATTGACGCTGAGCCTCGAGAATGTATCTGTCCTGACCACAGTAGCTGCCGCTGTTGAGCACTATAAAGTGAGCGTCGCCGTAATCGTAGGAATAGATAAGTTCGTCGGAATTTTCGAACATTCTCAAAAGATTTCCGTCGGTGACATTGCTCTTATAGCTTTGATCGAGTGCCGCAGTACCGCCGTTATTGGGGTGATTGAAGTGGTGATTGAAGTAAAGCGGCGCGCCCCAGGTATCGTGGTTGCCGATAGCGGCAAACATCGGAGTCTCGGTGCCGTAATTATTAAGCGCCTTGAAGAACATATTCCAATAGCTCTTGTTATTGCCGTTTTCAACAACGTCGCCCGTGTGAAGAAGGAATGCGGGGTTTTCGACCTCCTCGAACGCCTCTTGGATCGCCGCCATAGCGTACATATAGCCCTTCGTGCTCGAGGTGGTGCCGTTCCACGTAATGCCCTGCGTATCGCCGACCGCTAAAAACGTGAATTCGTCGATAGAATTTTCGGCGGTCGTGAATTTAAAGACCTTTGTCCAATCACTGTCCTTATCGCTGTTCTTTTTGCCGATCTTATATTCATATTCGGTGTTGGGAGAAAGCCCAACTATGTCACACTTGAAATAATCCTCATCGGCCGTATATACAGGCTCGACATCTTTAACCGCATCAACGGTCTTCCAT
The DNA here is from genome assembly GCA_017561145.1 of Clostridia bacterium. GTDB lineage: Bacteria > Bacillota > Clostridia > Oscillospirales > CAG-382 > Coliplasma. The sequence goes on along the minus strand of JAFZDO010000006.1, from coordinate 2,303 downwards.
TCCGAATCGCCGACCTTACGGTATTTGACTGCCATGGCATTATCTCTGATAAACACCGTTTTTGCAGTCCAAGCGAGGTTTCTGGTGGTTTGCGCTTCATTGAACGAGGTTACCACGTTGTAAATATTTGCGTTCACACCGCTGTATACGGGTTCTTTGTTGTTGAGGGTATATTTGTTGAGGCTGACAGCTTCATATTTCACGTCTGCCTTTTTGACCTTGCTTGTGCCGGTAACAAAGTACTTCATCGCGTCGCCGCCGAGCAGAGTATAGAAGCCGCGGCTTACGACCTCGCCGTTGGGACCGATGACCTTGACGGTATGCATCTCCTGTTCGGGGCTGATGACCGATTCAAGCTTATAATTTCCCTTGCCGAAAGAGCCGAGAACGGTTTTGCCTGCGACCTTAAGAGTGTTGTTTTCGATACAAAACAGCTCGATGCCGCCGTATTTGAGCATAACCTTGCCGTTTCCGCTGTAATCGATCTCGGAGGTATATACCGCCTGTTTACCCTTCGCGATTTTTATCTCGGTCGTGCTGTCCGCTTCGACAGTCAATACGCTGAATTTGAAATTATCCAGCTCAAAAGCACCGTCCTCGCAACGGAACACAAGATTCGTCATCGCCGCCCTTTCGGCAGCCATATCGGTAAAGGCGTTGCTTGTTCTTTCGCCCTCGATAAGAACCTTGCCGTTTGAATCGCAAAGCTTAATGCTTACAGTTGTGCCTTGCCATATTACCGATGCGCGCATTTTCTTGTTAAGATATTTTGAATCGCTGAAGGCTTCGACACCGTTGCCAAGCTTCACTTTGTTTTCATTCGTCGGCATCTCGATCAGATTATACCAGCCGCCGAAGGCAATATAGATTCCGCGCGTGTGAACCTCGCCGCCCCAATTGCTTCCGTCACCCTTGTCGGTAAGCTTAAGATCAAATTCGAAAATGTAGGTTTTGGTGTTATCGTATTCACCTACACCCTTCACCTTCTGCCAATTAAACTTGATCGAGCTCTTATCCTTTAAAACAACCGCGCCGTTTTTGAATTCGGGCGCATTGGCGTCGGTCTTGCGAACTTCCTCAAGTCCCCAAACACCGCCGGCGGTCATGGTATCCTCTTCGGTGCCAAAGTCAAACTTCTGAACGTATTCGTTAGTTCCGTCACCGAAGGTCACGTTGTCGATCTCGATCGCGCCATCCTCACAGCGCCAAACGAGAAAACGGGTATGCTTGTTGACAGTCGCATATACCTCGTCGGTGCGCGAGCCCTTTGCGATCACCTTGCCGTCGCACGCTACCGTGGAAATCACGGTTTTTTCGGAGGGCTTCCATTCGAAAGTACAGTTATAAACCTTGTTTAATACATAGGTCGATTTATCATTAGTCCATCCGCCCAAGGGAAGCGCGGCGGTTTTGTCACCTGCGCGAATGCCTATCTGTCCCGAATAGTTTCCGCTTCTGCATTCGATCTGGTTATAATAGCCCGCAACCGCAAAATACAGCTCTCTGTTCCAAGTGCTGTATTGTCCGCGCGGTGCGTCATCACCGAAATCGAGTACCTTGAAATCAAACGTTACAGTATAGGTTTTGGACTTGTCAAAGCTTGAAAATCCGCTTAGCTTTTGCCAATTAAAACGAATTCCGTCGCCCTCGGCAAAGTTCAAAACGCCGTTTTTGGCCATCGGAGCGCTGCTTTCAACCGAGCCTAAATCGTTATTATCCTTGGGCATTGCATATTCCTTTTCCCAAACGCCGGACTTGTCGTAAAGCTCGGACGAGCCGAAATCGACGTAATCGAAGGAATCGGTATAAAGCACCTGCGCTTCATTCGCGATTGCAGACATCGAGCCAAGCCCTAAGGACTGAACACAAATCAGCAGGCAGAAAAGCACTGCAAGAATTTTCTTCATAAAATAAACCTCCGCAATATGTGGAACATCGTATTTTTAGAAAGTTTAGCACACCAATATTGACAAAGCAAGTCGAATAGTGTATATATTATAGCAAAAAGTTGACTTTTTGGTTTTTGAGAAAGCGTAATGCCATGACAAAAAAAGAAGGCGGTTTTACCTCCGGCAATCTCTCACTTGAGTTCCACAGCTTCATACAACGCCAAAGCGGAGTGCTTAGGCAATTCCACAAAAATTACGAATGCATCACACCTCTCGAGGGAAAATGCGTATGTACGGTAAACGAGCACCGTTACGAGCTTTCCGTCGGCGATTGCATAATTTTGTTTCCCTTTCAGGTGCTCGAGCTTGAGCTTGAGCCAAACGCTTCTGTGCAGCGAATAATATTTAACGACC
>JAFZDO010000005.1 GCA_017561145.1 Clostridia bacterium | reverse complement strand
CTGACTGATGAGGGGTTCGTTAACTAAATTTATAAATGTATTTTACCCCTCATCCGTCACGGCAAGCCGCGACACCTTCCCCCGAGGGGGAAGGCTATTCAGTACGTAACCGTAATGAAATATAACGAACGTTAAATTAAACCGTAACGCTAACGGGCGAGAAAGTGAATCGCCCCTACGGTGTGTGGTTGACACGTTAATTCAAAACACACAGTGTTTTTATAATCAAACAAACATATTTTTCGGCGACATGTGCGTCGAAAAATATACCTTGGAGCATCGCAACCTTGGACAAGCCGAAGGCGCGCACAAGGTTGGTGCGAACGCACGATGCTCACAAAAAACGACCAAAATGCTTGCATTTTGTGTCGAGAGCGAAGCGAACAAAAGACGACCGAAACGCTTGCGTTTCGTGTCGGGAGCGAAGCGTAGCGTAGCGAAACAAAAAGGGCCTCTTTGGAAGAAGCCCCTTTTATAGTAATTATTTCTTGATGTACTTAGGTCTGGGAATGTAGTGAGTATGGAGAAGCTCGTGAGCCTTGTGGGAATTCGGTTCGCCGAGGAATTCCTTGTAAAGGGTCTTGACTTCTTCGTTTTCGTGCGACTTGCGCTTTGCCTTGCCTGCGTCCTCGGAATAGAGTGCCTTTGCACGCTCTGCCTTAAGGTCGATATAGGAAAGGGTGGTTGCATCAACGATGGGAGTACCGCCGCCGGTTACACAGCCGCCGGGACAGCCCATGATTTCGATGAACTGATAATCCTTTTCGCCGCGCTTAACCATATCAAGAAGCTCTTTTGCATTGCCTGTGCCGTGAGCAACCGCAACGCGAACCTTCGTGCCGTTAAGGTCGATTTCAGCTTCCTTGATGCCGTCGGTTCCGCGAACACACGCGAATTCAACGTTTTCAAGGGTGTTGCCGGTAACTACCTCGTAAACGGTACGGAGAGCCGCTTCCATAACGCCGCCGGTTGCGCCGAAGATAACGCCCGCGCCGGTGGATTCACCGAGGACAGAATCGAAATCTGCATCGGGAAGACGCTTGAAGTCGATACCTGCGTTCTTGATCATTCTTGCAAGCTCGCGAACGGTGAGAACCGCGTCGACGTCCTGAAGACCGTTTACCGAAAGCTCTTCTCTGCCCGCTTCGAACTTCTTAGCGGTACAGGGCATTACCGATACGACGTAGATATCCTTGGGATCGATGCCTGCCTTTTCAGCGTAGTAGCTCTTGATGATAGCGCCGAGCATTTCGTGGGGAGATTTGCAGGAGGAAAGGTTGGGAATAAATTCGGGATAGAATTCTTCGCAATATTTGATCCAACCGGGGCTGCAAGAGGTGATCATAGGAAGTGCGCCGCCGTTTTTGAGTCTGCCCAAAAGCTCGGTGCCCTCTTCCATAATGGTAAGGTCAGCCGCGAAGTCGGTATCGAATACCTTATCGAAGCCAAGTCTGCGAAGTGCGGAAACGAGCTTACCGGTAACGGAGGTACCGATTTCCATACCGAATTCTTCGCCGAGAGTTGCTCTTACTGCGGGAGCAGGCTGAACGACAACGTGCTTGGTAGGATCGTTAAGAGCCGCATAAACGTCTGCGGTGCTGTCCTTTTCGTGCAATGCGCCGACGGGACATGCGAGGATACACTGACCGCAGTTGATGCAGGGGCTGTCTGCAAGGCTCATGCCGAAGATACAGCCGACGGTGGTGTTAAAGCCACGCTTTGCAACGCCGATAGCGCCGATCTTCTGAACCTTGTTACAAGCCGCTACGCAACGACGGCAGGAGATACATTTGGTGTTATCGCGAACGATAGAGGGAGAAATTTCGTCGATAGTAGCTTCGGACTTGTTGCCGTCGAAGGGGTACTGATCAACGCCGTATTCCTTACAGAGCTGCTGAAGCTCGCAGTTGCCGCTTCTTACGCAGGAGGTACATTCGCGGTTGTGGTTGGAAAGGATGAGCTCGAGGTTGAGCTTTCTTGCCTTACGGAGCTTTTCGTTATTGGTCCAGACCTCCATACCCTCGCCTACGGGGGATACGCAGGATGCCTGAAGCGCACGTGCGCCCTTGATCTCTACAAGGCAAAGACGGCAAGCGCCGATTTCGTTGATATCCTTAAGATAGCAGAGAGTCGGGATGTTGATATTAGCTTCACGAGCTGCTTCGAGAATCGTATAATTGGCAGGTACTTCTACCTGAATTCCATCGATTGTGAGTTTTACAGTGTTCATTATGTACTTCCTCCTTATTTCTTGCTGATAGCGCCGAACTTACAGCTGTCGATACAGGTGCCGCACTTGATACACTTGTCCTGATCGATAACGAAGGGGCTCTTTACGACGCCTTCGATAGCGTTAACGGGACACTTTCTTGCACAGAGCGAGCAGCCGCGGCAAAGATCACGGTCGATGGTGAATCTTGCGAGAGCCTTACACTGACCTGCGGGGCAGCGCTTTTCACGGATGTGTGCTTCATATTCATCGCGGAAGTAGCGAATGGTGGAAAGTACGGGGTTGGGTGCAGTCTGACCAAGGCCGCAGAGTGCGGTTGCCTTGATGTTGTTCGCAAGCTCTTCGAGCTTTTCGATATCGCCCTCTTCGCCCTTGCCTTCGGTGATACGGGTAAGAATATCGAGCATTCTTCTCGTACCGATACGGCAGGGAGTACACTTACCGCAGGATTCGTCAACGGTAAATTCAAGGAAGAACTTAGCGATGTCGACCATACAGTTATCCTCGTCCATTACGATAAGACCGCCCGAGCCCATCATCGAGCCGATAGACATAAGCGATTCGTAATCAACGGGAGTGTCGATAAGCGATGCGGGGATACAGCCGCCGGAGGGGCCGCCCGTTTGAGCCGCCTTGAACTTCTTGCCGTTGGGGATGCCGCCGCCGATATCCTCGATAATGGTGCGGAGGGGAGTACCCATGGGGATTTCAACAAGACCGGTGTGGCAGATCTTACCGCCGAGTGCAAATACCTTTGTACCGGTGGACTTTTCGGTACCGAAGGACTTGAACCATTCAGCGCCGTTATTGATGATCTGAGCAACGTTTGCGAGAGTTTCAACGTTGTTGATGATGGTGGGTTGTCCGAACAAGCCCTTTACTGCAGGGAACGGAGGACGGGGTCTGGGTTCACCGCGGTGACCTTCGATAGAGGTGAGAAGCGCGGTTTCTTCGCCGCAAACGAATGCGCCCGAGCCAAGACGGATGTTTACGTCGAAATTAAAGCCGGTGCCGAAGATGTTTTTGCCGAGAATGCCGTATTCACGAGCCTGATTGATTGCGATAGCAAGACGCTTAACCGCGATAGGATATTCCGCACGAACGTAAACGAAGCCTTCGTCTGCGCCGATAGCGAAGCCTGCGATAGCCATTGCTTCGATAACAGCGTGGGGGTCGCCTTCGAGAACCGAACGGTCCATAAATGCACCGGGGTCGCCTTCGTCGGCGTTACAAACAACGTATTTCTTGTCCGAAACGCTGTTCTTTGCGAACTGCCATTTTCTTGCAGTCGGGAAGCCCGCGCCGCCTCTACCGCGCAAGCCCGATTCGAGCATAAGCTCGATAACCGAATCGGGGGTCATTTCGGTAAGCACCTTACCGAGAGCCTTATATCCGTCGGTAGCTATGTATTCATCGATATTTTCGGGATCGATAAAGCCGCAGTTACGCAATGCAACGCGCTTCTGATCCTTATAGAAGCCTGTTTCGTTAAGAGAAACGGGGCCTTCTGCCTTTTTGCCGCCGCCGATATCATCGTAAACCAATCTCTGTACGAGCTCGCCCTTTACAAGGTGAGAAGAAACGATTTCGGATACGTCGTCGGGAGTAACCTGAGAATAGAAGGTTCCTTCGGGGTAAACGATAACAACGGGGCCGAGTGCGCAAAGACCGAAGCAGCCCGTTTGGATGATCTGAACTTCATCTGCGATTCCGTTAGCAGCCAATTCCTTTTCAAAGATCTCGCGGATGGTTACCGAGCCGGAGGAGGTACATCCCGTACCGCCGCAAACGAGAACGTGAGCGCGAACCTTGCTGTCGGAGGCGGGTTTTTCTTGCATACGAATCGCGATGCTCTTTTTCATTTCATCACGGATTTCGGCAAGCTGAGCCAATGATTTCATATATTCATTTCCTTTCAACCAATTAAAAAATTAATATTTAGCAAGAATATCCTTGACGTCAGCGGGCTCAAGTCTGCCGTAAACGTCGTTATTGATCATCATTACGGGAGCAAGACCGCAGCAGCCGAGGCAGCGGGTGTCCTGAATGGAAAACTTGCCGTCGGGGGTAGTTTCGCCCGAGCCGATACCGAGCTGCTTTTTAACCTCGTCAAGAACGAGCTGAGCGCCCTTAACGTAGCAAGCGGTACCTGTGCATACCGAGATAACGTATTCACCCTTGGGAGTGAGAGAGAAGAGTGCGTAGAAGGTAGCAACGCCGTAGATCTCGGCAACGGGAACGTCGAGTCTTTCGGAGATAAGCTCCATCGTTTCGAGAGAGAGGTAACCGAAAAGTTCCTGCGCCTTTTGCATTACGGGGATAAGTGCGCCGTCCATATCCTTATTTTCGGAAATGTAGGCTTCGAGTTCGGCATATTTAGCCGCGATTTGTTCCTTGGTGAGAGCCATTAAGGAATCCTCCTGAATGTTTATTTTTTATTTTTTAATCGATTTTAAGGACATGCAAAATACGTTCGCGTTACTTGGTTATCATTACTTTGCATATCGATATACAGTATATCATAAAACACGCTCTTTTTCAATGCTTTTTTACAAAAATTCTTTGGCAAATCTTGTTTTTTTATATTTTATTGTGTATAATTTTCTTAGGTACTCAAAAAGGAGTTTATGATATGAATAAAAACGAAGCGTGGAAACGCAAAATAGCATACCAGATATATCCCAGAAGCTTCCGCGATGCGAACGGCGACGGCATCGGCGATTTAAAGGGCATTACCGAAAAGCTCGATTATTTAAAGGAGCTCGGTATCGATTACGTTTGGATCTGCCCCGTATACGCTTCCCCGATGGATGACGGCGGATACGATATTTCCGACTATTATTCCATCAACCCGATGTTCGGCACTATGGAGGATATGGACGAGCTTCTTTGCGAAGCAAAAAAGCGCAACATCAAAATAATCATGGACCTTGTGCTCAACCACTGCTCGGACGAGCATATATGGTTCCAAAAGGCACTTGCCGACCCGAATTGCGAGGAGGCGGAATATTTCTATTTCCGCAATTCCGAAAACGGCGCACCCAACAACTGGCGCTCGATGTTCGGCGGAAGCGCTTGGGAGCACGTCGGCAACGGCAGATATTATATGCACCTTTTCTCGAAAAAACAGCCCGACCTTAATTGGGAAAACCCAAAATTACGCGAGCGTCTTTACGAAATGATCCGTTGGTGGCTCGATAAGGGCTTGGGCGGCTTCCGTATCGATGCGATAACGCATTTGAAAAAGGAGCCCACCCTTTCCTCGCTTCCGCCCGATAACGACGACGGAATGGTTGCCTGCTTCGGACCGACGAGAAATTACCCCGGCATCGGAGATTTTCTTACCGAGCTTCGCGAGCAGACCTTTGACCGTTACGATTGCATCACCGTTGCCGAGGCGGCGGGCGTTCCTTACGAGCAGCTTGGCGAATATATCGGCGAAAACGGCTATTTCTCTACACTTTTCGATTTTTCTTATTCCGAGCTTTATGCCTACGGTCACGCTTGGCACACCTGCAAAAAGGCTTGGGAATGGCCGATAACAAGGCTACGCGATAAGATGTTTATGAGTCAGATCGAAACCGAAAAGATCGGCTTCGGCGCGGTTTATTTCGAAAACCACGATTACCCCCGTGCGAGCGAAAAATTTATTCCTACCGAATATCAGAACGATATTTCTCAAAAGATGCTCGGCACTCTTTTCTTCTTCCTGCGCGGTATCCCCTTTATTTATCAGGGCGAAGAATTGGGTATGACGAACACCGTCTTTGAAAGCATTGACGACGTCGACGATATTTCGACCAAGAACCATTACCGCTTGGCGCTTGCCGACGGCTTAACGCCCGAGGAGGCGATAAAGGCGGTCAACCGCTACAGCCGTGATAACGGACGTATCCCCTTCCCCTGGACGTCGGGCGCAAACGGCGGTTTTTCGGACGTTACGCCTTGGATGAAGCCCCACCCCGAATTCGCGCGCTTTAACGCCGAGGACGAAGCAAGGGACGAAAACAGCGTGCTTTCCTATTACAAGGAAATGGTCAAGCTCCGTAAGAGCGACGAATACGTCGAAGCCCTCTCGGTCGGCAGTATTAGCCCGATAATGCTCGATTGCGACGACGTTATCGCTTACACCCGTACCGACGGAGAGAAGAAGGTCGCGATCGTTTGCTCCTTCTCGCCCGTTGACATTACGGTCAACACCGAAATCGTCGGCAAAAAGCTCCTTCTTGCGAATTATAAGGACGCGACTCTCCCCGAAAACGGTGTTCTTTCGCTCAAGCCCTTCGAAGCGATCGTATTTGAGATATAAACAAATACTTTAAAAGGAACGATGCTATGAAAAAGGCATTTCATGTGATTTGTTGTGCGGCAGGCAGTGGAATGATTGGTTTCTTTGCCAATCAGTTGAATACAGTAGTTGGATGTGTGTTTTTCACCCTTGGTGTTGCCTTGCTTGTTGGTTCAATCATTCTGGTGTCCAAACAGGATAAAGAGGGCAAGTAAATTCCAATTTATCGAATAGCAAAAGCACCGACGGATTTTGATGTCTGTCGGTGCTTTTTAACATCCTTATGAGAAGTAGCCTTTCGGAAGCCGTTTTTTTACAAGAAAAAGAGCCGAGAATATCTCGACTCTTAAATAAACCTTTTACTTACCCTCTTCGCTTTTTATAAAGACGATATTGCATCTGTCCCAGAAATCGCCGTTGAAGCCCTTTGCGCCTTCGTTGATATAAACCGTGAATTCGGTGTTGTTCGGGAAATCGCGGTATTCAATCGAGCCGTCGTAGGATTCATAGCTGTATATCTCGATTTCGGGTGCGTCACCCAAAAAGGTAATGCTTTGAAGGTGGAAGCAGCAATTAAACGTCCAGCCCCAAAACGTTTCAAGGCTCTTCGGGATGACAAGCTCGGTGATTCCGCTCGATTCAAAAGCCTCCTCGCCGATATAGGTAAGCCCTTCGGGAAGGTTCAGCGACTTGATCTTGAACGCCGATTCAAAGGCGTAATCGCCGATGCTCTTTACACCGTCGGGAAGCGTTAATTCGGTTATGTCACTGCTTCGAAACGCGCTTTCGCCTATTTTCGTTATCCCCTCGGGAAGCTCTATTTCCGTTAGCTTTCTCGTTGCGAAAAACATTCCGTCGGGTATTTCGGTCATATCGTCGGGAAGCGTTACCGAAACAAGCTCGTAGCAGTTTGAAAACATACCGCTTCCCCATTCCTTAATGCCGTTGGGGAGCACCGCCCTTGTCATACCGCGGTTGCTTGAAAACGCCTCTTTACCGATTTTTTCAACGCCTTGGGGAACGATAATTTCCGATAAAAGGTCGCACGAGGATATTGCGTAATCGCCTATTTCCTTTAAATTTTTAGGCATTGCAACACTTTCAAGCGAATCACAACCAAAAAACGCGCGTGCGCCGATAAATTCCACCGTGTCGGGCAGAGTTACGCTTTTTATATTTTTATCCATGCTGAAAATGCGCATTTCTATCGCGGTTATTGCTTTTCCGTCAATGCTTTCGGGGAAAATTATATTTGTATCATTGCCTAAATATTTAGTAACGGTAATTCCGCTTTCGGTTTCGTAATATTCAAAGCCGTTATATACCTTCGGCATTTCGCTTGAATCGGTATACCGAACGGGAAAGCCGTTCCAACGCGGGAAGGAAAAGCCCTGAGCCGATTTGCTTATATGAATTTCATAAAAATCGCTCGGCTCGCTTATATGGGATACCCAATCGGTAAAGCCGCTCGGTGCATCACCCAAAAAGACGAGCCTTTCAAAGCCATCAATGTCGCTAAAGCTTAATTCGGTCATTTCTTTAACGCTTTTAGGGATGACGGCCTCCTTTAATTTCGTGCCCGAAAAGGCGCGGTCGTCTATTTTCAAAAGTCCCTCGGGGAGGGTTATTTCTTCAATCGGGCAATTTAAAAACGCGCAGTATCCGATCTCGGTAATAGTGCTCGGAAGCGTGATTTTTTCAACGGCGGCGTCACCGAATTCGGCATATCCGATACCGGTTATGCCTTCGGGAATGACGATATTTTTTATACAGCAGCCTGTCAAGGTACCGTATCCGTTATTAAAGCACTCCTTGGGAAGATAGGCCTCGGTCAGGCTTGTGCATCCATAAAATATCTGACTGCCGAGCTTTGTCATTCCGTCGGGAAGATTGATATAGCTAAGATTTTTGAATTTGAAAAAGGCGTAGGATTCAATCTCCTTTAAGCTTTTGGGAAGCACTATTTTTTCAACCGTCGTCGTCGCTTCATCATGAAGGACAAAGTTACTGCTACTGAGCTTTGTAACACCCTCGGGGATATAAAGCTCCTTCATTTTTTCGTTGTAGCCGAAGTTCGAAATACGAACCTCTTTTACCGCTTTTCCGTCTATCTTTTCGGGAATCACGACGGTTTCGTCACCGCCGTAATAATATTCGATGCTTATTCCGCTTCCGTCCTCAAGGTCGAGATATTTAAAATCCTCTCCGGGTGTTTCGGGCGGATATACGATTTCTTCAATCGAGGCATCGCTCGATTCAACGCTTTCGTCGGTTATATTTTCCTCACACGCGCAAAGCGCAAAAAGCAAGGATATTGCAAGTAAAGCACATATAAATCTTTTCATTTTGTTCTCCGATGATTATTTCTCGCGAAGCTCCTTGGGAACGCGATAGCATTCCGCAAAGCAATTCACGCCTATCTCGGTGCTTTCGCTTATCGTAACGTCTTCCAATTTATAGCAATTGTAAAAGGCGCACACACCGAGCTTTTTAAGGTCCTTATGCACAACCAATTTTGTAATTCCGCAATTTTTAAAGGCGTAATTTCCCCAATCGGTAATATTTGGGGGTATTTCTATATATTCAAGCGAGTGACAGTCGGCAAACGCCTCCTCGCCGATAGAGGATAGCGTTTCGGGAAGCTTAATATCCTTCAACGCGGCACAGCCCTTAAACGCCCTCGATTCGATTTCCGTCAAGGTAGAGGGCAGGGTGATTTCTGTCAAGCGCTTGCAAAGATAAAACGCCTCTGCCCCGATATAGCTTACACCCGACGGCAGGCGAACGCTTTTTAAATTACCGCAAAGCTTGAAGCTCGAAGAATTGATTCTGTAAAGCGTGTCGGGCAAATAGACCGATTCGATATTTTCGTTACCGCTGAATGCGCCACCGAGTATTTCGCTTACCGGCTTTCCGTCGATGACCGAGGGAACGACGACGTTTTTATCGTTGCCGATATATTCGGTTATCGTCTTTCCGCCGTAATAATTGTTGCGGTATTTAAAATCGCTTATCGGCGAAGCGTTGGGCAATTCCTCATCGTAAAGATGCACCGAAACGACTTGGGAAAGCGTGGGTATTTTTCCGTCGACGGTTTCACCGCTGTAAATTATTCTTACACGTCTGCCGACGGTAATTTTGCTCAAATCGCCCTCGACCTGCGTGATGGGAACCTTAAAAAGTCCGTCGCCGTTATCCCTGCTCGGAACGAAGCCGATACGGCAAACGGTAAGCTCGCCGTTTGCGATATCGATGACCGTCGCGTCGCAAACTCCTTCACCGTTAGCACCAAAAGGGTAGGACGCTTCCGCTTCGGGGGTGGGGTTTGTTAAAAAGAATATCGGCACAGCCGCGATTACTATTACCGAAAGCGCGACCACCCAAAACGCGGGCTTTTTGTAGTTAAGTACGCCCTTTATGCGTCCCTTAACGGCGTTTTCTCCGAATGCCGTCGGGCAGGCGGTGATAAATCTGCGGTCGCCCGAGCAATTAAGAAGCGCCTTGCTGTATTGAAGCTTTATTTCCTCGCCCTTTTCCTTAATTACCCTTTCGTCGGTCGCAATTTCGATATCGCGGGCAAAAAAGTAATTTGCGACCCAAAGCACGGGATTGAACCAATAAACCGAAAGGAGCAAAAACGCCAACGGCTTCCAAATGAAGTCCTTCCGTGCGATATGCGCTCTTTCGTGCGCTATTACGCATTCGATATCAGCCCTGTCGATAGAAAAGGGGATATAAATGCGCGGACGGAAAAATCCGAATATAAATGGCGACGGGATATTGTCGCTTAAATACACTCTTTTTTCGTTTTCAAGCGGTATCGATTCGCGCAGTCTTGAAGCAAGCAATAAATGGCTTGACACGAAATAGCAAAGCATCAGCAAGAATCCGACAAGCCAAGCATATCCCGCAATATCGAATATCCTTTGAAGCTCGCTTACGCTTTCGGTATCGGCGTGCGAAAAATTGCCGATAAGAATGCTGTCTATCGCCGAATCGACGAACGGTATGTTTGAATTTATCTGAGGTATCGACGATGAGGTTATGCCCTCGGGCACGGTTTCGCCCGACGGGATAAGCGAAAACGCGCTGTCGATGCTTATCGGCAAAATAAGCCTTATCGCAACGAACGACCAAAGAATTACCGAAACGAAGCGCGGAAGCCTTTTGAAAATGAGCTTGAGCAATAGCAAGGCGACCGCCACAACCGAGGCGGTAAGGCTCATATTGAGGAGCTTTATGAAAACCGCGCTCATTTCACGCCCTCCGAATATTCGTCAAGCATCGCTCTTATCTGCTCGATATCCTCGCGGCTGAGCTCGCGGTTTTTCGAAAATGCGGTTATAAACGCAGGCAGAGAGCCCTTGAAATTATTTTCGACGAATTTTCCGCTCTGATACGAATAAAATTCATCCCTGCCGATGACAGAGCTTACACTCCCCTGCTCGTTTTTGAATATTCCCTTCTCGCAAAGGCGCTTTAAAACCGTATAGGTCGTGCTTTTTTTCCAATCGAACTCGTTAGCGCAAAGCTTTACAAGCTCGGTCGAGCTTATCGGCTCGTTATTCCAAATTATTTCGGCAAATCGCGTTTCGACTCCGCCCATTTGATAATCAAGCATAAAAAGTCCTCCATTCTACAACATGTAGACCGATTTCATTCTACAACGTGTAGACCGATTTGTCAAGGGGGGGATTGCAAAAAACAAGGGAACCGATTTTTCGGTTCCCTCTCGTTATTATTTAACGGTTATTTCAACAACGCATTCCTCGGATTCGCCCACCAGGTTGTTATAGGTATAGGTAAAGCTGTCCTTACCGGTGAAATCCTTATCGGGATAATAAGCAAGGCTTCCGTCCGCGGCGATCGATACACAACCGTGATCGGGCATCGAGGCAACGCTGAATTGGGTATATAGGTTATCGCGAACGAGCTTGGAATAAAGGATTTCGTTTTTATTCGCCTCGAGCTTGATATCCTCCTTAGCCTTGGGATTGTAATCGAGATCGCCCTTTACGTAGTGATAGGTCGCGTCGTATTGCAATCTGCGAAGGAGATCGTCGCTTATACCCATCGTATAGAAGTTTCCGCCGTCGTCATAGAATATGTTTATCGATTCGTGATAGCCGTAAATATAGCCGTTGTAAAGATAGTCGAGATATCTTTGCGCGTATCTTATATCATAGGTCGCCTGCCAGGTATGCTCCATTTCGACCGCCATACCGCGCAGCTTCGTGAGCATTGCGGCGGAATCGATCTGCCATTTCGGAGTACGGAGGTTAAATACCATATTCGCCTGCATATTCACAAGGTCAAAGCCCATATCCTCGCCGATATAATATCGGGGTGCGTTGTAAAAGGGTATCCAGATGAAATAGGAGCCCATATCGTGGACGATATCCGCAGTTTGGGCGATAATCGCTTCGCCCTGCGCGCTGTCAACGACCTCCTCGTGCATCCAGTAAAAGCCGCCGAATTCGATATTTTCGTAATTACCCTTTTCGAATTCCTCGAGGCATTTGCCGACGTACCAACGGACCACCTTTTCTCTGTCCTTGGCGTAATAGCAGTTTTCGCTCACTCCGTCGCCGTCAACGTCGCCGAAATTCTTTTGCGTTTCGAGCACGGTGAGAATGGTTGCATAGACCTGAACCTTATAGTCGGGACGGTTCAATTCCTTTTTGACGTCGCCGACGATTTCGTCAAGGCGGTCAAAGCCCGAAACGCCGTGGAAGGTCGCGTCAAACAACCATTCCCAGTCGGATTTTATCGTTTCGAGGTGGGGCGCTATGCCAGAGGGGAGAGGACTCTTCGGGAGATACAAAAATCCGTCGAGGAAGGTGTCCTTGATATTGCCCTGCTCGTCAAGATAAGCGACCATCGGCAAAAGGAAGTCCTTGTCACGGCTCGTTTCGTCCTTTTGGCTTAGATATATAAGGTTGATATCGTTTGCCTTGATGGGATTATCCTCAACGCTTGTGTACTGTGCGTTTTCGTAGTTGGTATAGAACTTGACGCTCTTTATACCGCTATCCTTTAATCGCGCGGTGCTTCCGCTTACCGCCTTTTTGCCGAATACCGAAAGCTCGTCGATAAGCATCCAGCCGTTGCATTCTATCCTGAAGCGGACGAATCTTGCGGCGTACGCCTTGTCGAGCTTGAATTCGTATTCCTTAAAGCTTCCGGTGTGCGACCTTGTTCCAAAAGCGTCTTTGTCGCCGACCTTATACCAATCGCTTCCGTTTTCGGAAAGGTAAACGTCGGTATTATCGGGACGGATAATGCCCCACTCGCCACGCTCCATAAAATCGAACACAATCGTATCGACCGATGAAAGCTTGCCGAAATCGTAGAAAATATTCACCTCGCCGTGGCTGTTGGGCGCAAAGAACCATTCGCCGCCTCCGATATCGTCGAGCGACGAAGCGCGTTTGCCGTCGGTAAGGCAGGTCGTGTTGACCGAGTCAAGCACACGCTTATCCTTGATTTTGTTCGCAGAGGCATAAAACGAGGTCGAAACCTGATGCATAAGACCGCTTATAAGGTTTTGACGCTTATTGTAATCGGGCTCGCTCTTGTCCCAAAGAAGCTCCTCGGTAACAACAGCCATATTAAGCGGAGGATAGATTTCGCCAAGATCCCCTTCGCCATATCCTGCCAAAATTTCGATTTCCTCTACCCAGAAGGGGCCCTTTCCGCCGAATTCAAAGCGAACGTAGCGGAGCTTTAAAAATTCATCGGTGTAGAACGGATAGGCATAATTTGTTCCGCTTACGGGAGCGTAAACTCTGCCTATGAAGAAATAATTTACCCCGTCTTCAGAGCCGTAATAATCGACGTAATCGGCAAATTCAACACCGGGCGTCGCACCGAGCGAATTAACGCGGAAGCCGAAAACGTTATCGTAAACGCCTTCGAGATCCATCGTTACCGCAGGGATTTTTCCGTCCTTGCCCGAAAATCCGACCCAAACGTTATCCTTGCAGGTCATTCCGGCAGGAACTCCGTTGGTGAAAAAGGTTCTTAAATCGTCCTGAAGGTATTCTCCCTGAACAGGTGCGCGACTGTCGGTTTCGCAATTTACGTACTGATAGCTTTTATGCTCTGCGATATTTACCGCGTTTTTATATATCGCCTCGTTATTTGTCGAAAGATTTTTCCAATCGTCCCTTTTAAGCTCGGCATTCTGATAAGCAAGAAGCTGCTTATCCTCATCGCGCGCGGGAACGTCGGCATAAATTTCGATTTCGTCCGCAAAGAAGAAGGCGGCGCCTGCCGATCGGGTGAATTGAACCTTTATGTAACGGTAATCAACGGGAGAATCAAGATCGAGCGTTGCGGCGACTATATTTTTTTTACTGCCCGTAGGAGTAAAATTCTGCTCGCCGAGCTTGAACCACTTTTTGTTATCATTAGAGCCGCTGAACCTTACCTTCGATGCAAGTCCCACGCCCGCCTCGTACATTTCAAGCGAGCGAGCCGAAAACGATATGATGTTTTTTCCGTCCTCGCCGAGATCGATAATAAAAATACCGTTTGAATTATATCCGACCATACGCGGATCGATATAATGCGTATTCGTATCGGGAGCCTTGTGTCCGTCGGTAAGCTGCTTACCGTCGAAATCGGCATAGTTCTCATGCGATTTCAACAACGATTCGTATGGCTTTCCGACGCTGATAAGAGTCTTGTTTGAAGGCAGGTACGTCGACGATTCCTCTTGGCTTACAGCGCTTTCGTCTGCCGAGCTCGTGTCGATAGCTTCATCGTTACAAGCCGACAATACGAACAAAAGCACAAGCAAAAGCGAAATTAACCTTTTTTTCATGATGATTCTCCTTTGATGCTTCGCGTTTCTGAAAACAAATGCTAACACATTTTACAACCAAGCCGCCGTTATGTCAATAGAAAAGCCGTATTTCAAAAACGAAATACAGCTTTTAATGCTATTGAACGTATTTTTCAAAGGTGCCCTGAGCACGTGCATCACATTCGGCAAGGATGAGCGTACCATCGTCGACGTAATCACAGCTCAATACCGTCGCAAGGCGGTAAATATCGGTCACGACGCTTCCCTCGGAATAGGGAATAAGCAGCGTGAGCTTTTTCTTGCCGCTTGAAACAAGCTCGTCAAGCTTTTCCAAAAGCGCCTGAGTGCCGATTCCCTCCCTTGCGGATATCTCTATCGAATCCTTAGGATAAGGCGTATCGCGCAGGGCGATATCACACTTATTAAAGACCTCGATTATCGGCTTATCGCCTGCACCGAGCTCGGTTATAAGCTGCTTTGTGACGTCGCGCTTTCTTTCGCGCTCTGTCAATTCCTCGCTCGCGTCGGTGATATTGATAATGTAGTCGGCATATTTAAGCTCCTCGAGAGTCGATTTGAACGCCTTTACAAGGTGCGTCGGCAATCTGTCGATAAAGCCTACCGTATCGGTAAGCAGCATTTCGGCACCGCTGGGGAGCGTAAGACGGCGGGTCGTCGGGTCAAGCGTTGCGAAAAGCTTGTCCTCGGCAAGAATGCCCGCATCGGTAAGAGTGTTAAGCAAGGTCGATTTACCCGCGTTGGTATATCCGATGATCGCCGCGGTCTTGATACCCGAGCGAAGACGTGTTGCGCGCTTTACGCTTCTTGTACGCTCGATCTCGGCAATTTCCTCGGAAAGTGCGGCAATACGGCGCTTGATGTGACGTCTGTCGCTTTCGAGCTTCGATTCACCGGGGCCTCTCGTACCGATACCGCCGCCAAGACGGGAAAGCTCCTTACCTCTGCCGGTAAGACGGGGTGCGGTATAGCGAAGGCAGGCGATCTCGACCTGAAGCTTACCCTCTCCGGTAACTGCGTGAAGCGCAAAGATATCCAAAATAAGCATCGTGCGGTCGATAACTCTTGCGCCCTCGATCTCGCGCTCTAAATTTGCAATCTGCGAGGGAGTAAGCTCGTTATCGAAAATAACGAGCGAAATATCGCCGTCGTTGCGGATAAATTCGGCAATTTCCTGCACCTTGCCGCTTCCGATATAGGTTGCCTTGTCGGGACTTACGCGGTTCTGAACGACACGCGCCGCCTCGGTACCGCCCGCGGTTTCAAGCAGACGCGCAAGCTCGTCGAGAGAGCGCATGCATTCATCGGCACAGTCGGCGGTGGAAACCGAAACGAGCAGAGCTCTGCCGCCTTTATTTTTAAGCTCGTCGGTAATATTCAGATTTTCTGCCATAAAATCACCTCTTCAACAAAAAACAAACGGCACCCAAAAAGAGTGCCGTTGTGTTTCGAAATAAGCTACAATTAGTCGAGGTTGAACTTCTTCTTGAACTTATCAACGCGTCCGCCTGCATCTACAAACTTCTGCTTACCGGTGAAGAACGGATGGCATTTGGAACAAATATCAACCTTAACGTTATCCTTAACGGACTTGGTAACATATTCTGCGCCACAAGCACACTTGATGGTAGTGGTCTTGTAATCGGGATGTACACC
This sequence comes from Clostridia bacterium, assembly GCA_017561145.1. Taxonomy (GTDB): domain Bacteria; phylum Bacillota; class Clostridia; order Oscillospirales; family CAG-382; genus Coliplasma. The sequence continues at coordinate 32,062 of JAFZDO010000005.1, read as the reverse complement.
CTGTTTCATATTAAAATTCCTCTCTTTCGTATGATAAGGAGCAAAGCTCCAACAATTCGCACACTAAAGTATATCACGTAATATTTAAAATTGCAATACCTTTTTTCGAATTTTTAAACTTTTTTTCAAGTTGCGAAAATAAGCGCTATTTTCACTTGAAATTTGCACGCTTCGGCATTATAATATATTTTGTAAAGATTTGCAATATTTTTTTAAGGAAGACGGTAAAAAAATGAAGATAACCTATCTCGGTACCGCGGCGGCGGAAGGCTGGCCCGCAATGTTTTGCAACTGCGAATACTGTGTGAGAGCCAAGGCGCTCGGCGGCAAGAACATCCGCACACGCTCGCAAACGCTTATAAACGACGATTTTCTTATCGATTTTCCCTCGGATACCTATCACCACATGCTGAGCACCGGCATCGACCTTTCAAGGGTAAAATACTGCTTTGTTACACATTCGCATATCGACCATTTCGAGCCGACCGACCTTTGCATGCGCTTTGAGAGCTGCTATGCCCACAATATGGTCGAGCCGATACTTAATATTTACGGCAATGCCGCGGTAATGAGCAGATTCCAAAGATTTGTCGGCAAGCTCGGCGAGGAGGAATGTCCCCCCGCTGTCACCGTTACCGAGATCAAGGCGTATGAAACGGTAACCGTCGGCAGATATACCGTCACTCCCCTTCCCGCATTCCACGCGCCCAAGGAAACACCCTTTGTTTACCTTATAAACGACGGCGAAAAAACACTTCTCTATCTGCACGATACGGGCCTCCCCTTTGACGAGATTTACGATTATCTCGAAAGAAATAAAATACGTGCGGATATGGTCAGCTATGACTGCACCTTTGTTGCGCTCCCCTCGGGCGGCGGACATATGGGGCTCGACAGCGTGCCTTTGGTAAAAGACCGTCTTTCAAAAATCGGCGTTACCCATGAAGAAACGGTGCACGCCGTAAACCACTTCTCGCACAACGGTATGCTTTTACACGACGAGCTTTGCGAAAAGGCAAAGGAGCTCGGATTTATCACGTCTTACGACGGAATGGTAGTTGAAATATGACGAAATACATTTTTAAGACTCTTTGTTTGCTGACCGCAATTGCGCTTTTGCTCCCCTTGTTTATCTTCGGAGGTACGTTTGCACTTGCCGCCGATGAAGAAAATTGGGTATATATCGACGGAGAAAACGTCACTCGCGGTATCAACACGGCGATCATTTATTACGGCGTCGAATCGACCGAGCAAACGCTTTGGGGACACGATATCGTCGTCGATGCCGACGGCTTTGTTACGAATATCATCGAGGGCGGTCTTGCCGAGGGCGAAGACCTTGCCGTACCCGAAAACGGATTCGTTATTTCCTCGACCGGCGTAAGAGTTCAATGGTTCAAGGATAACGTCACGGCAGGCACGCGTCTCTTTTACGACCGCTACAACCGAAAGCTTTTTATATGTAACGCAAACGGAAACTTTGACCCCTATTTCACAAAGGAGGTCAAGGTCGAGGGCGTTGGAAATTACCTTATCTCCAACCCCGTCGTTACGGGTGCCGTTACCTATACGCTTGATATCGCCGTTGATGCAAACGGAATCGTAATATACCGCGGCAGTAACGCAACCGCTCCCGAGGGAGGCTTTATCATCTCCGCCGCGACCGAAAACGATGCGGCAACGCTTATGTGCTATGCCCCCGTCGGCGCAAGCTGTACGGTTGTAGAGGGTGTAGCGACATTTACCTACAACCACACTATGCTCAGACGCACCGCCGAAACTCTGCTTATCAACGCGCAGACCGATATCTACAACGCAAAGATTGCTTATGAGGATATGGATTTCGATGCGCTCGACGAAGCCTACGCGGCATTGAGCGAGGAGCTTGAAGATACGAACGGATATGCTCAGATCATCGATATCGCAGAGCGCATTTCGTCCGAGATCACCGATAAATGCCATTCGGCTCTGCCGAGCGAATTGAGAGGTGTTTTCCACTCCCCCCGCGAAAAGGATATTAATCAGGTAAGAGAAACGGTAAAGAGCGTTAAAGAAAACGGCTTGAATACTATCTTCCTTCGCACCTCCAACGGCTACCGCACCATTATCCCTCTCCCCGAAAACGATAAATTTTCGCAGGATCCCCATTTCGGCGGATTCGACGTACTAAAGGCGTTTATCGACGTCTGCGAGCAGGAAAACATTGCGCTCGTGCTCACTATAGACGTTTATTATAACGAATATGCCTCGATCGCTTCGCCCGGCTGGATGAGCAGCATGAGCAACGGTGTCGAGGGCATCGATCTTAAATATTACTCCCCCTCATCGAAGGAATTCCGCGAATATTTCACGAGATACGTAAAATACATCGCATCAAAATACGATATCAAAAGCATTATGCTCGACCACCTTCGTTACCCGAAATTCAACGAGGAATCGGATTTCGGCTACGATTTGGACACTCTTGACGATTTCGCCGAAAGATACGGCATCATCAAGGAGGAGGCTTACGAAATATCGAACCTTTTATTCGATTCGCCTCATTGGAGCAATTGGGTCGATTACCGCGTTTCGCTCGTGACCGAAATGGCAAAAAGCGTTTCGGATGCAGTTAAGGAGGAACGCAGTGATATAAACCTTATTGCGGTTGCCGCGCGTGACACCGTCGATTACTTCTACTCGCAGGATGCGGTAAAATGGATCGAGGAGGATATCTTCGACGGGCTTTGCCTTGAGCTTTATGAAAGCGATATCGAGGAAAACGACCCTGTCGACGACCTCGGCTATCTCGACGGCTTCGTTACCGAAAAGGGCGCGCTTATCGGTGCGTACACAGGCAAGGAAAAGTTCCTTTTCACCGCGCTTGATATGTCGATCGGAACCGATCTTTTGGCAAGCGCTGTCGAGCAATCGCGCAATATCGGCGCGGACGGATGCCTTTTCGGCACGCTCGAGCAGTTCACCTCGCTCAAAACCAACGAGATATTGGTAAGCGGCATTTTATCGACAGAAACGGTTTCACCCTTGCAGGATACCGTCTATGCGATGAAGATGATACTTGAATTTTCAAAAACCAAGATAAGCGACCGCATCCTCCCCTACGGCGGATGCGACGACGATACTGCTGCTGCGGCGCTTTCCAAGATAAACGAAGCGATGATGGAATTAAGCAACGGCGCGTTGAGCCACGACGAAGCAAAAACGCTTGAGGGCGATATGGCGATGCTGTTCGCGGCATCCACCGCAAAGCGCGCGGTAGTTAGAGATTTCGAGGCGGTAACCAAATTGGCGTTGCTTCACAAGATAAAGAAAGCAGAGCTCCCGCCCGAGGTGTCCGACCCGTTTGAGGGTGACGAATCCAACGATGGCGACGAAGGCTCGCTTCCCGAGGAGGATAACTCGACCGAGGATACGACCGACGAATCTGCGGACGAAAGCGAAATTTCGGGCATAGACTTAACCGTTGACGACGGTATAGGGTTCGGAGAGATACTTATCTATACCTTTGTCGGCGCGACCGCTATTGCCGCAATTATCGCCTTGATCGTGGGGATCCGACGCAAAAACGTTCGTCCCGCGAATGCTCATATGCCCAAACGCTATAACGGCAACGACAAAGAGTAAGTTTTTTATAATAAAGTGTTGACTTGCTTGAATATTTGTTGTATAATTAATCGAATAAAAATTCGGAGGAATATTAATATGAAACATATCAAGACTATCGAAACCCGTAACCTTTGCGAAAGCGCAAAGAACGGCGGATGCGGCGAATGTCAGACCTCTTGCCAGTCCGCTTGCAAGACCTCTTGCGGCATCGCTAACCAGAAGTGCGAAAGCAACAAGGAAAGCAAATAATTACGTTTAACGGAAAGTGCCGCCGCATTGGCGGCACTTTTTCAGTAAAAAGAGGCAGCTATGATCCATCAATTCAAATTAAACGGATATAATATAGTTCTCGATATCTGCTCGGGCGCGGTACACGCGGTCGACGATATTGCATACGACATCATTTCGATGTATGAAAGCGAAAGCAAGGAAGATATTATAAAAGCGATGTGCGATAAATATCTTTCCGATAATGACGTCACAAGGGAAGATATCGAGGAATGCTTTGAGCAGGTAACCGAGCTTAAGGATTCGGGCAAGCTTTTCGTGCCCGATACCTTTGCCCCGATGGCGGGCGAGCTTAAAAAGAAGACCTCGGGCGTTATCAAGGCACTTTGTATGCACATCGCCCACACCTGCAACCTAAATTGCTCGTATTGCTTTGCAAGTCAGGGCAAATATCACGGCGAGCGCGCCTTGATGAGCTTTGAAACCGGCAAGCGCGCGCTTGATTTTCTCGTTGAAAATTCGGGCACTCGCAGAAATCTTGAGGTCGACTTCTTCGGAGGCGAGCCCTTGATGAATTTTGAGGTCGTTAAGCAGCTCGTTGCTTATGCGAGAAGCATCGAAAAGGAAAAGAACAAGAATTTCCGCTTCACGCTCACCACAAACGGTATGCTTATCGACGATGACGTTATCGATTTCGCAAACCGCGAAATGAGCAACGTCGTCCTTTCGCTCGACGGCAGAAAAGAAATTCACGACCGTTTCCGCGTTGACTATGCAGGCAACGGAAGCTTTGACAGAATAGTTCCCAAGTTCCAAAAGCTCGTCGATGCAAGAGGACACAAGGACTATTATATGCGCGGCACCTTTACTCACGCAAACCCCGACTTTTTAAAGGATATCCAAGCGATGCTCGATTTAGGCTTTACCGAATTGAGCATGGAGCCCGTAGTATGCGCAAAGGGCGACGAGGGCGAATTGCTTGAATCGGATCTGCCCATTCTTTTCGATCAGTACGAAAAGCTGTCAGAGCTTATGATCAAGCGCGAAAAGGAAGGAAAGCCCTTTACCTTCTATCACTATATGATCGACCTTTCGGGCGGGCCCTGCATCTATAAGCGCATTTCGGGATGCGGCTCGGGTACCGAATATATGGCGGTCACCCCTTGGGGCGATCTTTATCCCTGCCACCAATTCGTCGGCGACGAAAAATTCAAGCTCGGCGATATCTGGAACGGCGTTTCCAATTTTGAGATTCAAAACGAATTCGAAAGCTGTAACGTTTATGCCCGCAAGGACTGCAAGGACTGCTGGGCTAAGCTTTACTGCTCGGGCGGATGCGCCGCAAACGCATATCACGCTACCGGCTCGGTAAAGGGTATTTACGAATACGGCTGCCGTTTGTTCCGCAAGAGAATGGAATGTGCCATTTCCGTTGCGGTCGCAAGGGCTTTGGGCGATATATGATGACAACGCCCATATTCGACTTTATCAAAAATTACAGCAAAACCGATAACGTAAGACTTCACATGCCGGGACACAAGGGAAAAAGCCTTTTGGGCTGTGAAGCCTTTGATATCACAGAAATAAGCGGCGCCGACAGTCTTTTTGAAGCAAGCGGAATTATCGCCGAAAGCGAAAGAAACGCGTCCGAGCTTTTCGGTGCCGATACCTTTTATTCGACGGAAGGCTCATCGCACTGTATCCGCGCGGCGGTATATCTGTTAAAGCTTTACGGATGCAAAAAAATCTTCGCCTCGCGCAATGCGCACAAGGCTTTTATCAGCGCCTGCGCGCTCAACGGTATCGAGCCTGTCTGGCTCTATCCCGAAAGCAAGGAATTCCTTTCGGGGCTTATCTCGGCAGAATCTGTCGAGGAAGCCGTTTCAAAGGAAGACGAAAAATGCGCCGTATATCTGACGTCTCCCGACTATTTGGGAAATATTTGCGATATTCCCTCTATATCAAGGGTCTGCAAAAAGCACAACGCTTTCCTTTTTGTCGATAACGCACACGGCGCTTATCTTAAATTTCTGCCCGAATCGCTTCATCCTATCGACCTCGGCGCCGATATCTGCTGTGATTCCGCACACAAAACTCTCCCCGTGCTTACCGGCGGCGCTTACCTGCATATTTCGAAAAACGCACCCAAGCTGTTTAAAGACAACGCGAAAAACGCACTTTCGCTTTTCGGCTCGACAAGCCCGTCTTATCTTACCCTTGCTTCGCTCGACCTTGCAAACGAATATATAAGCAACGGATATGCACGCCGCTTAAAGGATTGCATATTGAAAATTTCCGATGCGAAAAGTAAAATCAAGGCGCTCGGCTTTGAGGTTGCCGACGGCGAGGAATTGAAAATCGTTATCAAGCCGAAGGGATACGGATATTACGGCTTTGATATCGCAAGGCTTTTGGAGCGCTCCAACCTCCATTGCGAATTTGCCGACAGGGATCAGACCGTTTTTATGCTCACCCCCGAAAATTCGCCTTCCGACCTCGACCGACTTTTGGCAGCGCTTTCGGAGGTAAATAAGCGCGAGCCGATAACCGAGCTCACGCCGAGCGTGCCCAAGGGAGAAAAGGTTATCTCCCTGCGCGATGCGATATTCGCCGAAAAGGAAATTATCCCTGCCGTTAAGAGCCTCGGCAGAACGGTTGCACAGTTCAACGTTGCCTGCCCCCCTGCGGTGCCTGTTGCGGTCTGCGGCGAAAGGATCACAAGCGAAACGCTTAAATGCCTTGAATACTACGGAATAGAAGAAATTTCGGTAGTAAAAGAATAACACATTCCCTTCACATTACAAAGGAGGATCTTTTGTATGGACGTAACGAAAATCAAAAACATTGCAATGAAGGTCGTTCCTATTGCGGTTTTAGTGTTCTTTATACTCTTGCCGCTTCACGAATTGATCGGCTTTTTGACCGAGCTTGAATTTTCGATATACAGCGATAAGGCTGTTTCCATACTGCAAGCGTTGCTTGCTATCGGCGCGGTGGTTTCGGTGTTTATCTTCAAGCCGAAATTCGTTCTTTACGAAAGACTTTGTCTGATGCTCGCCTTCCCTCTTTCGATAATCAACGCCTTTTCGTTTATCGACAGTGAGTGGGGCGGTGCGATAATCCTCGCGGTCATCTCCTGCGGCTGTATTTTTGCAATATACCTCCGCTTCCTGCCCGACAGCGTGCTTAAGGCAATATCGGCAATCGTTGCCGTGCTTTTGACTATCGCCATTTGTATCGTTTTTATCTGGAATCTCATTTCGGGCGTGATAAGCGACCGCAAGCTTGACGATAAATACGAATCGCTTAACAAAACCTACGTTGCCGAGGTCTTTATCGAGGAATCGCTTATCAGCACAAAGACAGTAGTGGTCATAAGACCTGCCGAGGCTGAATTCGGCGCGATACTCGGAAGCTTCTCTGCTCCCGAAATGATCGTTTTCGAGGGCGAAGCACACGATGCCGAAACGATAATGATAAACTGGCTCGACGACGAAACGGTTGTCATCAACGGTGACGCTTATAAAATTAATATTGAATGATCAGCGTAGACTGAGAATAGAGAATCGTGGGATGAAAATCCCGCGATTTTTTGTTATTCTGTTTTCGGGGGTTGCAAAGAAGAAAAGAAAAGGAGGAATTTTATTGAAAAAAAGAATTATGCTCGACGCAGGGCACTACGGAAACCGCAACCAAAGCCCGACTGTGCCCGAATATTACGAATCTGTAAGAATGTGGAGGCTTGCCGAGCTCTTAGCGCAGGAGCTGTCGGTTTTGGGCTTTGAGGTTCTTAAGACCCGAGAATCGCAAGCACTGGACCTTGCCGTGGTCGAACGCGGAAAAAAGGCGGAAGACTGCGATCTGTTTTTGTCGCTCCATTCCAATGCCACGGGCAACGGAAATACAAAAACCGACCGTGTTTCGGTATATGCTCCGTTTGACAACCAAAACGATTCGCACACGCTCGGAAAGATCCTTGCAAGCACCGTTGCGGCTTGTATGGATATAAAGGAATCCCGCGTGAAGACAAGGAAAAGCGAAAAGGGAGATTACGAATATTACGGTGTTATGCGCGGTGCAAGGAGTGTTGGATGTCCGCTTTATTATATAATCGAGCATTCCTTTCACACCAACGAAAGAGCGGCAAAATGGTTGCTCGACGACAAAAACCTTAAAGACCTCGCAATAGCGGAGGCGACCGCCATCGCCATATATTTCGGGCTCGAGCCGTTTCTCAAGGGCGACGTAAACCAAAACGGGAAGCTTGATATCTACGATGCCATTCTCGTAAAGCGTGCTATAATGGACACAATAAGGCTGTCCGACAGACAGTTGGGTCTTGCCGACTTAAACGACGACGGAAAGATAAACACCTACGATTATATTGCGCTGAAAAAGAAGCTGATGTAAAAGAAAAAACGGCGGTCAATTCCGCCGTTTTTATTAAATAAAGTCTGTTTTACTGCCGATCTTGCTTGCAATAACGCGTCCGTTCGTCGTTTCGACCATATCGGATATGAATTTATCGCTCACCGATTGGGTAACGGCAAGTATCAATTTCACGTCGGTGCCGAAATCGCTGTCCTCGGTACGCGCCGAAATTGCAGAAACCAAGGGCATGACCTTTTGATAATCGGAATAGTTGCATTTTACCTCGACGATATCGAAATCGCCGACCTCGGCAATGCCAGCTTCCTTTATCGCACCGCTTGCCGCACCCGTATAGGCACGCACCAATCCGCCCGTACCCAAAAGGATACCGCCGAAATAACGCGTGACCACGACCGCGGTGTCGGTAAGTCCTGCCTTGCGGATAGAATCGAGCACAGGCATACCTGCCGTGCCGTGCGGCTCGCCGTCATCCGAAAAGCGCTCCTTAAAGCCCTCGCGCAGAACGTAAGCATAGACGTTATGCGTTGCATCGGAATGCTTTTTCTTGATCGAGTTAACGAAAGCGATTGCTTCCTCCTCGCTCGTAACGGGGGCGCAATAGCCGATAAATTCGCTCTTGCGCTCGACCATATAAAATTCAGAATTCTGTTTTACGGTCGTGTAACCCATATCAGTTACAGAATTCCTTATAGATCGCCTTGATAGCTCTCGTGAAGGAGCTTTCATCGACACCGATGATGATGTTAAGCTCGCTCGAGCCCTGATCGATCATACGGATGTTGATGTTCTTTCTCGCGAGTGCGCTGAAAACACGCGCCGCGGTACCGGGCTGACCCGCCATATTACGGCCAACGACCGCAACGAGTCCCATCTTTTTGTCGATGTGGATGTGGTCGGGATTGACCGCCTTTTGAATAGAGGATGCGATATCGTATTCTCTGCCGTCAACGTCATCGGCATTAACGACGATACACATTGTATCGATACCCGAGGGGATATGCTCGAAGTTGATGTTGAGGTCGGCAAACACCTTAAGCACGCGCATACCGAAGCCGGGCTCGGAGTTCATCATATCCTTTTCGATACGGATGACCAAAAAGCCCTTCTTGCCTGCGATACCTGTGATGATATCGTCGGTCTTGTAGCCGTCGGTCGAGGTAACGATAAGAGTACCCGCATCCTCGGGACGGTTGGTGTTACGGATGTTTATCGGAATGCTTGCAAGCTTAACGGGGAAAATGCTGTCCTCGTGAAGCACCGACGCGCCCATATAGGAAAGCTCGCGAAGCTCGCGGTAGGTGATTATCGAAATGGGACGGGGATTTTCGACGATTCTCGGATCGCACATCAAAAAGCCCGAAACGTCCGTCCAGTTTTCATAAATATCCGCCATAACGGCACGTGCAACGATCGCACCGGTGATGTCACTGCCACCGCGTGAGAAGGTTTTGATCGTTCCGTCGGGGTTAGAGCCGTAAAAGCCGGGGATAACGGCGTTGCGCTTGCCCGAAAGGCGCTGTGCCATAACGGTGTTGGTGTAATTTGCATCGAACTTGCCGTTTTCGTCGAAGAAGATTACCTCTGCCGCATCAACGAATTCATAACCGATATAATCGGCAAGGATAAGACCGTTTAAATATTCGCCGCGCGATGCGGTATAATCAAGAGTAGTGCCCTCGGAAAGCGCCTTTCTAATCTTTGCATATTCAACGCTCAGATCGATCGTAAGTCCCAAGCCCTTGATGATATCGTTATATCTTTCCTCGATCTTGTCAAAGGTAGCTTCCCAATCGCCCGAAGAAACGCTTTGGTTATAGCAGTTGATAAGAAGGTCGGTCACCTTTGTATCACCGTCAAAGCGCTTGCCGGGTGCGCTGGGCACGACAAAACGACGGACAGATTCCGCCTTGATGATATTTGCACTTTTAACGAATTGCTCGGCAGATGCAAGCGAGCTGCCGCCGAATTTAACAACTTTTTTCTCGAATAATGTTTTCATAAGCCACATTTCCGCATTTTAATATATTTTCGGTAGTATTTTATCACAAGCTTTTGCAAATTTCAATACCCCTTTTCAACAAACCTGCTTCTCTTAATGCAATTATATGCACAATTTACCCATAAAGTCTTGACAAAAATGTGCGTGAGCATTAAAATATCAAGTGCGCAATGCAGTTTTTCCCGCCTCATATAAATTCGATAGATTTTGCGTTTTTGAGTTTTGCGTAGATTGTTTAAAGCTTTTGCGGTGTACGCCATTCAGCTGCAATTTGGAAGCTTGAGATGTGCGTAGATTGAACAAACTAAGCCGAAGCTGTAGAAACCTACTGCAAGGCGCAGTTTGTTCAAAGCTTTTGCGGTGTACGCCATATCAAGCTTACAAAAAATATGCCTGCATAGTTAAATGGATATAATAAGCCCCTCCTAAGGGTTAGTTATGGGTTCGATTCCCGTTGCGGGTGCCAAATAAAAGAAGATGGATTCGTTCCATCTTCTTTGTATTTTATAACGAAATTTTTGCGCGTTGGAAGAGCTTTATCAAGAGCACACCCAATACAAGACCCGCTACGCCCTGCACGGCGTTTGCGGGAATATTGACCGCCGACGGGATAAAGCCGTACAAAAAGCCCTCGAACAGGTAATATCCCAATATCATCGTTATTTCCGCAGAAATGCCGCTTATTATCCTCGACAAAACGTCCCCGAGCCTTTTATTCAAAAGCTTAAAGCCGTAAAACGCAATAAGCGCCATCAAGCCCTTGATAATAAAGGTCGGTATCGCGTATGTTACGTATCCCGAAAAAACGTCCGCAAGCGCAGAGCCGAGTCCGGCGGACAGAAAGCCCAACGCGGGTGAAAGCATCCAGCCCGCAAGCAAAACGATGCAGTCCCCCAAATTCAAATAACCGTTAAGCGGCGACGGCACCTTAATGACCATAGTCGCAACGCACGTCAATGCCGCCAAAAGCGCCGCTGTCACGAGACGCTTTGTTTCTTTATTCATTTTATCAAACCCCTTTACATTCGGATGAAAATAATATATACTTAATCTGACATTATGACAATCATCAATTCGGGAGTATTTTATATAACCAGATGAAACGAAGCTTTGATAAAGACAACAACCCGATCTATCTTCGGGTATACAAGCAAATACGCGACGACATTATTGCGGGAAGCTATCCCTTCAACACAAAGCTCCCCTCGAAACGCGTTCTTGCAGAAGAAAAAGGGATAAGCACGGTTACTGTGGAGCACGCCTATTCGCTTCTTTGCGAGGAGGGGTACGTCGAATCACGCGAGAGAAGCGGTTTTTTCGTTATCTTCCGCAAGTCCGACGGATTCGCATTGCCCGAGGAGCATACCACGAAGCACACGCCTAATCTTCCCGCGCACGAGTATCCGAGCTTCCCCTTATCGGTGCTAAGCAAAACCATCCGCAGAGTGTTGACCGAGCACGGAGAGCTTTTGCTTGAAAAATCGCCGAATTTCGGCTGTGTCGAGCTTCGCGATGCGATACGGCGCTATCTTGCGAGAAACCGAAGCATACACGTCGAAGCAGACCGTATAATTATCGGCTCGGGCTCGGAATATCTCTACGGACTTATCGTTGAGCTGCTCGGCAGAAGCCGCCGCTATGCAATCGAATCGCCGTCCTATAAAAAAATAGAACAGGTATATAAGGCGACCGAGATAGCATACGAGCTTTTACCGCTGACCGATTGCGGAATAGACAGCGTTGCGCTTTCAGAAACCGAAGCGGATACCCTTCACACGACCCCCTACAGAAGCTACCCAAGCGGCGTTACGGCAACCGCATCCAAGCTGCACGAGTATATCGGCTGGGCGGAAGAAGACGGCAGATATATCATCGAGGACGATTTCGAATCGGAATTTTCGGTCTCGTCAAAGCCAACGGAAACCTTGTTTTCACTGTCACAAAAGGACAACGTGATATATCTCAATTCCTTTTCAAAAACCGTCTCGCCCTCACTGCGAATCGCATATATGGTGCTTCCGAAGCATCTGGTAAGCCGCTTTGACGCAAAGCTCGGTTTTTATTCCTGCACCGTGCCCACCTTTATGCAGTACGTTCTTGCCGAGCTTATCAACAACGGCGATTTTGAAAGGCATATAAATCGGGTAAGGCGTAAGATCCGAAAAACGGTTTAGCCTCCCCTATTGCAAAATTTCATTATTGATGTTATAATGTACCGAAAAATACGCTATAAGGAAAATTCTATGTTTTTCAGAAAAAAAGAAAAGATAATACCCGTTTGGGTGATAATCGGGCTTGGAAATCCCGGCAAGAAATATGAATACACACGTCACAACGCGGGCTTTTTGTGCATCGACCGCATTGCCGAAAAGGCAGGCGTTGAGATAAACAAAAAGATGTTCGATTCGCTCGGCGCATATTGCAGGATAGGCGATACCGACTGTCTTCTTTTAAAGCCCCAGACCTTTATGAACAACAGCGGTTACGCGGCGATCCAGGCGCTTGAAAAGCATAATATTTCGCCCGAAAGATTACTCGTTATCGCCGACGACGTTTCGTTCAACGTCGGAAGCGTGCGTATCCGCAAAAGCGGAAGCTCGGGCGGACAAAAGGGCGTTAACGATATTATCGAAAACCTCGGCACGCAGGATTTCCCCCGTATAAAGGTCGGCGCAGGCAAGCGCCCCGAGGAGACCCCGATGGTCGATTGGGTGTTAAGCCTTTTTAAGGACGAAGAAAGTGATGCGCTTAACAGCGCTATCGAAAACGTATCGCTCGCGGTAGAGCAGATAGTTTGCGGTAATTTCGACCTTGCGATGAGCAAATACAACAAAACCGTATAAAATGTAAAAGAACTTGCTCTATGCAAGTTTTTTTATTGCATTTTGAAAAAGAATATGTTAAAATAAATTGGGTTACACTATGAAAGCAATATTTTCGATAAGGAGGAGCGCTTTTTGACGGTATTGGCTATCATCGGCATCCTGCTTGCCGTAATAATTGCAATAATTGTTATCCTGCTCATATCGAGCATAAGGGTCTTCTTCTCCTTCAACACGCAGGAGCGCCCCGAATTAAAGGTGAAATTCCTTTTCTTCACGGTTATCGACCTGAACAAGCCGAAGAAAAAAAGCAAAAAGCCGAGCAGGATCGGATCGGCGATAAAGCGGATGTTGGGGTTTGAACAGATTATTGAATCACAAACCGACGAAGGCGAAAAGCAAAAGGAAAGCGTTTCGAGCAAGCTCACCGGTCTTGTTACCGTATTTATGCTTCTTACCGATTCAAATCTTTGGCTGGCGAAGAAGATAAAATTCAAGCGATTGGGTCTTGACGTCGTCTGCGGCGGAAGCGATGCGGCGGATGCGGCAATAGAATACGGGGTCGTATGCTCGACCGTTTATCCCTTTATCGGATATCTTGAAACGAATCTGAAAAATGCCGAAAAGGCGCTTAACGTCAATATCGGCTGTGATTTCGAAAACGAAGCGTATCTTGGTATAGATATCAAAGCCAAGTTATGCATCATCCACATATTACGCGCTTTGATGAGAAGCGCAAGCGAGCAAATGGAGGCAACGAATGAACAATAACGAAATAAAAAAGACCACCGCGGCTGAAAATCTTATGCAGCTTATGTCCTTCACTGCTGACAAAGCGATGGAAATGGCAGATGCGAGCTCGGTGCTCGGCGAAGCAACCGTTATCGACGGAATGACCATTATCCCCGTTTCGAAAATTTCAGCAGGCTTTGCAGGCGGCGGAGCAAATATGGTCAACGCAACCGTCAAGAAGTCCAATACTCCCGCTGGCTCGGGCGCGAAGGTCACCGTTACCCCCATTTCCTTCCTTGTTATCAAGGAAGGCGAAGCGAGAGTTATCACCGTTGACGCAGTCCCCAAGGACGGCAAGGCAGGTCTTATTGCAAAGATCACCGAAGCGGTAAAATCCTTTGCAAAGAAGAAAAAAGAGAATAAATAAAAAAGGAAGGTAGTTTTTCAACTACCTTTTTGAACATTATGAAGATATATTACAAAAGCCTGTCACGCTTTGGCGAAGGCGAATATAACCGTTATCTTTCATTGACCGATAAAACGCGAAAGGAAGCTATCGCCCGTATGCGCATCGAAAACGACAGAAGGCGAAGCATTCTCGGTGAAGCTCTTGCAAGGCTTGGCATTTCAAAGCTTGCCGACTGTCGGGAAGAGGATATAAGCTTTACCCGTACCGAAAAGGGCAAGCCGATTTGCGATAAGGAAAACGTGTTTTTCAATATAAGCCATTGCGGCGATACCGTCGTTTGTGCCGTCGATGATCAAAACGTCGGCATCGATTTCGAAAAAATGCGCAAGGTCGAAGCACGTGTGACCGAAATCGCCTGCACCGATTCCGACAAGCAATTCATTTTCGGTGGCAGTTCCCCCGATCCCGACGGATATATCACCGACAGAGGAGCCTTAAAGCGGTTTTTCACCGTCTGGACGGCAAAGGAAGCCTATTTTAAATTTATCGGGATAGGCGTTATCGGACTTTTGACGGTTTCCTATTCGGATATAAAAGCCAATTGCCAAACGCTCGAAAAGGACGGCTTTATGCTGTCTGTTTACAGCGAAAACGAAAAAAACGCACTTGAATTCATCGAAGTGTTATGATATACTGTTGTTAATAAATCGTTAATTTTCGGAGGCATATTATGTATTGTCCCAAATGCGGCAAGCAATCTCCCGATGAAGCAACCGTTTGCAAGGAATGCGGATTGAAGTTCGGCCCCGTTTCTGCCGAGCCCGTTTTCGATCCTACGATAAACGCATACCGTCAACCCTTATATACCCCTGCGACCGTGCCCGGAAAGGGCGTAGGGATTGCCTCGATGATTATAGGCATCCTTTCGGTCGTGGCGTTTCTTACTGCCTACATAGCCGCCGCTTTTGCGGTAATCGGTCTTGCACTCGGTATATACAGCAAAAGCAAATCGAACAAGCTTAATCTTCCCAACGGAACCGCAACCGCAGGAATCGCTTGCTCTGCCGTCTGCCTCGGTATCGAGCTTACGATCTTGTTGATCGCGGTTATCGCAGGCGCCTTCTATTTTTAAAATATGACCGATAAAAGATATAAAATCACCGTAATCGTCCTCGACGCTCTTGCGGTGATCGGCATTTTAACACTTAAAAGCATCGCAAAATTTATGATCGACTATTTCCCCGAATGTTATTTTTTGAGCAATTTCGGGATCGAATGTCCGAGCTGCGGCGGAACAAGGTGCGTTTTTCAATTCTTCGGCGGAAATTTCGGCGAGGCATTTCTTTTAAACCCGTTGTTTTTCCTTGCGATAGTTTATATAATCGTTCTGTTCGTTTTTATGAACCTGTCGCTCTTCGGTCTTAAATTTGCGCGCCGCGCCGTCAGAATTATGACCGCCTGGCAGGTGCCCGTGATTTTTGCGGTCGGTCTTGCGCTGTTCGGAATAATAAGATTGATTTTTTAAACAAAAAACGCTCTCGGTTTAAGAGAGCGTTTCAGTTTGCAGACAAAGTCTGCAAACTGAGACAGACTGAGAGAAATGAGGTTAGTTTCCACGAAATGCGAGCGTAGGCTTACAAATGTAAGGTAGTCGAGTATTTCGTGGAAGTCCTTGAAAATACAATAAAAAATCAATATTCCTTATAAAAATAAAGTGTACTTTCGAGTTTATCAAAAGTACACTTTTTCTTCGTTTTATTCTTTCAAGGACGTAAATAATCCATTTGTCTTCAGTCTGAAACGCTTTCCGTTTTGGAAAGCGTTTCTTTTTATGCTTATTTTCTTGTGGTTGCGGTGGTGTTGTCCTTAAGAAGAACGTCGTGTGCGCCGCCTTCGATGATCGAGGTTGCGGAAACGAGAGTGATCTTTGCGTTCTTCTGAAGCTCGGGGATAGAAAGCGCGCCGCAGTTGCACATTGTGTGGCGAACCTTGGAAAGGGTAAGACCAACGTTGTCCTTAAGAGGACCTGCATAGGGAACGTAGGAATCGACGCCTTCCTCGAAGGAAAGCTTCTTGTCGCCGCCCATATCGTAACGCTGCCAGTTACGTGCACGTGCAGAGCCTTCGCCCCAGTATTCCTTCATAAAGGTGCCGTTGATGTTGACCTTGTTCGTGGGCGATTCATCAAAGCGCGAGAAATATCTGCCGAGCATAATGAAATCAGAGCCCATTGCAAGTGCGAGAGTAACGTGGTAATCGTGAACGATACCGCCGTCCGAGCAGATAGGAATATAAATACCGGTCTTTTCGAAATATTCGTCACGAGCCGCCGCTACCTCGATAACTGCGGTTGCCTGACCTCTGCCGATACCCTTTTGTTCACGGGTGATACAGATAGAACCGCCGCCGATACCGATCTTGATAAAGTCTGCGCCTGCTTCGGCAAGGAACATAAAGCCTTCGCGGTCAACAACGTTACCTGCGCCGACCTTTACGGTGTCGCCGTACTTGTCGCGGATCCATTTAAGAGTGCGTGCCTGCCATTCGGAAAAGCCCTCGGAGGAGTCGATACAAAGCACGTCTGCGCCTGCTTCAACAAGTGCGGGAACGCGTTCCTCATAGTCACGGGTGTTGATACCTGCGCCTACCATATAACGCTTTTGTGCATCAAGAAGCTCAAGCGGATTTTCCTTGTGGAACGCATAGTCCTTGCGGAATACGAAATAGCAAAGATTGCCGTTCTTATCGATAATGGGAAGCGAGTTAAGCTTGTTATCCCAGATAATATCGTTTGCTTCCTTAAGAGTGGTGCCCTCGTAAGCATAAACGAGCTTGTCAAACGGAGTCATAAATTCCGAAACCTTAAGGTCCTTCGCCATACGCGAAACGCGGTAATCGCGCGAGGTAACGATACCCATCAATTTACCGTTGGGCGAGCCGTCCTCGGTGATCGCAATAGTGGAGTGGCCGTTCTTTTCGGTAAGAGCAATAACGTCGGCAAGAGTATTGTCAACACGAAGGTTGGAATCCGAAACCACAAAGCCTGCCTTGTGAGACTTTACACGGCGAACCATAGCCGCTTCGTTTTCGATGGTCTGGGAACCGTAAATGAACGAAAGTCCGCCTTCCTTTGCGAGTGCGATAGCCATTTTATCGTCGGAAACCGACTGCATAATAGCCGACACAAGCGGAATGTTAAGCGAAACCGCAGGTTCTTCTACTCCCTTGCGGAACTTGGTGACCGGTGTACGAAGACTTACGTTTGCGGGAATGCATTCCGCCGACGAATAACCGGGTACCAAAAGATACTCACTAAAAGTATGTGATTCCGATAAATACGTTGCCATAGCTTGACTCCTTTATATCATCAAAAAAACTTCATCTGTATTAGGGTACATTATAACACATTGATTTTCGTTTTTCAACATAATTTAAAGCTTAAACCCTACGAAATTTTGAAAACAGGCGGATATTTTTTGGTTATTTTTCTACAATGTGTATGCCGCCCTTTGAAAATAGGTAGGCGGTGGAGGAGATAAAAGGCTTGTCGGGAGTAAATATTCCCTCGCCGCGTGCCTGGATATTCGGCTCAAGCTGTGTTTCAAGGCAAAGCGCCGCACCCGCACCGATAACAGTGCCGTCTTGGAGAACCGTGTTTTCGGGAATAAACTCGCCGCAGTAAAGCTGCATACAGGGCATATCGGTAAAGCATTCGATATTAACGCTGCCGCAAACCATTGCCGCCTTGCGAAGGCTTGTTCCGCAAAAGTCCTTATATTCATCGCCCGAAAGATAGAAATTGTGGTCGTAATAACGCGAAAGCAGCTGCTTTTCTATTAGATCGAATTCGGTTCCTTCGACCTTCGTCGAGCCGATAACGCGCGTGTTTTCGTCGTAAACCGAAACTCTGTCGGCGTAAACCGATACCGGCGCACCCGCAAGACCTGCGCCCGCCTTATTATTTATACCAAACGGATTGAAATAAGAATGGTTGGTAATATTTACCCAAGTGGGCTTGTCGGTCGTTGCTTTATATGAAATAACGAGCGCATCGCCTATAAGCGAATAGGTAACGGTTACGTCGAGGTTGCCGGGATAGCCCTCCTCGCCGTCGGGAGAAAGGTAATTAAGCGTTATGCTGTCATCACTTAGCGATACGACCTTAAAGCGCTTTAAATTAAAGCCCTGCATACCGCCGTGAAGGTGGTTTATTTCCCTTTCGTTAAGCGGAAGAATATATTTTTCCTCGCCGATATACTGAATATCTCCGCAACGGTTCGCGCATCTTCCCACCAAGCCGCCGAAATAGCAGGTATCATCGAAATACTCCTCCTCGGTCGCATAGCCCGCGGTAAGGTCAACGCCGAATGCGTTTATTCCCTGAATTATCGCGCCGAGCGTAAGCACGGTCACACTGATATTTTCATTCTTTATAATATATTTTTCCATAATTTCACCTCGAATATCTTCTGCCTTAATTTTACAATGCCGTGAACGAATTGTCAACAGATGCAAAAAAATTTCACAAAATCACAAGAACCCTCTTGACAATCACGTGATTGTGTGTTACAATCAAATCACAGCAAAAGAAAAAGGGTTTTCAACTCATAAAATCGAAGGGAGGATTCCTGATGATCGACAGACTTCCCGGTACTACGATTGAGATCGCGGTACCGAATGCCGACGTTGCCGGAGAGGTTCTGGGCAACGCATTTATCTGCGGAGGGCTGATGATGTCCCAAGTCGCCCGTATGACGGGGCTTGAGCCTTATATGATCCAGAACTGGGTGAAACGCGGATTTCTTTCGTCGCCTGTTCAAAAGCAATATTCCAAGCGTCAGTTTTGCCGAATAGCAATTATCAATATGCTTCGCGAGGCATTACAGATCGAAAAGATAACCGGTTTGCTATCCTATATAAACGGACGGCTTGACGATGAAAGCGACGATATTATCGATGACTGCGAGCTTTATTTATATTTTATCGATGCGATAAGCAAGCTCGAAAAGCCGGTCGCCGACGAAAAATATATAGTAAAGCACATCGAAAACGTGATCAGCGATTTCAAAGAGCCCTTCCCCGGAGCGAAAAGAAGGCTCCAAAAGGTTTTGGCGGTTATGCTGAACGCCTATTTATCGGCAACCTTAAGAAAGCGCGCCGATGAAATTCTTTCAACTTTGGATTGATCGACACATAACAAGGAGGTATTGTTTTATGTTAGATTGGTGGATGTCACTCGGCTCCGCAGGTCAGGTTTTTGCATGTCTTGCAATACCTGCAACCTTAATTTTGCTTATTCAGACTGTCCTTACCATCATCGGCTTCGGCGGTGACGAGGGCGATGCCGACGTCGACGCAGAAGGCGAATCGGAAGGTATCGAACTTGACGATGCGGACGACACGGGCGAATCGCTCGACGGCGGCTTAAGAGTATTTACACTCCGCGGCATCGTTGCATTCTTCTCGGTCATGGGCTGGGTCGGTGCGATATGCAGCGGAAGCGGCTTGCATCTTGCGTTATCGATAGTAATCTCGGTCACATCGGGCTTTGTCGCAATGGTCGGCATTGCACTTATTATGAAAGCACTTTTCAAGCTTCAGTACGACGGCACCGAGGATATTAAGGACGCCTTGGGCGTAAGCGGTACGGTTTATATGCGTATACCCCCCGCACGCACGGGCAAGGGCAAGATAAACGCAATAATCCAAGGCAAGCTTTGCGAAAAGTTCGCCGTAACCGACGAAGAAACGATGATTCTCTGCGACGAAGAGGTCACCGTTGTCGGAATCACCGGCGAAGAAACGCTTATCGTAAGAAGAAAGCACAGGGTATGAACATCAAAGCCAAGCGCATAATAAGAAATCTTTTAATAGGCCTTATTATTACTGCACTGATGGCGTTAGCATTTTATCTCTATTACGGTAATATTTACACAGGATATATATTGCTATACGGCAGCTTGATATCACTTATATTCTCAAAATCCTTCCTCTTACCCTTCTTGAAAATGAAGATAGAGGGCACGGTCATAAGAGCGCGAGTTTCGGAATATATCGAAGCAGCACCGGTAAGAGGGCTCAGAGGCAAAAGACGAATAAAAATAGCGGTTACCGTCAAAACGCTTCAAGGGCATAAATTTTGGAAGACGTTTCATTTTAACAGCGAAGAGGACGATCTCCCTGTTGGCACAAGAATAAGATTTACCATATTTGATGATCGCCCCGAGGTGCTGAAATATCCTCACAACCAAAAACCGCGAAAAAACAATTATTAAATACACATACAGAAAGAGGTTCACAAATGGGAACAACTACAGTAATTCTCGTATCGGTTATCGGTATCCTTCTCTTCTCGCTTATCCTTTGGTTCTTTTCGAGATACAAAAAGTGTCCTTCGGATAAGATCATGGTCATCTACGGTAGAGTAGGTAAGAACAAGGACGGCAGTACAAGATCCGCGAAATGTATCCACGGCGGTACGGCGTTCATCGTGCCCGTAATTCAGGCTTATGAATTTTTGGATCTTACTCCCCTCTCGATCCCCGTTGACCTTAAGAGCGCACTTTCCAGACAAAACATCCGTGTAGACGTACCCTCGCGCTTTACCGTAGGTATTTCTACCGAGCCCAGCATTATGCAAAACGCGGCTGAACGTCTGCTCGGTCTTCAGCTTGCAGAAATCCAAGAGCTTGCAAAGGACATCATCTTCGGTCAGCTCCGTCTTATCATCGCTACGATGGATATCGAAGAGCTTAACACCGACAGAGATAAATTCCTCGAAGCGGTTTCCCGCAACGTTGAAGTCGAGCTTAAAAAGATCGGTCTTCGTCTTATCAACGTTAATATGACCGACATTTCCGACGAATCGGGCTATATCGAAGCGCTCGGTAAGGAAGCAGCTGCAAAGGCTATCAACGACGCGAAGAAGAGCGTTGCCGAAAAGGAACGCGACGGTTCTATCGGTCAGGCAAACGCAAAGATGGACGAACGTGTAAACGTTTCCAAGGCGGATGCAGAGGCTATTCAGGGTGAAAACCTTGCAAAGACCGAAATCGCAATGTCGAACGCAACCCTCCGCGAAAAGCAGGCAGAAGCATTGAGAATCGCAACCGCGGCAGAAAAGATCCAAGCGGCAAAGGCATTGGAAGAAGCTTACGCGGCAGAAAAAGAAGCAGAAGAAGCAAGAAGTGCGCGTGAAAAGGCAACTCTCGAAGCCGACGTTATCGTTCAGACCGAGATCCAGAAGCGCCAGATCGAGCTTGAAGCCGAAGCCGAAGCTGAAAAGATCAGACGTAAGGCAAAGGGTGAAGCGGACGCAATATACGCAAGAATGGAAGCGGAAGCACGCGGTATGGAAGAGATCCTTCGCAAGCAGGCGGCAGGTTTTGCGGAAATCGTCAAATCTGCAGGCGGCGACGCAGAGGCGGCGCTCAAGCTCCTTATCGCCGATAAGCTCGAAGACCTTATGAGAATCCAGGTCGACGCTATCAAGAACATCAAGATCGACAAGGTTACCGTTTGGGACAACGGCGGCACCTCTGCCGACGGCAAGACCAGTACCGCAAACTTCCTTTCCGGTCTTATGAAGAGCGTTCCTCCTCTTGAAGAGGTGTTCGCACTTTCGGGTCTTGCACTTCCCGAATATCTCGGCAAGAAGAAGGAAGAACCTGCTTCCGCCCCCGAGGTTGAAGCACTCGACGCCGAGATCGTTGAAGAATAACAAAGCACTTTTATAATCGAAAAGCCCCTTTGCGCGATCAAAGGGGCTTTTAACAAAAAGAGGTATATTATGAACTTCTTCAAAAAAATCGGCATGGCAATTTTGTTTTACGCGCTCGGCTTTATTATCAACGCGAATATGAATTATCTGTTCGCTTCTGGCGGTATGTCCTATATCGGCTACAGCATCCCGTCGATCATCGTTATGACCGTCGTTTTGGTCGCAGGCGGACGTATGCTCCGCGGCGAAAGGCTTAAAAAGAACCACAAGGGCGACGAATCGGACGAAAAAAGAATCTTCAACGGAGATTTAAAGGGCAAATACAGCTACGTTACAAAAACGAAGGAATTCAAGCTTGAATGCATCCTTTCGATCGTTTTCGGCTTTATTGCCGTACTGTCACCCGTTTTCGAATATGCCTATCTTTACAGCTTCCCGGTTTTGTTTTCAAGCGCGGGCAACGTATTTTTGGTGATATTCGGATTGTTGATCACACCGATCTATATTTCGGCTCTCAACGCCTTTACCTGGGTAGCGGCATATAACAAGGCATACAAAAGAAAAGCTTATTAAAAAATCAAGCAAAGCGAGGACAGAACGATATGAACGACAAATTAAAGACGACTGTAAGAGCGATATTGCTTTCTCTTGCACTGATCACCGTAAACATTCTGATAACGAATCTGTCCTTTTATATTGCCAAGCCAAACGAATACGCGGAAGGCGGAACGATACATCTTATTATTTCGGCAACATTGTTTTTGTTTTCCTACTATTCCTTCGCAAAGCTTATTACCACCTATAATAAACCGATGCGCCTTGAATTTGTAAATGCCGAAAAGAAGCCGAAATTTTCAAAAGTTCTGCTTACAAAGCCCTATTTTTATTTAGATCTGATCTTGTTTTTGGCGGTATTATTTATATTCGACCTTCATACCGTCTTCCCCTTCGCAGAAGGTATCGCATCGCTTTATTGGATATACGGAACAGACGCAAAGCTTTATGCTCTTGCTTATATGCTCCCAATCGTCATTTTGATAAATATTTTTGCCCGTTACAGCGCCTACCGTATATGGATGCGCACACGAAGAAGAATGAAAAAGGGCATAATCTACGAGCCGCGCGACGAGGAAAAGAAAAGCACAAAGGGTATCGGCGGCTCCTCGAAAATGATCATGGCACCGCCCATTCTTGCGACTATGCGAATCGTAACGCTTGTTCACAGCAAAAACAACCCTGCCGCCGCAAACGCCGAGCTTCCCGAGCCCGATTATTCGGTAGCGGGAACTATTTCGGCAGTGTTTTACAAGCTTTTGCTTTACGTTGTCTTGTCGGTGCTCGGCGTGCTTATAAGCGCATTTGCACTTGCACTTGTAGGCCCGATAGTTGCGATCATCACCGCGGCTCTGCCAAGGCTTTTCGGCAAGGTCATCGCCGCAATAATACTGTTTATCCCGATATTTCTTATATTCAGACGGTTTAATCAGCGCAGAAAATTCGTCAAAAGCCTTAAAAAGCTTTGCCGTGAAAATAAATATAAATTAGGCAGGATCCGTAATCCTTATAAATTTTTGTCGGAATCGAGCTTTATCGTGACCGCAAACGGCAAGACCTTTGAATGTAAGCTTATCGGTGCAAGAAAGAAATCGATCCCGATGGTGCTTGATAGCGACGGAAGCGGAATTTATATCCACGCATTCGTTTTTGCGGGCATCCGTTGGTGGCATTATACCGAGGAATTCGAATTCGGCTTTGATTCGAAATACCAAAAAATACTTATAATCAACCCCAACGCAAAATTCGTTTACAAAAACCGCGACGGCGAATACGGTGAGCTTGACAACGGCGACACCGTTGCCGATTACAGAATACATACCGGTCAAAGCTTTTTAAACGGCTTGAACCGCGACTGCCTTGACAGAAAAGTAAAGGATTAAGGTGCTTTTATGAACAAAAAATATTCCCGTTACTTCGGAAAAAACATAGCACGAATCATCTATACCGTTTCTTGCGGATTGCTCGGTTACGGCTGCTTTAACATCGTCGTCGGCAATTCTTATTGGGGCATGATATATTGCTTGCTCGGAATTATCCCCTTCTTTGTCACCTATTCGATGCAGGTTTCGGACAAAACGATCGACGAGCTTATCGAAACGCGCATCGAAAAATTCAAGGAAGAAAGATTAAAGGATATCGTTGTCGGCAAGACCGAAATCGCAAATGACAAATTTTCGACCTTTTCGGGCTTTATCCGTGACGGCGGTGACGTTCGATTCAAGCGCGGACGCGACGAAAAAATAAGAACGAGCCGTTATTTTATAACCGCGGTTTCGGTCGACAAAAAGGAATTCACGGTTATAACAAGCGTTTACGATATGTTAAGCGACGAAAGAACCGACAAATTCGTTTCGTCGATCGATACAGAGATAAAAGAATTTTCAAAGGAAAGCATCGATTTTCCGCAAAAGCTTAATAAATGCAAATTAATTGCAGTTATCGACGGAAGCGACACCGAGCTTGAATTTTATCTCCCTGCCGATGCACTTGCCGATAAGCTGATCGCAAAGATAGACGGCATCGTGAGCGAAAAGGAGCAATTATGACCATAAACGAAGCAAAAAAGCTCCAAAAGGAGCGCGAGAAAAAGGCGTTCATAGGCTTTTGCTTGTCTATCCTATTTATCGCATTCGGCACCTTTATGCTGCATGAATTCACACCTGTTTTTGAAATAAGCAGCGGATTTTACCTCATCCCCATCGGCTTGCTCGCATTGGCGGTAAAGAACACGAAAATATATCTGTTTTTAACCGCAAGGGAATTTTCGGGAAAGGTAGTAAGGTTAGACGTTTATCCCGTAAAAACGGGCAATATAAAGGGTGAGCATACTTACGAAACACGTCAGGGCGAAGCGCTTGAGGTTGCTATCTATATCGACAACGGAAAAAGAACCAAGCTGAAGGAAATGTATGCTTCTCCGTTAACCTACGGCATTACGGTAGGAACCGAAATTACCCTATTGCGTTTTATCGACCAACCGATTATAATAGAATAAAATAAAAACCTATCAAGAGCAAAACTATGAACATCATCGAAATTGAAAATCTGCATAAATCCTTTGGCGAGGTAAAAGCCGTCGACGGAATAAGCTTTACCGTAAAAGAGGGCGAGCTTTTTGCGTTCTTGGGTCAAAACGGTGCGGGCAAAAGCACCACGATATCGATAATTTGCGGCCGTCTTTTAAAGGACGGCGGAAACGTTTCCGTCAACGGCAACGATATCGACGGCGATATTACCGAAATCAAGCGCGATATCGGTGTCGTATTCCAAAGCTCGGTGCTTGACAAGCAATTAAACGTTTATGAAAACCTCAAAAGCCGTGCCGCACTTTACGGCATTTTCGGTGACGAGCTAAAGTCGCGCATAGACGAGCTTGACAAATTATTGAGCTTCAAGCCGCTTTTAAAGCGTACCGTCGGCAAGCTTTCGGGTGGTCAGCGCCGCAAGATAGATATTGCGCGTGCGCTTATCCACAAGCCGAAAATTCTTATTCTCGACGAGCCCACAACGGGACTTGACCCCCAAACACGCTCGTCGGTCTGGAACGTTGTGCGGACGCTCCAAAGGAACGAAAGGATGACCGTTTTCCTCACTACCCACTATATGGAGGAGGCGGCGGATGCCGACAACGTAGTTATCATCGATCAGGGCCGTATCGTTGCCGAGGGCACTCCCCACGAGCTTAAGAATCGCTACACGGGCGACTTTATCACCCTTTACGGCGTTGACGAGGAAAATGTCAAGGCGCTTGACTGCCCTTACCGTGCGGAAAAGGATGCTTTTATTGTAACGGTGAAAAACACCGCCTTTGCGACCGAGCTGATAATCAAGCACAAGGAAATATTTAAAGATTATGAAATTACCAAGGGCGATATGGACGACGTATTCCTTTCGGTCACCGGCAAGGAATTGGGAGGTGACGAGAAATGAAGACAACGACAGCACTTATTCGCCGTAATATAAAGCTTTTCTTTAAGGACAAGGGGCTTTTCTTCACGTCGCTTATCACTCCGCTTATTTTGTTGGTGCTTTACACCACCTTTTTGGGCAACGTCTACCGCGACAGCTTTCTTTTGTCGGTACCCGAATTTATGCAAAACGAGGTATCGGATATCATCGACGGCTGTGTCGGCGGTCAGCTTGTCTCTTCCCTTTTGGCGGTAAGCTGTATCACGGTTGCCTTCTGCTCGAATATGCTTATGGTTCAGGACAAGGTAAGCGGTGCTTACAACGATATTTCGGTCACCCCCGTCAAGCATACCCGAGTTGCAATAAGCTATTACGCCGCAACCTTTTTGGTAACGCTTATTATCAATCTCGTAGCACTCGTTGCGGGCTTGATCTATATCGCGGCGATCGGCTGGTATCTTACCGTTTCGGACGTTTTGTTCCTTATTCTCGATATTCTTCTTGCCGTACTGTTCGGCACGGCGCTTTCGTCGCTTATCGGCTTTTTCCTTTCAAGCCAGGGCCAGATATCCGCCGTCGGCAGTATCGTAAGCTCCTGCTACGGCTTTATTTGCGGTGCTTATATGCCTATCTCGCAATTTTCGGAGGGCTTGCAAACCGTCATTTCCTTCCTCCCCGGCACCTATGCGACCTCGCTTTTCCGCAACCACGCAATGGGCGGCGCCTTGGATGCGCTTACCGAAAAGGGCATCCCTGTTGACGCTATTACCGAGCTTCGCAACGTTGTCGATTGCAATATTTATTTCCTTGATACCAAGGTAAGCATCGGCGCAATGTTCGCTGTCATAACCTTAACCATAGCCGTCATTATGACCGCCTACGTGCTTATCAACAAGCTCAAGGGCGGCAAGGCAAGAGCTAAATAAAAATATAACCCTGTCATCGACAGGGTTTTGTTTTACCGATTGACAAATTATCGCTACATGTGTAAAATATACTTAATAACAACGTAAAACACGGAGGACTTAACAATGAGCGCTTTCCCTGAGGTTAAAAAGAATTTCGGCTTCGGCTGTATGCGTTTCCCGATGAAGGACGATTCTGTCGATATCGAACAGCTTTGCCTGATGGTCGATAAATTCATATCTGCCGGCTTTAATTACTTCGATACGGCACACGGCTACCTTAACAAAAAGAGCGAGCCTGCGCTCCGCGAGGCGCTTACTTCGCGTTATCCGCGTGATAAATACATATTGACCGACAAGCTTTCCGGCCCCTATTTTAATTCGCAAGAGGAGATACGTCCCCTTTTCCAAGCCCAGCTTGATGCTTGCGGTGTCGACTATTTCGATTTTTATCTTATGCACTCGCAAACGGCAAGAAGCTTCCAAAAATTCAAGGATTGCAAGGCTTATGAAACCGCTTTTGAGCTTAAGGCAGAGGGCAAGATAAAGCACGTCGGACTTTCCTTCCACGACAGCGCCGAGGTTCTCGATCAGATCCTTACCGAATACCCCGAAATCGAAGCTGTTCAAATCCAATTTAACTATATCGACTATAACGACGACGGCGTTCAGGGCAAGCTTTGCTATGAGGTCTGCCGCAAGCACAACAAGCCGATAATCATTATGGAGCCCGTCAAGGGCGGCTCTCTTGCGGGTATCCCCGATGAGGCAAGCGCGCTCCTTACCCCCTTCGGCGGCAGTAACGCAAGCTTTGCTATCCGCTATGCCGCAAGCTTTGAAGGCGTGTTTATGGTGCTTTCGGGTATGAGCAATATCGATCAGATGAACGATAACCTTTCGTTCATGACCGATTTCAAGCCGCTTAGCGACGATGAATTCAACGCTATCGACAAGGTCGTTAAGATCATCGAAAGCTATGATATCATCCAATGCACAGGCTGCTCCTATTGTACCGAGGGCTGTCCGAGCAAGATTCCGATTCCTTCGATTTTCAACATCGTCAACAACTCCCGCCGCTATTCTACCTACGGCGGTAAATGGTGGTACGATTTCCAAACAGGCGGCTCTCGCGGTAAGGCAAGCGACTGCATCTCGTGCGGTCAGTGCGAGGATATCTGCCCCCAAAAGCTCCCCATTATCGAGCTTTTAAAGGGCGCCGCTGTTCAGTTTGAGTGATTTGTTTGTTATAATATAATATAACGAGAGAGGAGCTTTTTATAAAAAGCCCCTCTCTCGTGCTCTCTCCCCAAAAATTTTATATATATTATAATTAAAAATTTTGAAGAGAGCGTTTACTCATTCATTTGTGCGCCCAACAAGATAATCAAGCGTTACATGATAATAGTCAGCGAGCTTTATCGCTGCCCACAAAGGCATTTCACGTTCGCAGTTCTCGTATCTTCGATAAACCGTTATCTGCATATTAAGCATTTCTGCTATTTCTTTTTGCGTTTTATCATTATCTTCTCTTAAATCCCTGATTCGCGGACAAATATACATAAAATTACTCCAAATTGTTTGATAATTAATTATATAAAAAATACCGTACGGTGTTGACAAATCGCACCGTACGGTGTTATAATTGCTTATCAGCTTATTCGGGATGTGATTATATGCCAAGAATTATAGATGAATTATGGTACGGTCAAGTAGACCCTATTGAATTTTTCGGCAAGAACAACAGTGAACTTAAAATCAGCGAGGTTAAAGCCATTGAAAGAATAGAATCGCTTGCCGCAGTCATTGGAGAAGCCGAAGCGGAAAAGCTCCAAGAGCTTGTTAATAATTACGTTATGCTGGCAACCGCACAAGCATTCGCCGATGGTTTTTCGTTAGGCACAAAACTCACCGCAGAAGCACTTTTAAACGCTGACAATTGCATTATTCCAAACAAATAAAAGGAAGGTACGAAGCCTTCCTTTTTAATATTTTAATATTAAAAAATTTTGAAGAGAGAGTTTGAGAGAGAAACTTTTTTAAAAGCTTCTCTCTCATAAAATCCTAAACAAATTATTTCTTTTTAAGCTTATCGAAAAGCGATTGCGCCTTGTTAAGCGCTTCTTCCTTTGCGGAATCGTCCTTTGTAAGAACGTAAACATCGCGTTCCTTTGCGTTTTCGAAAAGCGAAACGGGGAGATTAACAAAACGTTTTCCGTCTATCTCGCAAACGGCAATATCGCCCTCGATCCTGTCGATAATTATTTTCATAACCCTTCCCCTATTCCTTCGGCTTGCAGGTACTGCAAAGCGCATAGCCAAGCTCTGTCAGCTCGGAAAGCGATCTTTGTGAATAAGCCTTGTTCGCTTCCTTCATATCGACAGCGCCGCCGCAATCGGCAGTGTGAACCTTTTTCGAGCTGATATTAAGCACCCACCTGTGCGCGCCTATCGCAACGTGCTCCTTTATTTCAAGCTCGGTTCCGTTTGTTTTGATGCTTATATTACCCGAAATATCGGTGCGGTATATGCTCTTGATACCTGCGTTACTAAAGCGGTCGAGCGCTTCCTTGTGGGGGTGACCGTAGGAATTGCCCTCGCCGCAGGAAATAACAACGATCTCGGGCTTTGCCTTGCCGAGAAGATATTCACCCGACGAGGTTCTGCTTCCGTGGTGGCCTGCCTTAAGCACGTCGCATTTAATATCGCCCTCGACAGTGCCCTCCTCATCGATTTCGGCATCGCCCGTCAAAAGGAACGCACGGTTACCGAAGCTTAAATGAAGCACTGCCGAGCAGTTGTTCATATCGTCTACAATAAATTTCGGAGCGACGAATTTGCCCCTTGCGCCGCCGAAATCAAATTCAAGCCCTGCCTTCACCGCGGTGATCTCTGCACCCTTTTCTTCAAGCGCGGTAAGCAGATTGATAAAGGTCTTCGTATCGGTAACCGCCTCGGGCATATAGACCTCGCCAAGCTCGAAATGCGATATTACCGTCTCCATACCGCCGATATGGTCGGCGTGGGGATGTGTTGCAATCAAATGGTCGATTTTTGTATACCCAAGGCAATCTATAAACGAGATTATGCGGTTTGCATATTCGCGCTCGCTCGCATCGATAAGCATACATTCGCCGTTCGGAAGCTCGATAAAGATTGAATCGCCCTGACCGACGTCAAGAAAATGCACTCGAAGCTCGCCCTCGACAGAGGCAGATTTGCTTTCTTCACTGCTCGATTCGGCATTGCTTATGTCGCTTTGCTCATCGGTGCTTGAAGAATTATTAAGATTTGTCAATTCCGCGCAGGAGCAAAGAAGCAAAAGCGCAAGGAGGAGTGAGATTAAAGATAAAAGCTTTTTAGTCATAATTATTTAAACAGATCGATCGTGCCGAGCACGTGGCGTTTTACAAGAATATAGTCAAACGCGTTTATCTTATCGTCTTCGTTGATATCGCTGACTCTCGTATCGATATGATCGGGCTTGTAGGTATTAAGGCAGATGCGCTTTAACATAATATAGTCGTATTTATCAACCGCGCCGTTAGCCGAAATATCACCGCGGACAAGCACGTAATAGGAAGCACCGCCAAGCGTTACCGCACTTCCCGTGGGTACGTATTTGTTGCCCGAAATCTCACCGTTTTTATCGATAAGCTTTGCACCCTTTAAAAAGCCTGACAAAAAGTCGCTTACCTTTACCTTTTCGCCAACACCCGTGAGATAATAACCCTCTTTAGTCACGCCCGAGCCGTTGCCGATATTATTTATGCCCTCCAAGCCCCATTGCTTGAGAAGCCATTCATTACGGTTTTTAAGCCAGTTTCGGAAAAATTCAACGTTTGCCGCATAGGTCGTATCGGGAATACGCTCAAGATCGCTGTATACCTTGGGAATGATCCAGCCCGCATCGGTATAATTACGGTTGATGGTGGCACTGTATTTATCAACGGTTGCGTCGATATAATTTCTGCCAAGACCGTTGTCGGTATAAAGGTTGATTATCTCATCCTGAAGGTCGCCGTATCTTTCAACGAGCGCGCTTTTAAATTCGCTGTACTGAAGAAGCGGTCTGAACCAAAGGGTGTTGCACCACAAACCCTCCCAGCTCTTTCCTGATCCGCCTACGTTGTTATAGGTGGTGTAATAGCTCGACGAGCAGTTGCCGGAGGAAAGGTCGAAGTCCCAGCAAGGACCGCCATAGATCTTGCCGTCCTTGATATAGAAACGGGTACTGCCGGTGTTGATATCAACGTTTTTAAAGAGCTCGAGAACTATATAGAAATCGATCATCGATTCGATATCGAAATACTTCTGAACCTCTTTGTAGTCCTTCGATTTCAACGCATATTCCGCTTTCTTCAAAAACGTCATAAGCCAATCGTATTGCGCGGTAGTAGGCTCCTCGGGCTCGTTGATACCGAAACGGATATCATAATGATCGGTCGTGAAATAAACGGTTCCCTCGTCGGTTCTTGCATCGCGCTCGAGAATGAATTCATATCCGTCGGTATCGATATCAACTCTCGACTCCGAAGCCTCGACCGCGTCTGTAAGAAGATAAGTACCAAGCAGACGGTTGTTGTGATATACCTCTACAACACGGTAGGAGGGTGTGTAAGCCAAGCCGATACTGTCGGCAAAATCAAAAACAGTCTGGTTTCTGATAAGCGTTTTTTCATAGCAGTTCGCAAGAAGACACCATTTTTTGTTTTTGCCCATACCAAGCACGTCAGTCTTGGAGGAGAATTTAATATTAAAGGGCTTTTTCTCGCCCGAAGAAGTAGAATTGCCGCGGATCTTTACCTTTGATTCGTCATCAAAAATAGCCTCGTGTGTTCCGCCCTCTTCATCTATAATTTCAACAGTGCAATCGACGTAATCCCTCGGAATAGATTGCGTTGTGGTAATAAAGATCTTCGGAACGTCGGTCGGCTCTCTTAATTCGTTTGCCGCACTGACAGGAACCGATAAAACACCGAAAATCATTATAAGACAAAGTAAAATCGCAGTTTTTTTCATAATGCTCTCCTTCTTTTTTTCTTTTTATTTACAATATAATTATAATAGATTTTCGTATCTTTGTCAACGAAAAAAAGAAGACGGCGGTTTGCCGTCTTCTTTAATTATATTAAAACTTATTTGCGAGTCTTAATAACAACTGCAGAGCCTGCGATAGCAACGAGAGCGATGATAGCGAAGATGATCATGCTGGAAGCGTCGCCGGGTTTAACAGGATCGTCGCCGGGCTTGGAGGGCTCTTCAACTACGGGAGCCTTGATTACT
>JAFZDO010000004.1 GCA_017561145.1 Clostridia bacterium | reverse complement strand
TTAAGCGGCAAAAAGGTTCCGACGTGGAGGGCGAGCTTTGGCTGGCTGATAAAGCAAGAGAATCTCAAAAATATACTTAACGGCAAATATGACGATTATAAAAGCACGCGTACGATGCTTCCTGCCGACGTCTGTGACTCGTCATTATCCAATGCCGACGAGCTTGTTTCCGCCGCATTGGCACGCGGTTTTGATGATCTGCTTTAAAGCATACGCGAAACAAATACGGAAAACGGAACATTTGGAACGATAAAATGGCTCCTTTGTGTAAAGGGAGCTGTCACCGCAAGGTGACTGAGGGATTGTCCTTTTAACATTATATTGTAAAAACCTACGGTTACTCCGTAACCTACAATCCCTCCGTCTTTTGCTCCGCAAAATCCACCTCCCTTTACACAAGGGAGGCTATTATCACCGTTGCCGTAACAAATAAAAAAGGCTTCCCCTTGGGGGGAAGCTGTCAGTGCGGTAAAATAGCACTGACTGATGAGGGGTTCGTTAACTGAATTTATAAATGTATTTTACCCCTCATCCGTCAAAATCAAAGATTTTGCCACCTTCCCCCAAGGGGGAAGGCATTTGTTAACACAAGCGCAACATTAGGACACAAAACGGAGCGCCAAAAAGGCTTTCCCTTGATTTGAGGTTAGAATGGGGTCCCTAAAAAATCTTTAGATTTTTTGGGGAGAGCGAAGCTAATTTATATCGATTACAACGTACTCCGCTTTTTCCTCGGTTTTGACGGGGTATTTCCAGCCGGCAAAGCCTGCGGTAACGACAAATTGCGTGTCCTCGTCATAGAAGCCGTGGCCATAGACCTCGTCGTTCATATTGAAGAGCTCCTGAATAAATCCGACGGGCCAGATCTGTCCTGCGTGGGTGTGTCCCGAAAGGACAAGGTCGGTCTTCGACGCCGCTATATTATCGTAATCGCGCGGCTGGTGGTCAAGCGTGAGTATGAATTTGCTATCGTCTGCGTTTTCGAGCAGCTTTGTGATGTCCGCCCTGCTTTTCATGCTTGCATCGTTTCGTCCGACAAGCAGCATGTCGTCGCCTATTTCAATCACGTCGTCGGTAAGTATGCTTATATTGCTGTTTTTGATCGTGGTCGTGAGCTGGTCCTCCGAAAATTCGCTTTCAAATCCCGCAAAACCAAAGGGCTTGTCGTGGTTGCCGTGCACGTAAAAGGTTCCGAATTCGCTTTTTATCGCGCCGAATTGCGAGAAAACGTATTTCATCTGCTCGGTCGTCGTGTTGTTATCGACAATGTCGCCGCAAAGCACGACCATATCGGGCGATGACGCTTCTATCTCGTCGCAGATTCGCGCAAGAGTTTCGTCGTCGACCGAAACGCCGTAATGCACGTCGGCAATAAGGATAACTCGGTAACCCTCTGCGCGGATATCCTTTTCGGTGGCGATTTTATATTCGGTCGCAACGACGTTATGAAGGTTGATATAGCCGTAAAGAGAAAAAGCAAGCGTAAACGCAAGCGCAAGCGCGCCGCTTTTGTAAAGTATCTGCCAGAGCTTTGCCTTTTCCGCCTTGCCGTCCTTGATCTTTCCGAGAATAAGATTGACAAAACGGCAGATAAGCGAAAAGAACATCACGTGCAGCACGAAAACCGCGGGGAAGCCGAAAATATCGGTCGAGGTCAAGCCGATGCATATTCCCAATGCCGCCGAAATGCCGTAAAGAAATTGCTTTTTAAGGTTAGGGAAGAAGAGCCTTAATGCGCGTTTTATGAAAAAGAAAAAATACAGCGCGATAGGAATCGACACGAAAACGCCGACTGCGCGGAGCACACCCCACATAAAAACATCCTCCGAGATTTTATATAACGGAATTGATTATACCCGAAAATGCGCGATGACGCAACCGAAAAGGATAAAAATTCCGCTTAAATTTACACATTGTTTATAAATTTTTGGAAATATCTATTTACTTTAGTAAATAAAATATGTATAATTACTGTGAATACCGATGCCAAGGCGTCTGCCGCGGCGAAATAACTATATATTTTGTTGAAAATCAGAGTATAGAACTTATCAGCCTGCAAAGAATTGCCGTGCCTCGGGATAAAATATATTTTAGGAGGCAAATATGAACCTGTTTTTAGCTATTGGTTTAATAGCCGGTGCTGCCGTCCTGTTCTTTATCGTAGGATTTATGGTCCGCAAAAAGATCGCAGAAAAGAAGATCGGAAGTGCGGAGATCGAATCCAAGCGCATAATTGAGGATGCAAAAAAAGCTGCTGAAACAGCAAAAAAGGAAAAGCTTGTAGAAGCTAAGGAGGAAGCGCTTCGTATTAAGAACGAAACAGAGCGCGAACTCAAAGAGAGAAGAAATGACCTTCAGCGCATGGAAAGACGTGCGATGCAGAAGGAAGAAAATCTCGACAAGAAATATGAAAACCTCGAAAAGAAGGAAGAGGTTTTGAACGCCAAGATCCGCGAAAACGAAGCACTTGCCGCAAAAGCGGAGGCGATCGTTGCCGAGCAGGAGGAGCTCCTCCAGAAGATTTCGGGAATGACCTCCGAAGAAGCACGCGCTATTCTTATGGAGCGTGTTGAAAGCGAAGCAAGACACGAAATGGCAATGAAGCTCCTCGCAGTCGAGCAGGAATGCAAGGACAAGGCAGAGGACGAAGCCAAGAACATTATCGCGCTCGCTATCCAGCGTTGCGCAGCCGACAGCGTTGCCGAAGCCACCGTTTCGGTAGTTGACCTTCCCAACGACGAAATGAAGGGAAGAATCATCGGCCGTGAGGGTAGAAATATCCGCGCGATCGAAACGCTCACCGGTGTTGACCTTATTATCGACGATACTCCCGAGGCTATCGCGATCTCCACGTTTGATCCGGTACGCCGCGAGGTTGCAAGAATGACTCTTGAAAAGCTCATTTCCGACGGACGAATCCATCCCTCGCGCATTGAAGAAACCGTTGAAAAGAGCCGCAAAGAGGTTGAAGCCGTTATCAAGAAGGAAGGCGAACAGGCCACCTACGAAACCGGCGTTCACAGCATCAATCCCGAGCTTGTTAAATTGCTCGGCAGACTTAAATACCGTACAAGCTACGGTCAGAACGTTCTTAAGCACTCTATCGAGGTCTCCCATATCGCAGGTATGATCGCGTCCGAGCTTGGCGTTGACGTTGCTCAGGCTAAGCGCGCAGGTCTTCTCCACGATATCGGTAAGGCTATGACCCACGAAATCGACGGCTCGCACGTTCAGATCGGCGTTGACCTTGCACGCAAGTACAAGGAAAGCCGCGAAATCGTTCACGCTATCGAAGCTCACCACGGCGACGTTGAGCCCAACACTCTCGTTGCTATGATCGTTCAGGCGGCAGACGCAGTTTCGGCTGCACGTCCCGGCGCAAGACGTGAAAATCTTGAAACCTATATCAAGCGTCTCCAGAAGCTCGAAGAGATCGCAACCTCCTTCACCGGCGTTGAAAAGTCCTTTGCTATCCAGGCAGGCCGTGAGGTTCGCATTATGGTCAAGCCCGACGAGGTCAACGACGACGAAATGGTATTTATCGCCCGTGATATCGCTCGCAAGATCGAGGAAGAGCTTGAATATCCGGGACAGATTAAGATTAACGTGATCCGCGAAATGCGTCAGGTAGATTACGCGAAATAATCAAAACCGTCCATAACGGCGCAGACCGCTTTCGCTTTGCACAAACAGAACCGCTCGCAGTAGGTTTCTACAGCTTCGGGTTCTGTTTGCACAATCTGCATCCGCTCTGAACGGTTTTAGGTAATTGTTTGGATAATTGTTTGGATAATTGTTTGGATAATTGTTTAGGCAATTGTTTAGGATTAATTAATGCAGTTAAATCCATACCGCTGTAGGGGCGATTCACGAATCGCCCGCTACGCAGCGTTTATAACAAACGTAACCTCAAATTAGAAAAAGGTGCAATCTATGCTCAGAATCCTTGCCGTAGGCGACGTTTTCGGAACGCCGGGGCTGAATTTTGTGAGAAAGAATCTTCGCAGGATAAAAAATCTCGAGCAGGCGGATCTTGTTATCGTCAATGCCGAAAACGTTCACGACGGAAGCGGTCTTGACCGAAACGATGCGAGCGATCTGTTCAACAGCGGTGCCGACGTGCTTACGGGCGGCAACCACAGCTTCCGCCGTTATGCGGCGTTCGAGCTTTACGAGGATGAGGAAACCGTGCTTCGGCCGCTTAACTTTCCTCCGAATTCACCCGGCAACGGATATTGCATCCTGCCTGTCAAAAACGGGCTTCGCGCATTGATAATCTCGGTCTGCGGTCAGGTCTTTATGGATCCCGTCGATTCCCCCTTTTACACCGTCGAGCGCTTGCTTGATTCGTTAAAGGGCAAATACGATTTTGCGATATGCGATTTTCACGGCGAGGCTACGAGCGAAAAGCAGGCGTTTATGCATTATTTCGACGGAAGGATACAGGTCGTTTTCGGTACGCACACCCACGTTCAGACCGCCGACGAGCGCTTAACCTCACGCGGAAGCGGCTATATAAGCGATATCGGCATGTGCGGAAGCGAGGATTCGGTAATCGGCGTAAGCTATGAAACGGCGCTTTCGAGATTTACAAGCAATATCCGAATGAAGGGCATCCCCGCAAGCGAAAGCATAAATCTTTGCGGTGCGCTTTTTGAGATCGATGAAAAAACGCTTTATTGCAAGAGCGTAAAACGAATAAAATACAACGAAGGTAATTTAAAATGAATCTTACAGCACTTTTTGCAGAAAATACGGCACCTGACACTCAGGCAAGCGGCGGCTCGATGCTTACAATGCTTCTCCCCCTCGCGTTGCTTGCACTTGTCTTTTATTTCTTCATCTACCGTCCCCAAAAGAAGCAGGAAAAGGAAACCGCAAATATGCGTTCCTCTATCGAGCTTGGTGACGTTATCGTTACCACCGGCGGTATTGTCGGTATGGTAGTTAAGGTTAAGGACGACATGCTCCTTATCGAAACCAGCGGCGACAGAACCAAGATCCAGCTCCAGAAATGGGCTGTCCATTCTGTTATCGAAAAGGCGAACGAGCCCGAGGCGAAGGAAGTTAAATCGGTCAAGTCCGACAGCGGCATTAAGATGAAGTCGAAGGAAGACAAGCCCGAAAAGAAGGAAAAGAAATCGCTTTTCGGCAAGAAAAAGGACAAAGAAGAAAAATAATTAAACTCAAGGGGCTGAAAATCAGCCCTTTGTGTATTTAAACCTTTGTGTATCATAAAAATAAAATGAAGGAACGCGACCGATACAACGCTTCTTTTCGCAATGTGTTTCGCGGAGAGAAGTAAGCTTGTTGTATCGCGCATCGCGGAAATAAAAGAAAATGAAGAAGAGTTTGAAAAGAAAATACGCCAAGCTTTTGGTAAAGCAGGGCGTTAATATCCAAAAGGGTCAGCAGCTTAACATCAGCGCCGACGTCGAAGCGGCTGAATTCGTGGCTATCCTCGTCGAGGAGGCTTACCGTGCAGGCGCAGGCTACGTGCGCGTCGATTGGTCGATGACCGAGCTTTCAAAGCTTGCTTACCGTCATTGCTCGATGAAGACCCTTTGCGACGTGCCCGATTGGCAGGTCGAAAGAGCAAAGCACGATTCCGAAATCCTTCCCGCAAGGATCGCACTTTTGTGTCAGGATCCCGATGCGCTCGCTAAATCCAACCCCGAAAAGATCGCACGTGCAAGCATCGCGGCGTCGAAGAAGATAAAGCCCTACCGCGAGGCTATGGAAAACAAGCACCAATGGCTCGTTTGCGCTATCCCCGGCAAGGCGTGGGCGAAGAAGGTGTTCCCCAACGACCGCACAAGCGTTGCTGTCGAAAAGCTTTGGGATGCTATCCTTTCCACCGTTAATTGCTATGATGATAACGATTGCATCGCAGAATGGGACAAGAAGAACGAAAATTTCAAGGCAAAGAGCGAATGGCTTACCGAAAAGAACTTCGATTATCTGCACTATAAATCCAAAAACGGCACCGATTTCAAATGCGAGCTTATGAAGGAAAGCGTTTGGTGCGGAGGCGGAGAAGAAACGCTCGACGGAATCTTCTTCAACCCGAATATGCCCACCGAGGAAATATTCACCACCCCCAAAAAGGGCAAGTGCAGCGGCAGATTGGTTTCTACCATGCCCCTTTCGGTAAGAGGCACTCTTATCGACAACTTCTATATCGATTTTGAAGACGGCAGAGCAGTTTCCTGGCACGCCGAAAAGGGAAACGAGGCTCTCGGCAAGCTTATCACCACCGATGAAGGCGCGGCAATGCTCGGCGAATTGGCGCTCGTGCCCAAGGATTCGGGAATCGCCGAAAGCGGTCTGCTTTATTACAACACGCTTTTCGATGAAAACGCTTCCTGCCACGTTGCTATCGGTATGGGATATTCCAATTGCGTTAAGGGCTTTGAAAATATGACTCTTGACGAGCTTCGCGAGCTCGGCGTGAACGATTCGATGATCCACGTCGACTTTATGATCGGCTCCGACGATATGTGCATCACCGGTTACAAGGATGGCGTCGCAACACCTATCTTCGTAAACGGCAAATGGGCTGAATAAAAAGGAGAAAACTCATATGAAACCTGTTGCAATACAGCTTTTCTCGCTTCGTGACGAAATGCAAAAAGACGTAAAGGCAACCCTCAAAAAAGTTAAGGAGCTTGGCTATGACGGTGTTGAATTTGCGGGACTTTGGGGTAAAACTCCCGAAGAAATGGCGGAATTGGTAGGCGAGCTTGGTCTTGTTCCGATTTCGGCGCATATTCCTATCGGTGATCTTCGCAAAGATGCGTCGGGCGCTATCGAATGCTTTAAGCGTGTCGGATGTAAGCATATCGTTATCCCGTGGCTCGATGAAATCGACCGTCCGAAAAGCGAAAGTTGGGAAAATACCAAAGCGGATTTCGAGCGTATCGGAAAAATCGCTGCCGAAAAACAAATGTCGCTTTCCTATCACAACCACGGCTTTGAATTCGAGCCGCTTCAAAACGGTGTTCTTGGGTTCGATAATATTTTCGAAACCATCTCGCCCGATTTGCTGAAAATGCAGCAAGACGTTTGTTGGGTACACTTTTCCGGACATAGTCCCGAAAAATATCTTGAAAAGTATAAAAACCGTTGCCCGTTGCTTCATTTAAAGGATTATAGCCGCGAAAACGGTGAATTTGGGTTCCGTCCCGTAGGCCATGGGGAAATCAATTTCGTTTCAATAATCGAAACCGCCGAAAAATGCGGTGTTGAATGGTATGTTGTCGAGCAGGATCAGCCGACTGTCGGAAAAACTCCGTTTGAATGTGCCGAAATGAGCATAAAATATCTTAGGGAGCTCCGCTCTCCCCAAAAATGACAAGCATTTTCGGGGACCCAAAACCCGCGCGGCGGGGTTTTGTGAGCATCGTACATTCGCATCAACCTTGTGCGCGCCTTCGGCTTGTCCAAGGTTGCGATGCTCTAAGGTATAAAAATCCACGCACATGTCGCGGATTTTTATGATTATTTTTATTGTATATATGTGCGTTTGATTATGATTAATAAAAAGAACGCGAGAGAAAGACTTTTTAAAAAGATAACAGATAAGAAGGAAAGAAAAAATGAGTGAATGTACGCACGATTGCTCGACCTGCAGTGCAAACTGCTCGAGCAGAGATAAGGGCTCGGCGCCCGAAAGTATGATCGAAAAGCTTCGCGAGGGAAGCAAGATAGGCAAGGTTATCGCCGTTGTAAGCGGTAAGGGCGGTGTAGGTAAGTCGCTCGTCACCTCGCTTCTTGCGATAAACGCGCTAAGAGAGGGCAAAAAGGTCTGCATCCTCGATGCCGATATCACCGGACCCTCTATCCCCAAGATCTTCGGCGTTGGCAGCGGCGTTATGAGCGACGGCGAATCGATGATCCCCCCCGAAAGCAAGACCGGCATCAAGATTATGTCGCTTAACCTTCTTCTCCCCAACGAAACCGACCCCGTTGCTTGGCGCGGTCCCGTTATCGCAGGCTGTGTAAAGCAGTTCTGGACCGACGTTAATTGGGGCGAAAACGACGTTATGTTTATCGATATGCCTCCCGGAACGGGCGACGTTCCGCTTACCGTTTTCCAGTCGCTTCCCGTTGACGGTATGATTATCGTAACAAGCCCTCAGGACCTCGTTTCTATGATCGTCGGCAAGGCGGTTCGCTTGGCAGAGCTTATGAACAAGCCTATCTTGGGCCTTGTAGAAAACTATTCCTATTTCGAATGCCCCGATTGTAACCAAAAGCACTATATCTACGGCGAAAGCAAGGTTGACGAAGTTGCAAAGGCTCACGGAATCGAACGCATTTCCAAGCTCCCCATCGACCCCAAGCTTGCCGCTCTTTGCGACGCGGGCGACCTCGAAAGCTACGAAGGCGCACTTCTTTCCGAA
Source organism: Clostridia bacterium (assembly GCA_017561145.1). Lineage (GTDB taxonomy): Bacteria > Bacillota > Clostridia > Oscillospirales > CAG-382 > Coliplasma. Next base: position 31,250 of record JAFZDO010000004.1, on the reverse strand, counting down.
CAGGATTTATAATTGATTGTTGTTTTAAGAGATATTACGAGAGAGGAGCTTTTTGCAAAAAGCCCCTCTCTCGAACTCTCTCCCCAAAAACTCTCAATATAATTATTTATAATTTTATAAATTTTTGTCGTACTTAAGTCCGTAATTAGTTACGGTCTTCTTTATTATTGCAAAAGACAACTTTTTGTGATACAATAACAAACAACGCTTAAAAAGGAGGCGGCAAAAAAATGGTAACGATATTGGCGGAAAAGCCCGACGTCGGCAACAAGATTGCCGCCGCTTTGGATAAGATCTATCTGTCAAACGGCGAAACGGTTGAATTTTCCAAGCTGAAAGCCAACGAAAAAGCGGTAAAATCCCAACAAAATCGCGACGGATACCTAAAGATCAACTATAAAGGACACGAATGCTACGTCACCTGGGGCTACGGCCACCTTTGCACGCTCAAGCAGGCATACGATTACGACCCGAGCTATAAATTATGGTCGAAAATGCCGATGCCCTTCGTGCCGAATAATTACGAAATAAAGCTCCGCACAAGCTCTAATTCCTCGTGGGACTCCAAGGTCGAGCGTCAGTTCAATATCGTCAAGGGTCTTTTCGAAAAGAGCGACCTTATCATAAACGCGACCGACTTTGACCGCGAGGGCGAGGTCATTTTCGCCTATATCTACGAGCTTGCAAAATGCACCAAACCCGTAAAACGCGCCTGCTTTACCTCGCAAACGAAGGAGGGCATTATCGAGGGCTTTACCAAAAACATCAAGCTCGGAAGTGATATGAAGCTGACAGAATCTGCAGGCAGAATGCGCTCTGTCGCCGATTGGGTAGTCGGCGCAAACCTTACCGCCGCGATGTCGTTAAAGAACCCCGGCGCAGGCGTTATGAGCGTCGGCAGAGTTCAGACCCCCACACTTGCGATGCTCGTCAACCGTGAATTAGCGATAATGAACTTCGTCAAAGCGCCCTATTGGGCGATAGAGGCGGAATTTACCAACGCAAGCGGCGAAAGCTTCAAGGCCAAGCACCAGAAGGAAAAAATAACCGAAAAATCCGAAGCCGAGGCACTTTTCGAAAAGATAAACGGAAACGTCGGAACGGTTAAGGACGTTAAAAAGAAAAAGGTCAAAAAGGAGCCGCCTCTGCTCTATTCGCTTTCGGCGTTGCAGATGGACGCGAACTCGAAATTCGGCTACACCCTCGACCAAACGCTCGATATCGTCCAAAAGCTCTACGACGACGGATTTACGACCTATCCGAGAACCAACTCGCAATACCTCACCGAGGATATGGAGCCTGTCGTCAACCGCGTGCTTGATTCGCTTTCGCGTGTGCCGATCTACACCGACCTTATCGTCGGCAGAGAACGAAAATTCAACAAAAAGCATTATTTCGACAACAAAAAGGTCGAATCCCACTTCGCCATCATCCCAACAGGCAACATCCCAAAGGGTCTGCCGTTGGAGCAAAAGCGCATTTTCGACCTCATTTGCCGCTCGGTGATAAAAATGCTTTACGGCGATGCGACCCTTGAGCAGACCAAGGTCGAAATCGACGTAAACGGCGAAATATTTAAGGCAAACGGCTCGATAATTGCCGTCCCAGGCTGGATGGTCGTCGGCGATGCATCGAAGACCGAAATTCTCCCCGATCTGACGGTCGGCGAGGAGTTGACGGGCGTTTACAAGCTTTGCGACAAAATGAGCGAGCCGCCCAAGCGCTATACCGACAAAACCATACTCGCCGCAATGCTATCTGCCGGCAAGGATCTCGACGATGCCGAGCTTAAAAAGCTTATGTCCGACCCGAAAACAGGCGGTATCGGTACCGAGGCAACCCGCGCCGCGATAATTCAAACGCTTATCGACCGCGAATATATCGTGCGCGAAAAGAAAACCCTCCGCGCAACGCAAAAGGGTATCGACCTTATCGAAAAGCTGCCGCTCGACCAGCTTAAATCCGCCGAGCTGACCGCCGTTTGGGAGCGCCGCTTGGGCGATATCGCACGCGGCACCGAAAACGCCGAAATTTTCAAAGCCGATTTCGAAAACGCATTGCGCGATTGGGTTAAAATAATCAACGCTCGCGTGGCACGCACCAATCAAAGCTATGCGAATATGCTCGAGGGCGTGCGCTGTCCGCTTTGCAACTCGACGGTACATACGGAGGACGAGGGATTTGTCTGTGCAAGGCATAAGGACGGCTGTAAATTCGCGATCTCGGTAATCTGCGGCAAAAAGATAACCGAAGCTCAGCTCCGCAAGCTCTTGACCGACGGCTCGACCGCGCTCATCAAGGGCTTTAAGAAAAAGGACGGAAGCAAATTCAACGCCAAGCTAAAAATCGAGAATGGCAAAATGGCGTTTGAATATGAGTAGTCGCTTCGCTCTCGACACGAAATGCAAGCATTTCGGTCGTTTTTTGTGAGTGCCGTACATTCGCATAGGATTCGTGCGCGTCGCTTCGCGCCTTGTCCGAATCCTCGGCACTCTAAGGTATAAAAATCCACGCGCATGTCGCGGATTTTTATAGAGAATTTTGTTTATAAAAACACTTCGTGTTTTGAAGACCGCATTCGTTGCGGTCTTTTTATTTGTCGCGTATGCGGGCGATTCATGAATCGCCCGCCGGTAACAAATACGGCAAACGGAACATTAGGGCACAAACGAAGCGTTTAAAAACGGCTCCTTTGTGTAAAGGGAGCTGTCACCGCAAGGTGACTGAGGGATTGTGTTTTTAACTTAATTATGATAACGGCTACGGTTACTCCGTAACCTACAATCCCTCCGTCAGCGCTATTTTACCGCGCTGACACCTCCCTTTACACAAGGGAGGCTATTATAAATGCAACCGCAGCGAAATAAAACGAAATGTTAAATTTAACCGTCACGCATACGGGCGTATCAAACAATCAATCAAAAAAGGGGCTTCAAGTGAAGTCCCTTTTTACAATGAGATTTTTATTTTTATCGAAGCGCTTCGAGAACCTGATCCTTGATCGCCTTCATGCCGAGCGCGGTGGGGTGTTTGTTGAACTTGTCGATATCGTGAAGCTGAATAACCTGTGCGCCGTAGCGTTCTGCCGCGGTTTTGAGTCCGTCGGTGGTGACGGGGTCAAGCTCGGAATTGATAATGCAAACGATTTTTGTATCCTTAAGCTCCTCGCTTACACGCTTGAAGAAATAGCAGATTGCGGGAAGAACTTTAAAAAGGTCTTCCTTTGTGTGATTTTCATACATCATTTCGCCCTTTTCGGCGCCGCACCAGGAATCGTTGGTGCCACCCAAAACAAACATCGTGTCTATCTTGTTTTTCTCGAAAAAGCCGTTCTTTAAGTGTCTTTCGAATCTGTAAATAAACGAGTTAGTCTCGGAGCAGTCGGCGTTGAAATAACCGGTGTAGCCGATGGTCGAGCCCGACCAGCTGTCGTTGAGAACCAAGCTGCCGCCGATTTCGGGAAGAAGCGGATACCACCACATATCCTCTACGGTCTTTACGTCGCATTCCTCGCGGCCGATGTAGTAGTGAAGCTCGTGTCCCTCGGGAACCCAACCCTCGAATGCCGAGTAGCTGTCACCAAAAATAAATACGTTTTTCATAGCTTTTTATCCTGCTTTTTTCCTTAAATAATTTTATATTTGCCTGCCGAAGCGTTTCAAAACAGCGGATATAGATTAGCACAAACAGCGCCAAAAGTCAATCGGTTCGGGCTATTGACTTTTAATTAAAAGGCGGTTATAATGACTGCGTACGAATAAAACAAGGAGTATAAATATGGCAAATATCGGTTATTTTGATAACGCGAAAAAAGAATACGTTATCACCAATATGCGTCCGCGCAGACCTCTTTCGAACTATCTTTGGAACGAATTGTTCCTTTTGAACATCGATAATTTTGGCTTTGGCGAAAGCTTTTTGAGAATCAGCTCCGAGGAACGCCGTGTCCTTTTCGGCGGCGGCGAGGCAACCCGTCTCGTTTACATCAAGGACCGCGACACCAAGGAATTTTACGATATCAACCGTAACTATCGCGATCTCGCTTTTGATAAGTACGAGTGCCACGTCGGTATCGGTTATCAGCAGATTATCAGCGAGTACAAGGGTATCGAAACCTCTCTTACCGTTACCGTTCCTACCGTTGGTCATGCAGAGCTTTGGAAGATCACCGTTAAGAATAACTCGAATACTGACAGAAATATCGACCTTATCCCTTACGGTCGTCCCGATGCAAACGTGACCACTCACCTTGCATACGGCCACGCCGATTACGATTCTGCGCTCGGCGGTCTTTATTTCTGCCACGACGCTTTTGCGGTTGACCACGATTACAGCGGCGTTTATATGAAAGCAAGCGAGCTGCCCGATTCTTACGATCTGAGCGATATTAATTTCAAGGGCGTTTATAACAGCTGGGCTAACCCGCAAGCGCTTAAAGAGGATTCGCTCACCAACAAGGGCGCTTCGTTTGACGATACCTACTGTGCGGCTATGCAGTTCAAGCTTACCCTTAAGCCGAACGAGGAAAAGGTTCTTTACGTCGTATTCGGTATCGCAACCGGCATCGAGGATGCAATCGCGCAGAGCAACGAATATTTGGCAGAAAATGCGTTCGAGAACGCAATTGCCGAGGTTAAGCGCATTGCGGACGAGATGGATGCACTTTACGTGCTCGATACTCCCGATGAGTATATAAACATTATGATAAACACCTGGCTCAAGCGCCAGATTTCGCTCGGTAAGACTTGGGGACGCGTTTGCTCCAAGGGCTTCCGTGATATTATGCAGGATACCGCAGGTCTTGCAGCGTTTGACGGCAAGATGGCGCGAGAGAAGATTCTCCTCTGCCTCGCACATCAAAGACCTAACGGCAACCCGATGCGTGCTTTCGACCCCATCGCCCGCACTCCTTACTATGACGGTGCGGCTTGGATTCCCGCTACCGTTCTTGCATATCTTAACGAAACCGGTGATCTGTCGGTGCTTGATGAGGTCTGCCCCTACTTTGAATGTGATGAAGAGGGCACCGTTTTCGATCATATGTATCGCGGACTTCGCTTCCTTCTCGACAACAGAGGAGCAAGAAATATGGTTCTTTGGGGCGGCGGTGACTGGAACGACTCTATCAACAACACCGGTTATCAGCAAAAGGGCGAAAGCGCTTGGTTGAGTATTGCTACAGTTAAGGCAATTACCGAGTTCTGCCGTATTTGTGAGATCATGGGCGGCAAGGATGAGCTTATCGCCAATATCAAAGAGGAACAGGCTCTTCTTAAGGCGGCTATTCTCGAGAATGCGTTCGAGGGCGACCAGTTCATCTACGGCATTACCGACTGGGACGAGCTCGTCGGCTCTAAAACCAACGTTGAGGGACAAACCTACCTCAATGCTCAGACCTGGGCAGTTCTTGCAGATATGCTCGATGAAGAGGGACTTAACAAGATTATGCAGACCGTTGAGGATAAGCTTAAGTGCGACTTCGGTTACGTTCAGTGCGAACCGCCTTACAGCAAAAAGGACGAGCATATCGGACGTATGGCATACTTCATCCCCGGCGGATATGAAAACGGCTCGGTTTATAACCATGGCGTTGCATTTAAGATTGCTGCCGACTGTAAGCTCGGCCATGCAGACCTTGCATACGAAACGCTCAAGCTTATCAGCTATGATAATCCCAAGAACGACAACTCGGGTGTCGAGCCTTACGTTGTTACCAATATGTATTTAGGCCCGCAGGAGCCTAACCGTCCCGGCTTCTCCTTCTATTCCTGGATAACCGGTACTGCAGGTTGGATCTACCGCGACGTTACAGAGTTTATGCTTGGCGTAGGCGGCGAGTGGACCGGTCTTAAAATCAAACCCTGCCTGCCTTCCGCTTGGAACGAGGCAACCGTATCCCGTGTTTACAGAGGTGCGACCTATAATATCAGCTTCAAGCGTACCGGCAGCTATAAGCTTATCGTTGACGGTAATGCTATCGACGGCTGTATCGCGCCTGTTTTCCCCGAAGGCAGCGTTCACACCGTAGTCTGCGAATTCTGATCTTAATTATCAAAAGGGACTTCAACCGAAGCCCCTTTTTGTTGTTACGCTTTTTCCGCTTTTTTCAATAACCCCGAAATCGACAAGCGTTTTCGGGGACCCCATAAGCTTGGCAAAAACTTCTCATCCCCAAAAACTCCGTTTTTGGAAAAATCAATTAATTCAACACAAAAAAGGGACTTCAAGCGAAGCCCTTTTGTTTTTTTGTTTTGAAAAGTTTTGAAAGGGAGTTTGAGGGGAAGCTTTTTCAAAAGCGTCCCCTCATAAAAACTATCTCTTATCAAACGACGGATTATAAGCGTAAAAGTTTTTGTAATCCAAATTATCCTGAACGATGCGGAGTGCATCACCGAAGCGTTGGAAGTGGACGATCTCGCGTTCGCGAAGGAAGCGGATGGGGTCGGCGACGTCGTAATCGTCGGTAAAGCGCAGAATATTGTCGTAGGTCTTACGCGCCTTTTGCTCTGCCGCAAGGTCCTCCGAGAGGTCGGCGATCGGGTCGCCGGTCGATTGGAAGGTGTTTGCATTCCACGGCACACCGCTTGCCGCAACGGGGTAAAGCCCTGTCGTGTGGTCGACGAAATAGTCGGCAAAGCCCTGATCGAGAATCTCTTTTTCGGTCAAGCCTTTTGTCAATTGGTGAACGATCGCGCAGATCATCTCCATGTGCGCCAGCTCCTCGGTGCCTACGTCGGTAAGGATGCCGATAGCCTCGTTATAGGGCATCGAGTAGCGCTGGGAAAGATAGCGCATCGCCGCGCCGAGCTCGCCGTCGGGGCCGCCGAATTGGGTGATTATAAGCTTTGCAAGCTTGGGGTTGGGGTTTTTTATATTAACGGGGTATTGAAGCTTTTTCTCATAACTCCACATTTGTCAGTCCTCCTTGTTTTGCCAAGGCCAAGCGCCCTTGACCCAATTCCAGCTCTGTCCGCCTGCGGCTTGGACGGTGATCGGTCCGTAAAGGCCCTCATACTGTGCGACGGCCTCGTTCATTTCCGTGATCGCCTTGGAATAACGGCTAAGCGCCTGCTTGTTGTTGGGGTGGCAATCGAGATAAAGCGCACATTCGTGTGCGGTAAATCCGTACGCCTGTATCTTTCGCATAAGCGTTTCCTTGCGGTTGTCGTTCATTTTGAATTACCTCTCTTTCCGCCGTAAAAGGGGAGGTCGAGCTCCTCGAAAAGCGTACCGCGCGAGAGCGCCTTTTCATCGTCGTAAAGATGCACAAAGCGTTGATAGGGAACGTACATCATCGCAAGCGACACCTTATAAGGAAAAGTGCTTTCGGGAAGAGGCTCAGGGGGAACGGGGGCTTGATCCATACAGAAAAGACCAAATTCATTCGGTTTCATAAAAACATCCTTTCTTTCGGGGAACGGAATTTATGCTCCGTTGCCCTTATCCTAAGTATATGACGCCAAGGCGAAAAGCGGTAAAAGTCCTGCACGAGTAAACAAACTGTTAACATTGCCGTTTTCCTATTTACAAACCGATTCTAATAAATTATAATACAAGCATCGCAAGACTTAGAAAGGGGGTATACTGTGAACGGCAAAACGAAAATGGTATCAATGGTCGCGCTTGTTTCGGTCGCGATGGCGGTTATCAGAACCGTTATAATCCAATACGATATGGAAAAGAACGATATCGAGGCAAAAACCTATTATCTTCCCGATAATGCCGAGGTCACCGTATTTACGGTTGCCGTATTTGCTTTCATTGCCCTTTTCGCCTTCTGTGCGATAATGTACGGACGCGGTCAGCGCGTTATGCTCAACCGTGCTTACGGCGCTACTCCCGCAGGCTCGCTCACGCTTGCCTTTGCGCTTATCGGCGCGGCATCGGTCTATATTGCCGAGATCCTGCGCGGCGGTAGGGAATCGGTCACTGTTATCGGCATTTTGATTCTCGTCACAACGCTTCTTTCCGCCGTGAAATTCATCATTTCCGGCGTCCGATACGACAAAACGCTTAAAAACAATTATCACGCGCTTGCGGCGGTCGCGCCTGTTGCGTTTTGCATATTCCGCCTGCTCGGCGATTTTATCCGTTCATCCGCCGCGCCGCTTGCATCGTCGGGCGCTTATCACATCGTCGGACTTTGCACAACGCTCCTCTTCTTCCTCACCGAGGGTAAATCCTACGTTGTAAAGACCTCGGGCGCGCTTTATTTCCTGTTCGGTCATCTTTCGGTATTCTTCCTTTTGATCTATTCGGTGCCGAATTTGTTTATGAACTGCTTCGGACTCTTCGAATTCGATTATTACGCCGCCTATTCGGTAGCGGATATCGGCATCGCCGTTTATATCCTCACCCGTCTTTCGTCGGCTCGCTTTAAAAAGGACGTTCCCGAGCTTGACGAGCAGCCCGAAGTTTGCCTGCCCGTTGACGCACGACCCGAATAAAACACGTCACGTACCGAGCCGCAATTGTTGATTGCGGCTCGGCTTTTTTGTTCAGTCGCACCCGTCGAGCATCTCCTTCAGATCGGCAACGATATCGCGACCGTTTTCCAATCCGAGCGAAAGGCGGAAAAGGCGTTCGGTGATGCCGATGCGCTCCCGCATTTCCTGCGGCAGTGACGCGTGCGTCTGGGTGAGAGGGTGTGTAATAAGCGTGCGGAAGCCGCCGAGGCTTTCGGCAAATTTTATTATTTTTCCGCCCTTTTTTAACCGTTTCACAAGAGATAGGTCGTTGACGTCAAATGTGACGACGCCTCCGAATCCGCTCGACTGTAAACGGCGTTCTCGTTGCCCCTCGTGCTCGGCAAGACCGGGATAGATAACACGCCCGACCTTCGGGTGTGAGCTTAAAAAATGCGCCGCGGCAAAGGCGTTTTCCTGATGCCGCTCCATACGTAGCGAAAGGGTGCGGATCCCCCGCAGAACGAGCCAGCTGTCAAAGGGCGAAAGCGCGTTGCCGAGCGTGCCCGATATCGCGGTCAGCTGCAAAGCGATCGCTTCGTCGTTCGTGACGACTGCGCCCGCGACCGTGTCGTGATGCCCCGAAAGATATTTTGTCGCCGAGTGGATAACGATATCGGCGCCGAGTAAAAGAGGGTTCTGAAAGATCGGCGTCAGAAAGGTGTTGTCAACGGCAAAAATGACCCCCTTGCCGCGGCAGAGCGAGGCAAGCTCTTTAAGATCGGCGACCTTCATCATCGGGTTCGTCGGCGATTCGGCAAGAAGAAGCCTTGCGCCGTCAAGCCTTTTTTCCGTTTCGCTTATGTTTTGAGTATCGCAGAATTCAAAGGCTATGCCGTATTTCGAAAATATGTTGGCGGCGATCCGATAAGTGCCGCCGTAAAGGTCGTCGGAGAGCAAGACCTTGTCGCCCTGCTTTACAAGCGAAAGGACAGCGTTTATCGCCGCAAGTCCCGATGAAAAAGCGAACGCAAAGCGTCCGTTTTCAAGCTCGGCAAGGCAATTTTGGAGCGCGTCACGCGTGGGGTTCGAAATGCGGGAATAGGAGTATTCCTCCCCTCCGCCGAAGGTCGAGGTCTGGAAGATCGGGGGAGAGATCGGATCAAAGCAGCCGCAATCCTTGCCGCCTATGACCGAAAGAGTATCTTTTTCAAACATAATTCATCACCTTGCACAGTATATGCAAGAAACTCGGCGGCGGTTTTTTATATTTTTTCTAACAAAGTAAAGCGTTTTTCTTGACATAGCGCACAAATGATGATATTATTATCGTGTATGACTATAGTATAACTATAGGTATCGAAATTTTACCGGAGGTGAGTGCACTGGGACGAGTTATATTTGTAACCGGCTTTAAAGGCGGAGTGGGAAAGACCACCGTTTCGGCGAATATTGCCGCAACACTCTATGCCCTCGGCAACCGTGTGCTCGTTATCGACGGAGATTTCGGTATGAGATGTATGGACATGGTTCTCGGTGTCGAAAACGAAACGCTTTTCGATTGCAGTGACGTGCTTTGTACACGTTGCTCGCCTGCGGCGGCTGTCTGCCACGTGGGGGGAAGAGTGGGGTTTTCGTTTATTCCCGCACCGATGAATCTTTCGGACGAAAAGATAAAAAAATCGGCTTATGCCGAGCTTATCCGTGAGGTCAGGGAGGAATTCGATTACGTTATCATCGATTCCTGTGCCGAAATGACCGATTATTATATGGCGTTCGCTTCTACTGCGGACGAGGCGATAATAGTCACTCTGCACCAATCGACCTCGGTCCGCGCGGCGGAAAAAACGGCGGCACGGCTTTCGGCAATGGGCATTTCCGAGCTTTCGCTCGTGGTGAACGGCTACCGTCAAAGCTTTGCGGAGAGCAAAAAGCTTCCCGATATTCTCGACATAATCAACCGTTCGTCGGTAAGGCTTCTCGGAGTCGTTCCCTATTGCGAACGGCTGTCGGCATCGCAGGAGGCGGCAGAGCTTTCGTTTATGGGCGAGCCGAACAAAAAAGCAACAAAATGGGAAGCGGCGTTTTACAACATCGCTTCAAGACTAAAGGGTGACCGCATAAAGCTTTTAAGCGGATGCGAATCGCCTAAAAAGCGCGGCGCTTATAAGGGAATCGTGCTGCGTACAAAAAACAGGGAGGAAGAATAATGAACATAGCAATTATTGCCAACGATAAGAAGAAAGAGCTTATTACCGAATTTTGCATAGCATATTGCGGAATACTTTCGAGACACAGCATCTGCTCGACTGCTATCACAGGCAAATATATTTCCGAAGCGACCGGTCTTCAGATCGAAAAAATGCTTTCGGGCTCGCACGGGGGAATCGAACAGATCGCTTCCAAGATCGCTTACGACGAGGTCGATATCCTCATCCTCCTTCGCGACACAAACAATGACACAGAATACACCGAAACCGAAATGAACCTTGTTAAGCTTTGCGACAAATATACCGTTCCCGTTGCGACCAACGTTGCGACCGCGGAGGTGCTTGTCCTTGCGCTTGACCGAGGCGACTTGGATTGGCGTGCAAATATACGTAACGGAGCAAAAGCATTTTAATTATGAACAGAATTCAAAAACCCAAGGGAACGCTTGATATTCTTCCTTCGGATATCGGCGTTTGGCAATATATCGAAAACGCGGTTCGCGAAACCGCAAGGATCTACGGATTTTCCGAAATAAGAATGCCGACGTTCGAGGCGACCGAGCTTTTCTGTCGCGGTGTCGGCGATACGACCGACGTTGTCGGCAAGGAAATGTATACCTTCATCGATAAGGACGGAAGCAGTCTTTCGCTTCGTCCCGAAGGAACCGCGGGCGTTGCGCGCTCGGTTATCGAAAACGGTCTTTACGCCGGCGCAATGCCGCTTAAGCTGTTTTACCTTTCCAACTTCTTCCGCCGCGAAAAGCCCCAAGCGGGCAGAAGCCGCGAATTCTGGCAGTTCGGCACCGAGCTTTACGGAAGCTCCTCGCCCGAGGCGGATGCGCAGGTCATTTTGCTTGCGAACAGTCTGTTCAAAAAGCTCGGACTTACAAAGGTAACGCTTCGCATCAACTCCATCGGCTGTCCCGAATGCCGTCCCTCTTACAGATCGGCGCTTCTTAATTACTTCTCGCAGTATGAATCCGAGCTTTGCGATACCTGCCGCGAAAGATTGCAAAAAAATCCCCTTCGCGTGCTCGACTGCAAGAGCCCCGTTTGCTCGGGTATTGCAAAGAATGCGCCCAAAACGCTCGAGCATCTTTGCGACGGCTGTAACACTCACTTCGAAAAATTAAAGAGTCTGCTCGACGTTTGCGGCGTTGAATATATTGTCGATCCCTCGATCGTTCGCGGACTCGATTACTATACAGGCACCGTATTTGAATTTACGGTCGATTCCATCGGCGCGCAAAGCACGGTTTGCGGCGGCGGCAGATACGACGGACTTTTGGCGTCTATCGGCGGTCCCGAAATGCCTGCGGTCGGCTTCGGTATGGGTATAACCCGTCTTATCCAGGCGCTCAAGGATGAATCTCTTATCCCCGACCTCGAAACGGGATGCGATATCTATATCGCTCCGCTCGGAGAGGGCGCGTCAGTTTCGGCATTCGTGCTTGCACAAAAGCTGCGTGAAGGCGGCGTTGCGGCAGAAACCGACGTTTGCGGCAGAAGCCTGAAGGCGCAAATGAAATATGCCGATAAGGCAGGCGCAGGCTTCGTTCTTGTCGTCGGCGATAACGAAATTGCCGAAGGCGTTGCCGAATTGCGCGATATGCGCGGCGGTGAAAGAGTCAAGGTCGAGCTTACCGTCGAAAGCATCACAAAGGCAATCAAAGGCTGATAAATTTTATCTTTTATATATAAGAGGCTAATTATGGCAGAATTACTTGGCAATGAGCGCCGCACACATTATTGCGGCGATTTAAGAGAAGCAAATATCGGCGAAACGGTATGCGTTATGGGTTGGGTAAAGAAGGCTCGCGACTTGGGCAGTCTTATCTTTATCGACCTGCGCGACAGAAGCGGTATCGTTCAGCTCGCATTTGACGAAAATACCGAAAAGGCGATTTTCGAAAAGGCGCTCACCTTAAAGAGCGAGTTCGTTGTTTCTGCGACAGGCGTCGTACGTGAACGCTCGAGCAAGAACCCCGATATTCCCACCGGCAATATCGAAATTTTCGTTTCCAACGTCCGTGTTCTCGGCGAAAGCGAAACTCCCCCCTTCGATATCACCGACGATTGCAAGACCAACGAGGAATTGCGCGTTACTCACAGATATCTTGACCTTCGCCGTCCCGTTCTTCAAAACAACATCATGTTCCGCGCAAAGGTCACCAAATCGGTTCGTGACTATCTTTGCGATAACGGCTTTATTGAAATCGAAACTCCTATCCTTATAAAATCCACCCCCGAAGGAGCGCGTGACTATCTCGTTCCCTCGCGCGTGCATAAGGGAAGCTTTTACGCGCTTCCTCAATCTCCCCAGCTCTATAAGCAGCTTTCGATGGTTGCGGGCTTTGATAAATATTTCCAGATCGCGCGTTGCTTCCGCGATGAAGACCTCCGCGCAGACCGTCAGCCCGAATTTACTCAGATCGATATGGAAATGTCGTTCGTCGATACCGACGACGTTCTCAATATGGTCGAAGGCCTTATAAGCCACATCTTCAAGGACTGTATGGACGTGGAAATTCCCACTCCGCTTCCCAGATACACCTACCGTGAATGTATGGAGCGCTTCGGCTCGGACAAGCCCGACCTTCGCTTCGGTATGGAAATAATCAACCTTACCGATGCACTCAAGGGCTGCGGCTTCCCCGTGTTTGCTTCGGCTATCGAAAACGGCGGCAGCGTGCGTGCGCTCAACCTTAAGGGCTATGGCGACAAGCTTTCCCGTAAGGATATCGACAAGCTCGGCGAATATGCAAAGGGCTGCGGCGCAAAGGGCTTGGCTTGGGTAAAGCGTGCCGATACCGACAGCGGCTCGTTCTTGAAGCACATGACCGAGGAAGAGCTTAACGCTATTTACGAAGCGGCAAACTGCGAAAAGGGCGATATTCTGCTTATTCTTGCCGACAGCGACAATAACAGATTGCTTTCTCAGCTCGGTCAGCTCCGTGTTGAAGCGGCAAACCGTCTTAATATCGAAAGAAGCGGCTATAACTTCCTTTGGGTCATCGAAATGCCCTTCTTCGAATTCGATTACGAATCGGGCGAATGGGTCGCAATGCACCACCCGTTTACAAGCCCTATGGACGAATGCGTTCAGTATCTTGATACCGACAAGGGCAAGGTCCGTGCAAAGGCGTATGACCTCGTTCTTAACGGCATCGAGCTTTCAAGCGGCTCTATCCGTATCACCGAGCCTGCACTTCAGGCAAAGATCTTCGACCTTTTGGGACTTTCCAAGGAAGAAGCGCAGATCAAGTTCGGCTACCTCCTCGAGGCATTCCGTTACGGTGCACCTCCTCACGGCGGTATGGGTATCGGTCTTGACCGCTTGGTAATGCAGATGCTGGGTGCAACCAGCCTTCGCGACGTCGTTGCATACCCCAAGATGCAAAACGCAAAGGAGCTTATGACCGACTGCCCCGCAGAGGTACCTGCACAGGCGATCGCAGAGCTTGGTATTGCCATCGTTAAAGAAGAAAAGTAATTCGTTTTTAAATATGTAAGAAAGGCAGATATACCGCAAAAGCCGTTGGCGTGATTCACGCGCGGTGGAAAACGCGGTGTATCGACAAGAAAAATGATAGAGATTACCGACGTACGAAAAAGCTACGGCAATAAGCACGCAGTAAAGGGCATCTCGTTCGAGGTTAAAGAGGGCGAAATTCTCGGTTTCCTCGGCCCGAACGGCGCAGGCAAAAGCACCACGCTTAATATAATCACCGGCTATCTTTCCGCCGACAGCGGCTCGGTCAAGATAGACGGCACAGATATTCTCCAAAACCCCATAAAGGCAAAGAGGGACATCGGCTTTTTGCCCGAAATTCCTCCTCTTTACCTTGAAATGACGGTTCTCGAATATCTCAACTTCGTTTACGATCTCAAGGGCTGCAAGCTCCCCCGCAAGCAGCACTTAAAGGAAATTTGCGAGGTCGTAAAGATCTGGGACGTTGCAAACCGCCTTACCAAAAACCTATCTAAGGGCTACCGCCAGAGAGTAGGTATCGCGCAGGCGCTTATCGGCAACCCGAAGGTGCTTATTTTCGACGAGCCCACTATCGGTCTTGACCCCCGTCAGATCATCGAGATCCGTAATTTGATCCGTATGCTCGGTAAGGAGCATACCATAATCCTCTCCACCCACATCCTCCCCGAGGTTCAGGCAGTTTGCGACAGGATCGTCGTCATCAACAAGGGCGAGATCGTTGCGAACGAAAAGACCGAGGATCTTGTAAACGCTGTCGACGGCTCGAGAAAGCTCGTTGCAAAGATCGTCGGCCCTCAGGAAGAGGTTTTGAAGGCTATCAAATCGCTCGGCGGCGTTAAATCTGCCGACGTTCTGGGTAAAAGAGATACAGACAGTATCAGCTATCTTATCGAATCGCAGGACCGCGTAGATATAAGAAAACCGCTTTTTGCCCTGCTTTCGGGCAGAAACTGGCCTCTTGTCGGTCTTGAAGGCATGGAGCTTAGCCTTGAAGACATCTTTATGCGCCTTGTCGGCAAGGAAAAGGACAAGGAAGACAAAAAATTGAGAAAGGGTGTGAAATAAATGTTTGCGATCTATTCGAGAGAACTTAAATCTTATTTTTACACTCCTATCGGATATATCTTCTGCGGTATGTTCCTTGTAGTTTCGGGACTTATCTTCTCCGCCACCACGCTCTATGCAAAGACCACGGGCAACATCGGCGACTATTTCGTT
Organism: Clostridia bacterium; assembly: GCA_017561145.1. Classification (GTDB taxonomy): domain Bacteria; phylum Bacillota; class Clostridia; order Oscillospirales; family CAG-382; genus Coliplasma. Next base: position 15,924 of record JAFZDO010000004.1, on the reverse strand, counting down.
TATCTTATGGCGATGTTCGCGATACTCCTGCCGCTTCTCACGATGAAGCTCTTCGCAGAGGACAGAAGAACCCGTACCGATCAAATCCTGCTCACCAGCCCCGTTTCGATATTCGGTATCGTAATGGGTAAATATCTTGCGGCTGTCACCGTATTCGGCGCGACCTTCGTCGTTAACAGCTTCAATTTCCTGTTGCTCTTCAAATACGGCTCGCCCAACCTCTCATCGATCATGGTAAATATCCTCGGCGTGTTCCTTCTCGGCGCGGCATTTATCGCGATCGGCGTGCTTCTTTCCTCGCTTACCGAAAATCAGCTTATCGCCGCTATCTCGGCAATGGGCGTTAACGTTGCGATGCTTCTTATCAGCCTGCTCGCAGGAAATATCGAATCGACCTTCTGGCGCACTATCCTTAAATGGTTCTCGGTAATCGACCGTTTCATCCCCTTTACAAACCAAACGCTTGACGTTTCTGCGATAGTTTATTATATCTCGCTTGCGGCTGTCGCAATATTCATAACCACGCGCGTTATCGAAAAGCGCCGTTGGGCATAAGAAAGGCGGTATTATATCAATGAGCAACAAAAACAAAAATGCCGCTGTCAGAGATAACAGACGCTATAAATACGGCGGACTTTCGATCGCATTTACCCTTGTTTTTATCGCACTTATCCTTGTTATCAACGTTTTTCTCTCCTCGCTCTCGCTTTCGGGCAGCCTTACGGTCGACCTCACCAAGGAGGATTTCACCTCCATCGGAGATGAAACCGTCCGCCTTCTCGACGAGCTTGGCAAGGACCTTGATATCACGGTAACCTTTATGTCTCCCCGTGACCGCTTCTATGACGGCAACGGACAAGAGCACAACGGCTTAAAGCTCGAGGTTGTCATCCGCGACCTTGCCGAGGCCTACCAAAAGCTTTATGACGGCAGCGGAGAACGAGGAACCGTAAGAATCGAATATAAGGAATTGGACACCGATCCCGAATTCGAAAAGAAGATCCTCGAGGAGACCGCTACCCCCCTTACCGCAAACAGCGTTATCGTTGAAGGTATGTATCACAAGCGCGTTCTCGACCTTTCTTCCTTCCTTATGGTCAATGAAAACGGCGAATATTACGCGTTCAACGGCGAATTCCGTCTTACCACCGCTATTTTGCAAAGCTCTATCAAGGAGCAGCAGGTAGTCACCCTTACCTACGGTAACGGCGAGCCTATTATGGAAGACGGCGAGATCTCGGGCAATTCCTCGCTTCTCGGCCTTGTTTACGAGCTTTCCTCCGCAGGATTCAGCATCAAGACCGCAAACCTTGATATGGAGGATATCCCCCAAAACACCGAAATTCTTATTACCTACGACCCCGTTACCGACCTTTCGCTTACCGAAACCGATAAGATCTCGGAATTCCTTAAGGCGCGTAACGCTTATATGGTATTCGTCGACTCACAGACGACCAAGCACGAAAACCTTCAGTCGATGCTTTCCGACAACTGGGGTATCGATTACAATCCCCTTTACCGTATCACCGACGATACTCACTCGCTTGAAAAGTCCGCAAGCACCATCAGCGCAAAGTTTGCAGCCGTTGCAGAGGATGCACAAAACGGCAGTGCGGCATATCAGATCAGAAAAACGGTAAGCAGCATAGAGGGCAGCTTCACCGTTGCATTCCCCGAAAGCGTTGAATTGCTTGTACGCGATAACAACACACAGGACGGCTTCACCGTTGAAACCGTGCTTTCCACCTATGATACCGCAAAAGCGACAATCAAGGGCACCGACGGCTCGGTTATAGAGGGCACCAAGGGCGAAATGCCGCTTATGCTTCTCTCCACCAAGTACGGCTACGGCGAAAATAACGCTACCGAATATTCCTACGTAATGCTTGTCGGCAGTACCGAATTTGCAGATACCGCAAACATCTTCCAGTCGACCTACGGTAACAGACGTATCGTTCTTTCGGCGGCACGTGTATTCAGCGCAAACCGTATCGTTCCCGATATCGATTACAAGGAATTCCAGGAAACCAAGCTTGAGATCGAAAACGGCACCGCAAAAACCCTTACCTACCTTATCTGCACCATCTTCCCCGGCGCGATAATCATTATGGGTATCGTGGTATTCTTCAGAAGAAGACACTTATAATCAATTCTAAGGCTACGCGCGGTTTATTCCGCGCGTAACTTCGGTAAAAACCGATTTTATACTGTTAAGGATGTTTTAAATGAAAAAACAAATTATTACAATAACGAGCTTTGCGCTTGTTGCGTTGATATTGTTTACGACCTATTTCGTCTTCTTCCGTGACGACGGCATCGAAGAGGTGGGCGACCCCTTTTATACCCTTACCGAAGAGGTCAAGGCGGCGGTTGTCGGAATCGAAGACGACGTTACCGTTACTCTTAACGGCTATGACGGCGATGACGACGGCTGGGAAATGATATATCTTTTCACCGAGGCTATCGCCGAGGAAAACGGCTCGATCTCGGTTGAAACCGCATCAGGCGACGCAAAGGTTGTCGTAAGTGCCAAAGGAAGCACCAAGGAGATCGCATATAAGGATTTCTTTAAAACGCTTTACGACGGCACCCGTTACGGCTTCGACGGCGAAGCGTTGATGGTCAACGCCATGCTTTCGCTTTGCGGCAAGAGCGAGCTTTCGATAGCGGTTCGTCCCTTCGACGGCTATGACGCAGACGGCGATACGGTTACCGCTACGGGCGCTCCGTTTATCTTCCCCGCGATCAACAGAAGCCAGATATCCTTCCTCACCATTTCCAACAGCCACGGCAAATATTCGATCTATAAGGACGCAGGCGAATTCTATTTCGGCTCCTCGCGTGCGGTCGACTATAGCGACGAGATCTTTTCTCAGGTCACCACCGATTGCCGTTATCCCGTAACCGTCGGCAAAATGGAAAAGCCCAAGGATAAGGATTGGAGCAGCTACGGTCTCGATCCCGAAAAGCCCGCAAACGGCTTTTACACCATAATGACCGAAGCCGACAAGACCAACAGATATTTCCTCCACACCGTTTATATCGGCAACGCCGCTTCCTCGGGCAGCTATTATTACGCCCGTTACGTCGGCGGTCTTTTCGAGCCGACCGAAGCAGAGGGCGATGCGGATACTCTCGTTCAGAATTTAAGTAAGGACAAGATATATTTCATTTCCGCAGAGACCGTTAAGACCTCGCTCGGCATTCCCGAAACCGACCTTATGAAGCCGATGCTCGTAAACCCCATCTCCAACAGCGAGCAGGTTCTTTCCATCGATAACATCAGAATCGACCTTTTCGGCGATAATATAAGCGCGATCGCAAAGCGACAGGGCGATTTTAACCCCGCAAGCAACCTCGCGGCGGTCGATACCTCGGCTATCTCTACCGTTATCTGTGATAAAAAGAACGCGACCGATTATGCAAGCTACGAAAACAACTGGCAAAAGCACATCGACGTGTTCGGTGCATTTACAAGCTCGGACGGCAAGGCGACCTATATCGAGGGCGCGCTTGCAAAGCAGAGCAAAAACGGGGAATACAAGGTCGTTTTCGGTCTTCTCCGTGACGAAACCAACGGCGCGTACCTTCCCGAAAAGATAACGCTTACCAAGTCCTATGACGGCAACAACTGGCACGAGATCGAAAACGGCTCGCTTTCGATAAGCCACTCCGACGGAAGCGTCAAGAGATATGAATTCTCGTTTACCGACGAAAGCGTTATCAAGTATATCCGTTTCGGATTCGACGTTCCTCAGCTTCAAAAATCCTTCGTTGTCTTCGACGAAATCAGGATCTACGTTGACGGCAGTGATGCACAGCCCAGCACCGCAGTAGGCGGCACCTGGAAGCTCACCGCTCCGAACGAATATATTCCCGAGGGCAGAAACTATAACTACCTCGATATGTCTAACTTCAACACCTTCGTTCAGACTATGGCGGCACTTACCGGCGACCGCGTTGTTGCCTGCGGCTTTTCGAAGGACGGCGATGCTTCGACCATCGATAAGGAGATCCTTGCAAAATACGGCCTCGATACGCCCGACAAGCACTTCTCCTTCGAATTTCAGGAGATCGTTACCGACATCTACGTATCCAAGCCCAACGAAGAGGGTAAATATTATCTCTATTCCACCTTCACGGGTGAGGTAGAGGGCGAAACCGTCAACGCAACTCCCGACGTTATCGTAGAGGTATCAAAGGAGACTGCGCCCTTCCTTTCGTGGGGTATGGTCGAATATCTCGATCACTCGCTTCTTTCGATCTATATAGTCGATATTTCCAAAATGGAGATCACCGCCGACGGAACTACCCATTCCTTCGACCTCTCGCTTAACGATGAAGGCTCGCTCGGTGCCGTTAAGTATCAGGGCAAGAATTACGACGTTACCAGCTTCAAATATCTCTATCAGTCGATAATATCTATCTATCTCCACGATGAATATATCCCCAACGAAAACGAAAAGTCGGAGGAATATCTCAGAGTTAAGGTCTACACCGAAACCTATTCTCCCGAAATCGTTTTCTACCGCGTATCCTCCTCGAAGTGCTACTTCACCATCGACGGTCAGGGCGGTTATTACTGCCTCGTTGAGGACGTAAAGGAAGCGAGAGACAATCTTTTCAAATATATCAACGGCGAGATAATCACAAGATGAAAAAATGCCTATTGATCTGTCTGTTGGCGCTGTCGCTTCTTTGCGGCTGCGCCGACGGCGACTTATCGGACAGCGCTCGGTTGACCGAGCTTAAAAGCGCGATCGATGCGGTAAACGGCGAAGATCTCGTTTCGGGCGGTTATCTTATCGAGATCACCGTCAGCGGCGTTACCATTTATTACGCAAGAGGCGATATTTTTTTCGATCGAAGCGAGGGAAGAGCATACAACGATTTTTCCCAAACCTACATGGGTCAATCTGCCGCGGCACAAAATTATTACGCCGACGGCAAGCTCGTTTCGGTCGAGAAAAGCGGTGTGAACACCTTCGACCGCACACAAGAGCAGATATTGGGAAAATTCCCCTATGCAAGGCTTATCGCTCTGCCCGAGGAGGTCGTCAGCATTACGGAAAAAAGCAGCTCTGTCGGCAAAACGGTCGAGATCGTACGTAAGGACAGCGACTTTATATGTAACAGCGTTATCGGCGATGATCTTTACAGTCTCGCAAGCGTTATCAAAAAGCCGCAACGCGACAAGACCCGTTACAGCGACACAAAATGTATTTATACCGTAAAGGACGGCAAGGTCGTAAGCTGCAGATATGAATTTACCGTAACGCTTTTCGATACTCCCGCCTACGTGCCGGGATACAGCGTGCCCGAATCGGATTACACGGTCGACCTTGATATCGTCGCAAAGGTGAATTATAACGATTTCGGCAACGGCGTCAGCGTTCCCCTGTATACCGAAAGCGAAAACTCGGAAAATTAACAATTTGGCTATTGACAAAATCAAACATTTGAGTTATATTGTTTGCAAAGCAAGAGCTCTGCTTGAAATCTAAAAATTAAATCAAGTTACGGGGTGCTGTGTGCATAAGCATACGGCTGAGAACATACCCGAGGAACCTGATGCGGATAATGCCGCCGTAGGGAGAGTGCACAAAGCGTGCATTGACTTTAAGGTACATTGTCCCGAAATTTAGTTATTTTGGGACTTTGATATTTTTAGGCGCTTTTTCGTAAGGTTCCAAAGAAAGGAAGATTTTATGAAAAACACCAAAAGCAGAAAAACCATTTATTGCCTTTGCGAAGCGGCTTTGATGATCGCGTTGGCGGTCGTTTTCAGCCTTCTTCGTTTTCCTCCGTTTCGTATCGACCTTTGGGCAAACGGCGGAAGTATAGATTTCGTTATGATACCCATAATAATATTGGGTTGGCGCCGTGGCGCAATGTGGGCTGTTCCCGCAGGTCTTATCCTGGGCCTTCTTGAATGCCTTATCGGCGGCGGTATCGGTTGGGGCTTGCCCTCGGTATTGCTCGATTACGTTCTTGCATACGGAATGGTCGGTCTTGCAGGATTTTTCCGCAACAAAAAATGGGGACTTTTCGCAGGCACCGCTGTTGCCGCGCTTGCCCGCTTTGCAGTCCATTTTATTGCAGGCGTAACCATCTGGAAGCTTGCAGTAGGCGATAACGTCGAGCTTTTCGGAATGAGCTTCGGCGGTGACACAGCATATCTTTATTCATTAATATATAACGGCAGTTATATGCTCGGTAACATGATAATCGCGCTTATCGTTGCGCTTTTGCTCACAAAGCCTCTGCAAAAATTGCCGAATTAACAATTTTTGAGGTGAATCTAATTGTACGGATATTTACAGTATCTTCTCTTTATGCTTCCTGCAATGATACTCGCTTTCGGTGCGCAGATCCTTGTTAAAACAAGGTTCAGCAAATTTTCCCGTATCGCATCCGAAAAGGGCTTGACAGGCGCAGAGGCGGCAGATCTCGTTCTTCGCGCAGGCGGCGTCAACAACGTTGCCATCGGCAGAGTTTCGGGCCATCTTACCGACCACTACGACCCCAAGGAAAACAAAATCTCGCTTTCCGATTCGGTTTACGGAAGCAAAAGCATCGCCGCTATCGGCGTTGCCGCGCACGAGGCGGGACACGCGTTGCAGTATGCATATAACTATTCGCCCATCCGCTTCCGTATGGCGATGGTGAAGATCACCCGCATCGGCTCGATGCTCGGCCCTATCCTTATCGTGGTCGGCTGTATTATGACCTATACCGCGTCTGTGGCAGGTCACGAGCTCGGCTTGTTCCTCTATGCGCTCGGACTCGTGCTGTTTTCGGCAGTTGCGGTGTTCCAGCTCGCAACGCTTCCGGTCGAGATCGATGCATCCTCGCGTGCGTTGGTCGCGCTCGAGCGTGTCGGCGCGTTGAATGGGGAAGAGCTAAAGGGTGCAAAGAAGGTGCTTTCCGCCGCGGCGCTTACCTATATCGCCGCACTCGTCACCTCGATCATGCAGATACTTTATTACGTTTCGCGTTTCAGACCGAGAGATTAACACAATCTGTTGGGTAACGCAAAAGGGCAGATATACAACATATTGAAATTAGCGAAAAATCGTTAAAAATGCGCAAAAACACTTGATTTTTCGAAATTTATATGCTATAATTGGTCGTTAAATTACGGGTGGTCCTCTGCGGCTGCGCATGAACGCCTTAGAAAAAATGGAGGTAAAAGCTTTGGATATTTTGAAAGCATTTACAAACGAGCAGCTTAAAACCGAAATCCCTGAATTCAACGTTGGTGATACCGTTAAGGTTTCGCAGAGAATCGTTGAGGGAACAAGAGTCAGAACTCAGATCTTTGAAGGCACCGTTATCGCAAGAAAGAACGGCGGTATTTCCGAAACCTTCACTGTAAGAAGAGTATCCTACGGTGTTGGTACCGAAAAGACCTTCCCCATCCACTCCCCGAACGTACAGGCAGTTGAAGTAGTTCGCTACGGTAAAGTTCGCCGCGCTAAGCTCTACTACTTGCGTGATAGAGTTGGTAAGAACGCTAAGGTCAAGGAAAAAATCTAAAACGGCTCTTTGGTGTCTGCGTTTCTTCGCAGACACTTTTGCTTTTTACACCTTTTTAAGGTAAGGATAGATTTATTATGAACGATTTTGAAAACAAGGATCAAAATTTGTCGGACGAAAATGCAGAAATCTGCGAAAACGGCGAATGCAACGAGGATTTGACCGAAACGATCAACCCGATGTATTCGGCATCGACGGTCGAAACGGGCGCAACGGTTACCGAAGCCGAAGCCGAAACCGAGATCAAGCTCAAAAACCGCAAAAAGCGCTCCGCTCTGCAAGCCGTTTACGATTATCTCGAGGTGTTCTGCTATGCACTCGCCACGATGATGGTGCTCTTCCTCTTCGTCTTCCGCCTTGTTACGGTCGACGGCGATTCGATGCGTACCACGCTTACCGACGGCGACAGACTTATAATTTCGAACCTTTTCTACACCCCCGAAACCGGCGATATAGTCGTTATCAACCCCGAAAATCACGGTGATGCCGACGAGCCGATAATCAAGCGCGTCATCGCGACCGAGGGTCAAAAGGTGTTTATCGACTATGAAAATTGGGCGGTCTACGTCGACGGAGTCAAGCTCGACGAGCCTTATATAGCCGATATGATGAAGTACGAAAAGGACAGATTCGGCAATGACAAGCCGATGAACGGCACGAACGTGCCCAAATTTAAAAAAGAATTTACGGTTGGCGAAAACAAGGTGTTCGTTATGGGCGACAACCGTAACAACAGTAAGGACAGCCGAAGCGACGATTACGGCGAAATGGGCGTTAACCGCATACTCGGAAAGGTTATCTTCCGCATCTCGCCCGATTTCGGCACGGTAGATTAAAAAGGAGAAAGCGATGGCAGATATAGTTTGGTATCCGGGCCATATGGCAAAAGCGAAGCGGCTTATCAAGGAAGCGCTTCCGAATATAGATATGGTTATCGAGCTTCTTGATGCGCGTGCCCCTATCTCGAGCACGAATCCCGATTTCAAAAACCTCTTCTGCGGAAAGCCCACTCTTACTCTGCTTACCAAATGCTCTCTTGCCGACCCCGCAGAAACCAAAAGGTTTGAATCTCTCCTCCGCTCAAGCGGCCGCGAGGTAATCGCGATCGACTGCAAAAGCGGCAACGGCATCAAGAATATAAACGGCGGTATAAGATCGCTTATGGCGGAAAAGCTCAACCGCGACGCTGCAAGGGGAATCAAGCGCCCCATCCGTGCGATGGTCGCAGGTATTACAAACGTCGGCAAATCCACTCTTATCAATACCTTAAGCGGCACCAAAAAGGCGGTCGCTCAGGACAGACCGGGTGTTACAAGACACAATTCGCGCATTTCCATTCCCTCGTTGGGACTTGAATTGACCGATACCCCCGGTATTCTCTGGCACAAGTTCGACGACCAGCTCGTCGGCATCAAGCTTGCCTGCCTCGGCTCGATAAAGGACGATATTTTAGATACTCTCGAGCTTTCCTGCAGACTTATCGGACTTATAAGAGAAAACTATTCCGAATGTCTTGTCGAAAGATTCAAGATAGAATTGTGTGACGAGGACACCGATTTCGAGGTGTTCGAAAAAATAGCGCGCCGCCGCGGATTTATCCGCTCGGGCGGTGTTATCGATGAAGACCGCGCGGCAAGCGTTATACTCGATGAATTCCGCGCAGGCAAGATCGGCAGAATAACATTGGACAGGGCGTGATATAATGTCGCTCGAATGGGCATACGAAATATCATTTCGAGTCAACGGTGAAACGGTCGTTTGCGGCTGTGACGAGGCGGGAAGAGGCCCTCTTGCAGGTCCCGTCGTTGCGGCGGCGGTCATTTTGCCCGACGGCCTTTATATCGAAGGTCTTGACGATTCGAAAAAGCTTACAGACAAAAAGCGTGAAAAGCTTTATAATATCATCCGCGAAAGCTGTGTCGACTGTGCGGTCGGACATGCCGAGGTTTATGAGATAGAAAAGCATAACATCTTAAACGCCTCGATGCTCGCAATGAACCGCGCGGTGGAAAAATTAAGGATCAAGCCCGAATTGGTGCTTGCAGACGGCAATATCGTACGCGGATTCAAGACCCGCGCCGTTCCCGTAATAAAGGGCGATGCGCTTTGCCCGTCTATCGCGGCGGCGAGCGTGCTTGCAAAGGTGACGAGGGATAAATTGCTCGACGAGCTCGAAAGGGAGTTCCCCGGCTACGGTCTCGGCAAGCATAAGGGCTATGCGACCAAGGCACACAGAGAAGCGATCCTGTCCTTGGGTGTAAGCCCTGCGCACAGAATGAGCTTTTTGACCAAGCTGCTCGGTGATAAAAAATGAAGGAAACGACAAAGCAGATAGGCGATTTCGGCGAGGATATTGCCGAAAAACATCTTAAAAAACGCTTTTGGCGGATAATTTCGCGTAATTTCAAGGCGCACGGCGGCGAGATAGATATTATCGCCTACCGTTTCGGTGTTTTGGCGTTTGTCGAGGTCAAAACGAGAACGAACGACCTTTACGGCAGACCGAGCGATGCTGTCGACGGCGAAAAGCTTGCACATATCCGCAGAGCATCAAGGAATTTCTGCGAGGTCTACGGTGTCGGCTCCTCGATTTGCTTACCGAATCGGTTCGGCGGCGACAAAAGAAAGAAGATCTACAAAAAAAGAATCGACGTTATCGAAATTTACTTGTCGAAGGACAAGAATGTCGAAAAAATAAACCATATCAAGGACTGGGAAAAACAGCTATGAATTACATCAGCACCCGTACCGTTGACGGCGAAAAGAGAAGCGCCGCATACGTTATCAAAAAGGGACTTGCCGAGGACGGCGGTCTTTATATTCCCGAAAATATTCCTACGCTCGACGAGGTTACCGTAACCGCGCTTTGCGGTATGAGCTATACCGAAAGAGCGGCTTATATCCTTTCGCTTTTCCTTACCGATTACAGCGAAGCCGAGCTTAAGGATGCCGCAGAGCAGGCATACAGCGCGGAAAAATTCGGCGGCCCCGCGGCACCTATCGCGCGCGTGGGCGATAGTTATTTCCTTGAGCTTTGGCACGGCCCGACAAGCGCATTCAAGGATATGGCGCTTCAGATCATGCCCCGTTTGCTTTCGCTTTCGCTCGGAAAGACCAACGAAACCAAGGACGCGTTTATCCTTGTTGCAACAAGCGGCGACACAGGCAAGGCGGCTCTTGAGGGCTATTGCGATATCGACCGCGTCGGTATTCAGGTGTTCTATCCCGTAAACGGCGTTTCGAACATCCAAAAGAAGCAAATGGCTTCGCAAAAGGGCAAAAACGTCAAGGTCGTTGCAATAAACGGCAACTTCGACGATGCTCAAAGCGGCGTAAAGGCAATTTTCGCAAACGAAGAAGCGAAAAAGATGCTCGAATCGCGCGGAAAATTCTTCTCGAGCGCAAATTCAATAAACTGGGGCAGACTCGCACCGCAGATAGTTTACTATATCTCCGCATATTGCGACCTTGTAAAGGAAGGCGAAATTAAATACGGCGACCTTCTCGACGTAACCGTACCCACGGGCAACTTCGGTAACATCCTTGCGGCTTATATCGCAAAGAAGATGGGACTTCCTTTGGGTAAATTGGTCTGTGCTTCGAACAAGAACGATATTCTTGCCGACTTTATCAACACGGGTGTTTACGATAAGCGCCGTGAATTTTTCACAACCGTTTCTCCCTCGATGGATATCCTTATTTCGAGCAATTTAGAGCGCCTCCTTTGGTTCGTGCTCGGCGCCGAAAAGACCCGCGACTGTATGGAAAAGCTCAACCGCGACGGTATTTATAAATTGGATGACGAGGCTATGGAAATAATCCGCAAGGACTTTGCGGGCATTTCCTGCTCGGAGGAGGAAACCAAGGAAACCATTAAATCGGTATTCGCCGAATTCGGTTACCTTTGCGATACCCACACCGCAGTTGCGGCAAACGCGGCAAAGAAATACGACGGCAAGAACAAGATGCTCGTTGTTTCGACCGCTTCGCCCTATAAATTCGCGCCCGCAGTGCTTTCCGCACTCGGCGAAGAGGTTCCTGCCGACGATTTCGATGCGTTGGACAAGCTTTTTGCGGTTACCAAGTGCGCAATACCTAAAAATCTCGCAAATCTCCGCGATGCCGAGGTTCGCTTCACCGAAACGGTAGACCCCTGCCAAATGCTCGAAACAATATAAAAAAGTCCCCTTTTCAGAGGACGTGGGCTATTAACCGAAATTCTTCGGCTTGAAGGTCGCGCAAACGGTTTGCGTGCTGTTCGCGGCGGTCGAGGGTCCAACGGTAATGTGGTTTGCGGTGCAAAAATGCACGCCGTCGTGGTAGGCGCATTTAACAACGCTGCAGCTTATACCGTGAATGTGCTTCGGGGTCTGGTTAAAAGAGATCTCGTTCATAAAAATTCCTTTCGATAATAGGTTATAGCTTATTATCTGCAAAAATTCTTAAAATATTACGGAGAGTATGAATGTCGGTTTTTGTTATCGCTGATCTGCATCTTTCGCACACAACGAATAAACCGATGGACATCTTCGGCGCGCGTTGGGAAAACCATACCGAGCGATTGCGCGAAAATTGGCAATCGGTCGTTTCTCCCGACGATACGGTCATAATCGCAGGCGACATTTCCTGGGGAATGCGAACCGACGATGCCTTGGCGGATCTGATGTTTATCGAATCGCTCAACGGCAAAAAGATCATCGCAAAGGGAAATCACGATTATTGGTGGCAAACGATGAAGAAGCTTTACGAGCTTCGCGATTCTGTCGGCTGTCAAAGCATCGATTTTCTTTTCAACAACGCCTACGTTGTCGAAGATTTCATAATCTGCGGTACGCGCGGCTGGTTTCCCGAAAGTAATTACGGCCCCGACGATGAAAAGATCGTCAACCGCGAAGCCGAAAGGTTACGCACCTCGATTCTTGCAGGACTTAAATTAAAGGAAGAAAATCCCGAAAAGGAAATGCTCGTGTTTCTGCATTATCCGCCTGCATACGGAAGCGTCAAATGTGAGCGAATTTGCGAGGTGATCCACGAATACGGCATAAAGCGTGTTTATTACGGTCACCTTCACGGTGCGGTGAAATCGCGCCTTATCCATCAGATCGCAGGCGCGCAATTAACTCTTATCGCCGCCGATTGGGTGGATTTCACTCCCATAGAAATTAAATAAAAAAGCAAAACGCGAGGGGATTTCCCTCGCGTCTTTTTTTAGTTGTCAGCCGTCAGAATAGTAAATTCGTTTGAATAAACGGTACAGCCGGTGGTTTTGTCTGCGAAAAATCTGTTCGACAAAAATCTATTTCTGACTCTGTATTTAGGATAGCCCATAGCGGTTCGCTCGCTCAGTTTAAACGTATAGGTTCCTTTGCCGATGCATTGATACGCCGGTTCCGGAAGCAAGGCAGGACTTAAGCGCCATTCCTTTGCTTCTTCGTCCCAATATTCGACCAAAAAGTGTTCACCGTAGTTCAGCTCAGCCGTTTCATCATTAGCAACAAAGGTGAGAACGATTTCTTCATCGATTGTGTATTCGGTTTTGTCGGTCGTCATAACGATTTCCAACGGTTCGCTCTGTTCAAAATCGGGAACGCTCGATTCTGCATCGCTTTCGGGCGCATTACTTTCGGGCGCATTACTTTCGGTCGCATCGCTTTCGGGCGCATCGCTTTCGGGTTCAGAAATTTCGGGCTCTGAGCTTTCAACGCTTGATGCTTCAACGATCGAGCTTTCAATGGGAGTGCTTGAGACTTCGTTTTCACCGCTGTCGCAGGCAAATAACGAAACAACCAACAAAAATAATGTTAAAGTTAAAACGATCCTTTTCATAAAACACCTCTGCAAATGACAATTTACTTAGCTTTTCTTCTTAGAACCACAACGACAATTGAGCAAACAACTACCGTAATTATCACGAAAATGCTTACGATCAGTATGCCGTTGCCGTCTTCGTCGGTATTTTCACCGTTCGGTATCGCTTCAATTGCCGCAACGCTTTCTTCGGGAATGCTTAAAGTGTTTAAAACGGCTTCCGATTCTTCCTCTTCTTCGCTGTTACCGTCGGCAAATTTAACCTTTGCATACGGGCTCAACCCCATCGCCGCACCGAATTGCTTTTCATTCCATTCGCTTTCTGCACCGTTATAATATACCTTGTTAATGCTGTTTCTGCCAAAGGCTTCATAGCCGATAAGCTCCAAGCTCTTAGGAAGCGTTACTTTTTGCATTCCGCATCTGTCAAAAGCACGATCGCCGATCGATCTTACTCCTTCGGGAATCACAATTTCGTCTATCGGGCATTCTCTGAAAGCGGATACGCCTATTGTCTCAAGTCCGCCTTGCATCTCTACCGTTTTTAGCGAGATGCATTCGGCAAATGCCGCATCGCCGATAACCTTTAAACCTTCGGGCAGCTTAAGAGTTTCAAGTCTCGTTGCTTGTAAAAATGCTTGTTTCGCGATTATTCTCGTGCCTTCCTTTACAGAATATTCGCCCTTTATTTCTTCTCGCTTGCTGTCTATAAGACAACCGTCCATATAAAGAACGCTATTCTCCCAGTTTTTGGCATCGTTATAAAAAGCGGTATTAGCAAATGCACTCGCACCGATATACGTAACGCTTTCGGGAAGAGATATTTCGGAAAGCGCAGTACATCCGCCAAACGCGTTCGCACCGATTTCGATAATGCCGTTGGGAAGCGTTATGGTCTTTAAAGAAGTGCATTTTTCAAAAGTACTGCCGTCTATTATTTTTAAGCTGTTCGGCAACGTTACGTTTTCAAGCGATATACAATCCCTGAACATTCCTTGCTCAATACGCTCGATTCCTTCCGGGATCACAATCGATTTAAGCATTTCGCATCCGCGAAACGCAGGGCTGAAATCCTTGATACCTTCGGGAATATTTACGGACTCAAGCGATTTGCAATTAGCAAACGCTTCAACGCCGATTCCTATAAGCGTATCGGGAAGTTTAACGCTTTTAAGCTTTTCATTATTTTTAAAAGCGTCAGCGTCAATGAACGTAACTGTTTTGCCGTCTATCTCGGATGGGATAACCACCTCTTTATCATTCCCGAGATACTTCGTGATCACAACGGTTCCGCGGTAATCCTCGTGAGCAGTTTCGGGAGAAATGTAATACTCAAAATCTCCGCTTACGATCGTCTCGTCCGCCGAAACAATCGGTGTAGCCAACAACGAAATAATAGCACACGCTATAAGAAAAACAACTGCCTTTGTTTTCATAAAACTATCTCCTTTAAGTAAATTTAAACCTATGAAAAAGTCCCTTCGCACTATAAGACGAAAAAGACACGGCATTTGTCACATAAAATTTTAAAAAATTCAAAAAATTTTTTATCCCAAAAGGTAAAACGCGAGGGATAGCCCTCGCGTTGTTTTTTTATTGTTTCTTACGCAATTTCAAGGCAGAGCTTGATCATTTCGTTAAAGCCGGTCTGACGCTCCTCGGTGGAAAGCTCTTCCTTAGTAAACATATGGTTGCTTACGGTGCAAACGCAAAGCGCCTTTGCCTTCGCCTTTGCGGCGATCATATAAAGCGCTGCGGCCTCCATTTCAACACCCAAAATGCCCATATCCTTCCAAATCGCGTTGACCTTTTCGGGGGCATAGAAAACGTCGGTCGAATAGATATTGCCGACTCTTGCGCTTATGCCAAGCTCTTTTGCTTTTGCATCCGCCGCCTTAAGAAGCTCGAAATCTGCAATCGGAGCAAAGGTGCCGGGAAGCTCGTATTGCCAAGCGAAATTGCTGTCGTGGCAAACGCCTTGTGCGATGATGATATCGCGAACGTTAACGCCGTCGCCGATACCGCCTGCCGAGCCTGCGCGGATGATCTGCTTTACGCCGTAATGGTTGTAAAGCTCGTAAGCATAAATGCCGATAGAAGCCATGCCCATACCGTGTCCCATAACCGAAACGCGTTTTCCCTTGTAATAACCCGTGTAACCGAGCATACCGCGTACCTCGTTAAAGCAAACGGCATCGTCAAGATAGGTTTCTGCAATGTATTTTATGCGCAACGGGTCGCCGCACATAACGACTGTTTCGGCAATGTCACCGATATTTGCTGAATTGTGAGGAGTAGACATAAAAAACCTCCGAGTAGTTGAATGAAGAATGAAAAATGAAGAATGAAAAATGAAGAATTACGGTAGCTTTTCGTTCCGAAAAGCGTCCTTGTTGTATTTGCAATTTCAAAATACGCAGTATTTTTAAAAAATTTCTCTATAAAAATCGGGGACATGTGCCTCGATTTTTATACCTTGGAGCATCGCGAGCGGTGAGCGAGACGCGAGTGTCCGATGCTCACAAAACCCCGCCGCGCGGGCATGGGGTCCCTAAAAAATCTTTAGATTTTTTGGGG
>JAFZDO010000003.1 GCA_017561145.1 Clostridia bacterium | reverse complement strand
TAGAATGCCGCCCTGTCACGGCGGAGGTCGTGGGTTCGAGTCCCATCCGAATCGCCATTGCTTATCGGTCACGGTAAGCAATATGCCTCTGTAGCTCAGTTGGTAGAGCAGGAGACTGAAAATCTCCGTGTCATTGGTTCAATTCCGATCGGAGGCACCAAAAAATCCCAAGTCAAACGACTTGGGATTTTTTTATCCATTGCGAAAGCAATGTTATATCATCACGCGTCAGCGTGTATATCATCAAAGGCGGCGAGCCGCCTTTGTATCTCATCACACCGTAGGTGTGCATCAAAATAGCTTTCGCAATGATGATATGCAATTCCTTACGGAATTGATGATATGCAATTCCTTACGGAATTGATGATATGCAATTCCTTGCGGAATTGGTGGTATGCAAAGCTACGCTTTGATATGTGTACAACAAAAAACGCCCGAGTGGGCGTTTTGTTTTTTGTGTGAGATGCGGGGGAGGATTGTTTATAAATTCACAAAGGTTTTGGGGAAAGGGGTTTTCCCGTAAGGCGCTTGACAAAAGATATAATTTATGATACAATGCCTAACGACGTAGACGAATCAAACGGAGGGTGCTAAATGAAAAAGCTTGCTTTGATTTTGATGGCGATTTTTGCATTGTTTACCTTTTCTGCTTGTGAAAAGGGCTATGAGGATGCGCCTAATATAACCGAAGGGGAGTTTCCGTTTATAGTTGAATATGAGCTTGGCGGCGAAAAATATGTAATTTCGGATACCGTTTGTTGCACCTTCGACGGCTATGACAAATCAAACCCCTTTCCGTTTATCGATTACTCGCGCACTTGGTATCAAAAGCTTAAAAGCGGAAATGAGGATAAGCGTTTACTTATCGAGCTACCCGTAAACAGCGAATCGCTCATTACCGAGGGAAGAATCAACGTTGCTTCGAAGGTGATCCTTTTTTACGGCGGCGGAGGATATTATCTCGGCGATCCGAATGATATCGATCGCGAGCCTTGTATTAATTACGTTGAAGAATATAAGTCCTCCGAAAACGTGTCGCACGTTATCTCGACCGAGATGTCGTTTGAACAGTTAGAGAAATTATTCGGCATAAAGGTAACACGCTTCGAGTTTGCAAGTCCTATCGAAAACGAATTCAAAGAATATAATGACTAAAAAAAAGCACCGAAAATCGGTGCTTTTTATACTTTCTTATTCAAGAACTATAATATCGTCGTCTTGGATATGGCCGCGCTCGAAGTCTATTATGCCGTAGACTGTGTTTCCGTTATACTCGTCGACATAGCCGTATGCGTTGACTACAACTACCGCAAGGTCGCCGACCTTGAAATTGTTGTATTTGATACCTCGGATTATGCGTTTATCATTAGCTTTCAGCTTATAGGTTATTCCTTCTTCTTTATTTTTGCATAAGTCGCTGTCATCGATAAGGATATAATCATCATTGATTTCGGCGATATGCCCGCATATCCAATATTGATTGCAGACTCGCGACGTGGGCACGGAGTTGTTCAGCGCGTAATCGATAATTTCGTTTGCCTTTTCAATACCGATATCGTAAACGCGAGCGTATCCGAAAAGGGTTGTCCAAACGTAGCCGTCGGTGGTGACCCTTATATTACCGTTAAGCCCTAACTTTCTTGACGTTGCGCTAAAGGAAACGTATTCATGGTCTGATTGCCAGAACATAACCTCTGACATTTCTTTGTTGTATTTTGCATCGGTGCATTGAAGCAATATTTCCCAGATGCGCTTTTCATCGTTGATCTTTGAATACGTTGTTTCATTTCCTTTGATATTTACACCGAATCTTACCAACGGCATATTTTGGTACATTTTAAGTGCGTGTACCATTTCGCCCAAGGTCTCCTTGGGAACATCTGCATGGAAGGGATAATAAACGTCGTCCATAGCGGCGGCGACACAGTATTCGCTCGGAACGCCGTTAATCTCGAAAATTTCAAATTCGGCGTAATGGACGGTATCATCTATTCCATCGGTGCCCGATAATGTGTGTACTCCGAGCGATCTTCCGATATCGGCTTCTTCAATCCAGGAATAATATGTTTTGCTCAAATAGGTTTTCCCGTTGTAGATAAGCTTGTCGTACAGCTCGGAATCGGTCTGTTCAAGCCAACTGTAGCTATATGCTTCTTCGTTTGTGAAGATCGAGCCGTTATTACGCTCTGCATAAAGCTTAATATTTGTGTGGTTAATATCGTCGGTTATAATATCCGGATATGATATTTCTTCGTTATCTTTTTCTTCGGTATGGCTTTCTCCGGTATCGCTTTCTTCAGTATGGTTTTCTTCGGTAAAGCTTTCGGGTTCATTCGGTGCGAACGCATAAAGAGCAGTAGGTATTGTTATGATTGCTGCAAGAAGGCACGCGGCGGCAATAATCCAAGGCTTTCTAAATTTAGTGCGTTCGGCCGGGTTATTGAAATTCACCGCCTCTTCGATATATTTGTTGTCGATAGAATCTGTAAGCTTTTCGATATCTTTCTTTTTCAAAGGGAAAAGCCCTCCTTTATGAGATATTTTTTCAACCTTTCGCGTAATCGCGTCATACGAACCGAGACGGCGTGGTTTGTTAAGCCGAAATGCTTTGCAATATCGCTTAAACTGTCCGAAAAATAATATCTGCGGACGAACATAACACGGTCATCGCGGTCGAGCCCTTCCAAGAAGCGGTTGATAACGCGTTCTGTGTCGCGGACGGTTATTTCCTGCTCGACGGTGTCGTTTGACGACAGTGTATCGCATAACTCCTCAAAAGCGACGTCGTAATGAGAATTGCGCTTTTTTGCGGTGTTCGAGCGGTGCCGCTTAAGCGCAGTATTACGCACTATGCGGCAAACGTAGCTTAAAAGCGGATTCGGCTTTTGGGGTGGGATAGTGTTCCACACTGCAAGATATGCGTCGTTAACGCATTCCTCGGCATCGCGTTTGTCATTGAGGATATTATTTGCGATACCGTTGCATATATTGCCGTATTTTTTCGATAGTTCAACGATTGCCTGCTCCGAGCGCTCAAAGAACAATTCAATTATTTTGCTATCGTCCAAAGTCTTCACCGTCCTTTCGATAATATACTACCGTTTTGGTTTGAAAAATCTCATAAATTTTGGGAAATATTTTAAAAAGCACCGAATTGACGCACCTGCCGTAGAGCAGGCGCGCAGTTATGATCGCCATACAGCGAGTTTAGAGTTATGATTGACCTCGGCAAGTTATGGCTTGAAGCAACAAGGCAATCATATCATAACGTTTGCGGAGCAAGCTCATAACGGTGAGCGTAAGCGAACCTCATAACTAAAAATACCATCTGTGTCCGCAAATGCTGTGCTTGTTACGAAAAAAAGATAGAGAACGTAAAATTTCTCTATCCTTTCCTATTGATTGGTTTATACTGACCTATCGCAGACTACCCCTTTGAGTGCTTTTTTATTCTTTTATTCTACCGTTACCCAATGGGTGGTGCCGCCGCAGGAATTGCCGAGTATGACGTAATCGATGCTGATACGCTTTGTGCTCTTAGCATTTACGGTTATTTTTATAACCTCGCTTCGTTCGTCGACAACGTCGCAAAACGGTCTGCCGTCGGCAACTCTGAACCACCAACGTCCGTTCTTTTCGGTGAGGAGCGATTTATCCACACCGTCGAAGCAGGAATCTAAGCTCGGGAAGTTATAAGGCCCTGTGAGCGCCTTTGCACACAAGATATTACCGCAATCTTTACGCGCCATAACGAACAGCACACCGCTGTTTCCGCGCTTGAAGAAGGTAAAGGTCTTATCAACGCTTGAATCGTTTACGAGCGTGAAATTGTCGGTATACTGAACCATCCAGTTGCCGATATTTGCGGGCTCGCCGCTTGAGTCGGCTCTTTCGGTATCGATGACGATTTCGTTTCCGTCGGTATCGACGCATTTGAATATCATCATATCTGTGCCGATAGCCATATCTACGCCGTTGGGGTTGAGCGCGGTGACCCAATGATCCGATTCGATGACCCTTTCCTTAAGCTCGTATTTCGCGTAAGGGGTGTTTTTTGAAGCGAAATCGGGGTCGTAATATTTGGTGTAGCGAACGGGAAGTCTGCCGTTTTCGGTTTCGTCATCGACGTAAAGCGTGATATTCGATTCGATAACGCCGACAGTCGGGTCAACTCCCTTGTACTGCTTGGAATAGTCGGTCATTTTACCGGTGCGTGCATTGAAGCGTTCGGTAATAAAGCCCTGCTCCTTTGGGTTTGCGCGAACCTGCGTTGCATCGGTATAGACGTAGAACGTACCAGTCACGCTGCCGCCCGAAACGTTGAATTTAACGACAGCGTTCGAGCATTTTCCGGGGAGTATCGGCACGTCGGCGGAGGAGAAGACGTTTGCTTTGCCGTAAGCATCCTCGCTCGTGCCGCCGAGCACGTAGATATATTCGTTTGGCGGTATTTTAAAGCTTATCGGTGCGCGGGGAACGGGGGTATAATCGATATAGTCACAGCCGACGTAGATGGGGTTGACGCTTCCGTCGGGGTTGAAATAATCGGTTGGAAGCTCGAATTTGTAGTTGAAATAATCGCTCCAAGACCTTTGACCGAGCCATTCGCCGTCGGGCTGGAAGCCGAGGTTTGTTACGGTAACGGTGACCTCGGTTTCACCCTCGTTTAAAAGCTGATAGCCGAAATAGACGGGAACGCCGGTGTGGTTTGAATGCTCATAGGTGAAATTAATATCGCCTTCAAGGTCTTTTGTGCGCAATATTGCCTGACCGATGTCCTCGCTCGCAAGCATTTCGGGGTTGTTTGAATAGATATAAGTACCGCCCTTGCGCTTTTCGTATTCGATATTGGCGCGATAAGGCTTTTCTGCAAGCGAAAATCTCTTTTCGCCGTAGTAAAAGCGGTTATCATAGGGTTGGTTATTGGGGTTGTACTGCTTTTTTTCGAAATTCAGCAGTAATTCGCCGTTTTCGACAGTATAGTTTTTCATAGATCAACACCTGCATAGGCATAAAACCATCTGCCGCCGATATTAACGGCAAGATAGTCCTTTGAAAGCTGGGTATCGCCGGTAATGACTTTCATTTTGACGATCGCCACGGAATCTATCGAATCGGATCCGTTTTCTATCTTTTCGTTGTACTTGCGGAGCGATTCTTCGTATTTACGGCTTCCTTTTTCGTATTCGAGCGCAGAAACGAGCTTGAATTCGATCTCATCGAGCTCGTATTTGGGCGTTTTGCCGACGTAAGCCTTTTCGAGATAGTCCTCCAAAAGTCTGTCGCTCGTTTGCTTGTTGCCGTAAAGCACGACCTTGTTATATTCCGAGGAATATTCGATCATTCCGTCGATATCGTACATAAGTGCTGCAGTTTCATATTCTTTAATCGCCTCTGCGGGGGTGGAAGCACCCGTTATCGCAAGGTCGACGACGAAAATTATGCCTAAAGCAACGCCGATTCCGATAGCGCCGCAAAGAAGGAATATGATGAACTTCTTTGCCTTGGGATTCAGTTGTGTTTTTTGCGGAAGCTTATCCTCGATCGGGTCGTAGATGTCTATTTCACGTCTCATAGTTTAGGCTTTCTTCTTTTTCTTGAATACAGAGAGAAGTGCGGTAATGATTGCCGCGATAGCGATAGAAATAGCGAGAGTAAGGGTGGTTGCGTTCCAGAAGCCGCCCTCTTCGTTTTCGCCCGTCGCTTCGGAGCTTTCGATAGATGCATCGGTGGAAGCTTCGCCGTTTACGGTGCCGCTGTTTTCGGTGCCGCTGTTTTCGGTGGCGTTATCCGATTCATCCTCGCTTGTTTCGGTGGGGTAACGGTCGGAAAGCTTGCATTTGAAGAGCTTTTCGAGCAATCCCTTGGTTTGGATAGCTTGGTTCCAGATGCCGTGGCCGCCTGTGGAATATTGGGTATATTCGATCTTGGTGCCGCCTACGCCCTTGATAGCGTCAACGGTTTGCTTTGTGCCCTGATAGGGAACGGCGGTATCGTTAATTGCGTGGAAGGTGAAGATGGGGGTGTCCTTAAGCAATTCAGCCTTGCTCGGGTCGCCGCCGCCGCAGATGGGAATTGCCGCCGCGATAACGTCGTTATGGCGTGTAATGATGTCCCAGGTAGCAAAGCCGCCCATCGAAAGTCCGATAGCATAGATTCTGTCTGCATCGACGCTGTATTTGATCTCGAGGTCCTCGAGAAGCTCCATAACAGCGACCATTTCGTTGGATTCCTTGACCTTGTCGGTGGAATATGCGCCGTTGATCCAGGGAGTATCTACCCATTGGTTATCGGACGGGCATTGGGGAGCAACGATGATGCAATCCTCGGGTGCGTTATCATAGATGTACTGAACGAGGTGGAAGAATTGCAATTTGTTGTCGTTTCCGCGCTCGCCTGCGCCGTGGAAGAAGAATATAAGGGGATAGGACTTGTTGTCATCATAGTTATCGGGGAGGATAAGACGGTAGGGGAGTACGGTGTTGGTATTCTTATAGGTGTTGAAGGAAGCGACTTCGTTAATGTCGCCCTTTGCGCTTGCGGTGAGGGGTACTGTTAAGAATAACATAGTAAGAATAAAAGCGATAAATCTTTTCATCGTTATCTCCTTTTTAAATTTTTTATCATTATATCATACTAAAATCCAAATTGCAAGAAAAACGTAATCATTAAATATAGGCTCCCTTGTGTAAAGGGAGCTGACGCCGTAGGCGGCTGAGGGATTGTGTTTTTAACTTAATTATGATAACGGCTACGGTTACTCCGTAACCTACAATCCCTCCGTCTTTTGCTTCGCAAAATCCACCTCCCTTTACACAAGGGAGGCAATTATGACCGTTGCCGTAACAAATAAAAAAGGCTTCCCCTTGG
>JAFZDO010000002.1 GCA_017561145.1 Clostridia bacterium | reverse complement strand
GGTAATGTTACGGGAAGCTTCCTTACAGATAAAGTTGTTTTTGCTGAAAGCGACACAGGCAATATTGATATTCCAAAAGTAATCGCAGATGAAAAATGTGAGATTATCACAGATACAGGTAATATCAAAATCACTATCGAGCAGAAAAACAACAGTTAGATAAATTTCAATTTATCGAACAGAATAAAACAACCCCGACAGACGTAAATATCTGTCGGGGTTTTAACATCCTTATGAGAAGTACTCCTTCCGAGTGCTTTTTTCGTTTGCTTATTAACTAACCGATCAACCAGGTTTTCATAACAGCCAGAACCTCGCGCAGTCCGTTGGGGATCGCGGTGTACCAAGGCGTTTCGGCGTGGATATGGTTCATTCCGTTAAAGCCGACGTCTTCGGCGACGAGACCTGCTCGGTAGATGTGATAGCCGTTTGTGATATATGCCGCCTTATATTTTCCCTCTCCGAAACGAAGATCTAAAAGCTTTTTTGAAAATTCAAAATTTTCTTTCGTGCTTGTCGAGCGGTCTTCCTTAATAATTTTATCCTGCGGAATACCGTTTGCGATTAAATAACGCTCCATCGCAAGCGCCTCGGAAATGTCCTCGTAGGGACCTTGACCGCCGCTTACGACGATCACGGCTTCTTGGTTTTCCTTGTGGTATTCGATTGCCGTATCGAGCCGTTTTTGTAGATTCGTTCCTATTCTTTCGCCCTTTATGCCTGCACCGAGGACGATAATTGCATCCTCCTTATAATCGACGTTATCGCTGTTGCCGCAAATATAAAGCGAGGCGGTAAACGTCAAAACGAAAACGTAACCGAAAACGACGATATATTTAAGCCAATTCGGTAGCTTTTTCGAAAGCTTTTTATAAAAGATACCGTACAAAAGCAAAACGAAGCCGAGAATATATGAGAAAACCGTTCCGACCGTGAAATTGGATTTTAAATTATACAGTATGGCAAGCGCAATAAATATCGTGCCGAAAGCTATCGAGCAATATTTTGCTGTCATTTCCTTCTTGTTCAAAAAAATCACCCCACAGATATTATTCTATCATATCGAAAGAATAATGTCTATGGGGTTCAAAAAAGTTTACAATTAGATTTCGCAGTCGCAAACGATTTCCGAAGGTCCGGTCATAAATGCGCTTCCGTCCTCGCAAAGCTCGATTTTCAATTCGCCGCCGTCAAGAAGCACGTATATCGGCTTATCCGCATCGCAAAGTCCGACCTTTGCCGCCGCAACGGCAGAGGCGACCGCACCCGTACCGCAAGCCAGCGTAACGCCGCTTCCTCGCTCGAAAACGCGCATACGAAGCTTGTTTTCGCCAATTGACGAAATAAACTCAACGTTAACGCCGTCTTTGAAATAACAGTCAATACAAATTTCCGCGCCGAGCGTAAAAACGGGGGCTTTTTCGGCATCCGACACGAATATCACCGCGTGGGGGTTGCCGACGTCAACGGGTATGAATTTCACTTCTTCTCCGTTTACGGTTATAGCCGTTTCTTCGCCCGCAAGCGCCTTGCCCATACCGACGCGAATGCTTTTAACGCAACCGTTTTCGGGATAGAGCGTAAGCGTTTTTATGCCCGAACGGGTTTCGACGGTGATTTCTGTCTTTTGGGTATGTCCTTTATCGTAAACGTACTTTCCGACACAGCGAATACCGTTTCCGCACATCATCGCTTCGCTTCCGTCTGCATTGAAAATGCGCATACCGAAATCGGCTTTATCCGATTTGGTTATAAACACGGTACCGTCAGAGCCGACACCGAAATGGCGGTCGGAAAGCTTTTTTGTAAGCTCGACAATATTATCGGGTACCTCCGAAAAGAAGTAAAGATAATCGTTGCCCAAGCCATGCATTTTTGTAAAACGCATAATTACGCTCTCTTAAACTTATTTTTTAGGCATCCTTGCCGGTAACTTCCTTAACGATGCTTGCAAGATACTCCTTCGCAGCGAGGATATCCTTTGCCTGCTGTTCGCCGGTGATTTCACGCTCGATGGTGATATAGCCGGTGTAGCCGTATTCGTGAAGACCCTTGATAACGCCATAGAAGTCTACCTTGCCCTGACCGATAGCGGTTTCGTGGCCGAGGTCGTGACCGTTTACGGGATACAAGCCGTCCTTCGCATGGAGGTTACGAACGTATTTGCCGAAAACGTCCAAAGCGTCAACGGGGTTTGCTCTGCCGTAAAGGATGAGGTTTGCGGTATCGAGGTTAACGCCAAGGTTGTCAGCGCCCGCGGTTTCAAAGCAGCGAAGCATTGTAACGGGGGTTTCCTGACCGGTTTCGAAAAGCAACCACTGACCGTTTTCCTTAAGATGGTCCGCAACGCGCTTTACTGCATTGCAGAAGGGAACAAATTCGGGATCGTTGGGGTTTTCGGGAATAAAGCCCATGTGGGTAACAACGTTTTCTACGCCGAGCTTTTTAGCAAAATCAGCGCCGTCGCAAAGGTTCTTGATACGCATTTCGCGGTATTCGGGGGGAACAAGACCCAAGTTCTGCTGACCTTCATAGAAGTTCCAGGTGCAGGGACCTTCCCAACCGCACCAGAATGCGGAAATGGTAACGCCGTGCTTTGCGGTCAATTCGTTAATGATCTGTGCATTTTCGTCGGTCCAAACTGCGGGGCTCCAGGAAATGAGCTGGCAGTTGTCAAAACCCTGCTCACGCAAGACGATAAATTTATCTTCCAAGGTTTCGATATGACTGAAATGAACACATACGCCTATTTTCATAATTTAGTTCTCCTTGTTTATCGTTTATATTGCTTTCATTATATACGTTAATTAATAATAAGTCAATGAAAAAAGAAGGGTTTTATTGCGTTTTTTATTATACTTTTCTCTTCACGCAAATCAAAAAACACTTGCAATACCGCACAATTTTGATATAATAATTTTGTGGGGCGATTTTTGCTTTCGCTCTGATATTTTGCGTATCGTTTTTGTATAATTTGCCGCGCGTTATATGCACAGAAAGGGTTTGTATGAAAAAATTATTATCATTTATTTTAACCGTTTGTATGTTATCTCTTTCCTACATATTATCAGGTAGTGCTCATGTTCTCATCGAAAATACAATATACTCTATAAACTATATAAACAAAACGAGTGAGGATGTAAAAGTTTTTTTTGAAAGCAACAACAAATCCAAAGCAAAAGTTGTTATTTGGACAGAAGATATTGATCATCTAACCATTGAACAGCATATGAAAAAAAGCGAAGCGTTTGCCGATAAGGATTTTTTAGAAAACATCGATGATGAAAAAACTTTACTAGCAGAAATAAAAAATCATATATACTTAAAAAGAAAAGCCGCCGCGGAAGTTTATTACGCTACAAATTTAGACTTCGTAAAAAACACTTTGAAAATAGAAGATGACAGCATCGCTTTCATAAGCAAATATTCCCCGATAGTTATATGCAACATGTCGCAAAATGATGTAATTAAGGCAACAAATAATAGTGCCGTCCAATCAGTTCATTTGGAAAGCACGGAACGTTTGGTGTTTTCTTCCCAAGCCACAAACGATGAATATGCAAATTTTTGGCAAACGATTTCAACCTATCCATCAAAAGATATGATACAAGCCCGAAACGATATCGGCGCGACCTCAGTTTTGAACGCGGGTTATGACGGCGATGGTATCATTTTAGGCGTTCTTGAAGCGAACGGCGTCCCCGACACAACACACAGTGTTTTTTCTGATGTTGCAAACAGGTTTGAAATAATAGGATCCCGCACCACAAGCGAACATGCAACCCTCGTATCTGCTATTATGGTCGGCAATTACGGGGGTATAGCACCCGGCGTCAGCAAAATATACTGTGCAGGCATTAACACTAATAGCAATGAATCATACCAAAGTCTTGTTGAACAAATGCTGGATAACAATGTTGACATAATAAACATGTCGCTAAGTATAAACGCACGCGATTTTCTTAACGAGGGGTTCATCCTAAATGTATATGGCCAAATCGCTAAATGGTTTGACCACATAGCATATAACCATTCTGTTCATTTAGTTGCCGGATCAGGAAATACTACTGGTACCGAATCGACTGCCCAAAACACAGTATCTTGCAATGCAACCGCTTATAATACCATTACCGTCGGTAATGTTGAAGATTACTTAGGCAATGGTTCGTATCGTATTTCTGCTATCTCGTCTTACAGCATGTCCCCCTCAACAGCTTACAAGCCCGATATTTGCGCACCTGGCACAAAAATATACATTCGTGGTTTGACAACAGAAGCGGGCGCGACCGGTACTAGCTGTGCAGCACCTATGGTATCAGCCAGCATCGCCCTTCTGTTACAGAGCAAACCCACTTTGTTGTTAAAACAGGCTGCAACAAAAGCCGTTCTTTTGGCGTCGACTAACACCGAAACGATTCACAATTACGACACCGTTGAAAGCGGTTATCGACAATATGGTGCAGGAATAATAAATATTGCAAATGCTGTTTCCCTAGCAAGCAAAAATGATTTTGTGAACACAAGTATTACATACAGCAAAAGTGAAAAAAGTCATTATATCGGGGTTGGCGAAGCCGGAAGAAAAGTGAGCGTCACGTTAACATTTTTAAAGAGGATCCGCTTCACCTCGTCCGATCATACAACTGATAGTTTTTCTGAAAGCACACTTCCGAATTTGAACATTGCGGTTTATTTCGCCGAAGACACCACGTTCTCTAACCCTATTGTAACCAGTGCTACGACAAAAAACAATGTCGAGCGAATAACATTCATTCAAATGCCTAATCAAGAATATGTTGTTAGAGTTACAAAAGTGCTACCCTACGAAGATAACCACGAGGTTTTATACTCTGTGGCGTGGTATGAATACGAAAACTAAAACAAGGAGGTTATCTCTATGAAAAAAGCATTGTCCCTGATTCTGATGATGTTTTTGCTTTTTGCAATTGTTTGCGGTTGCGCCGAAAGCGAAGATGCGTCATCTGCGATTTCGAATGAAGCGTCGGTTAGCACCGAGATTTCGGAAACCGCCGATTCAAAGGATATTACAGAAGAACCCTCTGTGCCCGAAGACTCCTCCGACGGCGAAGACAGCTCTATTGCCGACGCAGAAAGCGACAGTTTTGAAGAATCGCTTTCGGCATTGGAATTTCCGCAAGGTTCTGCGCCCGAAAACATTATCTATAATACCCCGTCAACGATTGAAAAAGAACGATATTACGGAAGTCTTTATCCCGCACCCGACCTCCCTTTGATTTACGCAACGACGCCAAGTAAAAAAGACGGTAATTTAGAAAAGCTTGTAAAGGAAAATCTTGGCAATGATGACGTTTGGTTTTACGTTGCCTTAAGAGCTAACGATTTGCGCATCACAACACACGAGACGATCGGTCCCAATAACAAAGATGATCTTATCGATCAAATCGAAGGCGCTCAGCGGTTGCTTGATCTCGGTATGATTCCAAATTACGAGCATATCTGGAGTTATTCGCTTAACGCAAAGGAATGGCCGAACAAACCGGGTCCTATGCCTTATTCGATAATTGGATATATGACCGCAGATATGATAAACGAGCTTACCGACACAAGCAAAATCGACGGTTACACCTATTGGATTCTGCATTTGCCCGAGGATAAATATTTCGAAGAATACTTCACCGACTATGATTTTAACATTGTAGTTATTTCGTCGGGAATACTGACAAACGGTTAATATTAAAACAAAAAAGAAGGGGGTACCCTTCTTTTTTTGTTTCACGCCAAATATTTGCGTATTTTCTCAAAGGTGTTGTTCAAGGCGTCAAAGTTCAACGCTCCGCTTTGATCAAAAGAGGTTGCTTCGACGGTGAAATCGTATTTATACTCCTTCGACTTCAAAAATTCAAAAAGTCTGCCGAAATCCACCTTGCCCTCGCCGATATGCAGAGTTTTGAGATTTTCCCAATCCATATAACCGCCGTTGTAATCGTTTACGTGCATATGTCTGATCCGCGAAAAGAGCCAATCGTTTTCGTTGCGATAGAGCGCCCGGGTCTGGTTGTGAAATTCCGACATTTTCGTATCGAAGGTACATACCGCATCGGGGCAAACGGATATAAGCTTATTGAGATTTGTTGTCGGGTCCGCACGGTTGCAAACGACGTTTTCGACGGTGAGAAGCAAGCCGAAAGCATCGGAAATCTCGCGCAGTCGCTTATAAACGCTTATATTGTTGTTTATATCCTTGTCCGAATCGATACCGCCCCAAAGGTGAAGCACAAGCTTTTCGGAGCCTATCTCCCGCGCGACGGCACAATTCTTTTCAAAAAGCGCGATCGCCGTTTCGTTATCGCCGTCCTCGTTGCGGCTTATAAGGTTTCCGATATCCTTTTCGGTGTGAAACACGGGAAACTCTGTATCAAGCGTTTTCAAAAAGGCTGTTAGCTCGTCAACGCGTTCATGCCACGGGTTGTACATCATAAATTCAAATCCGTCACACTCAAGTGCATCCACGCACCCCGTAAGAAGGGTAAAATCGCGGCAGTTCCAGCGGCCTATCAACGCACCTGTCGAGCAGAGTATTTTGTTTTTCATCATTTTACACTCGCGAAAGACAGTGCCATAACCGTCTTCATTCCTTTTCCTTGTAAAAATCGATCGTATTCTTCAAGGCTGTCTCTGCAACGTTTTTTTTGGAATTGTATTGCGACGAGAAGGAGCCCAACGGCTTTGACGCCATTTCCTGAAGCAGAATATCCAATCCGCCCCACTGATAAACCATACCAACGTCACACGCGCGCGTGGGAAGGATATAATTGTTTATCATCCTCGCGGATTCGTCATCACGCGTTTTCATATAAGAAAGCACGACTTCCTGATAATCCTTGGCGATCGTGTTCTTCGAGCTCGCGCCGAGCACGTTCAAGGCATCGGCAACCATCGTCAACTGCTCCGCGGGCACGCATGCGGGGATCGCAAAGCAGGTCGAGCCCCATGGATTAACGAGCGAATAATAGCTATCCTGATCTTCGTCATATTTAGGCTCGGGAACCACACCGAAATGCTGTTCCATATTGCCAAGGCGCGCAACCGTTCCGACAACGTCGTTAAAGAACAAGGCGCGTCCGCTTATAAACGCTTCACGCGTAAGGTCAACGGGGCTATCGGTCACGCTGAAATAATCGTTTGCCGAAACGTGCTCCTCGCTTTGCATAAACTCCTGCAAGCGCTCCATAACCTTGTTGCTTCGCTCGTTATACATCGTCAAAGAGGGGTATCCGTCCTCATCGGCACTCGCGATCTTTTCGCCCGAGCCGAAGAAGATGCTCCACATATCGTCAAGCTGACCGCTCCAACCGTATTCGTCCTTGTAATCGACGATACCGTCGCCGGTGATGTCCTTTTTCATAGCGCGTGCGGCTTCGAAGACCAAATCGGCCGTCCATTTACCGTTTTCAACGAGCTCATAAGGAGTGCCGCCGTATTTTTCGGTAAGGCCGTGCTTTTTCCAGAGGTCAAAATTGAAAAACAGCGCCGCGGTATTCGCCTTATTTACGAGACCGATATCTCCTATCGAGAAATAAAGCTGATTCGCATAGGTCATGCTTTTATTAAATTCCTCATTCCACCAAGGAGCATCCATTTGCAATCCGTCGATACCGAGCAGATTGTGAAGATGTCCCTGAGCGGCAAGCGAAGCGCCGTCGTAAAGGCAGGGTACGATGACCTGATATTCGGTCGTCGAGCTCATGTTACCGCGAATTACCGCTTGAAGCATTTCGCCGTTTTTACGAATGGGGCTGTGAAGCTGTATTTCCTCAAGCGTCAAGCCGAGCTCGCGCTCGAGCGTTTCCGCGCGGATACGAAGGTCATCGTTGATGATTTGCGGATAGGTGCAATCGGCGCCGTCCTCGTAGGTTTTGACGTTTTCAACGATTTCAGATTCGTAAATTTTCTGTTCGTTACAGGTCAAAAAGGTTATCGTTTGTCCGTCGTAGCGTCGTCCGCTTGTTTTTGCAATATATTCTCCGTTGCCGTTTTGGTATTCGGAATAGGAAACCGTTTCGCTTTCTTCGTGCTGCGAGGATTCCGCAACGCTTTCCGTTTCCGCAGGCTCTGCGCAGGACGCAAAGGATGCCATCAAGCAAACGAACAATATAAGACACAGGATTTTCGTTTTATTCATAGGATCAAGCCTCCGCAATATCTTTCTACATTACCTTACCACATATAGTCTTAAAATTCAATAGCGCGCCGAAAACAGTTTTGCCATTGCTTCTTTTTTGCTTGTTTTTTTACGTTTTTATGTTATAATTACAACAACACCCTTTAAAGGAGCTCGCTATGATCATTTTAATCACAGGTGCGTCACACGTCGGCAAGACGAATCTTTCACAAAAATTGCTTGAAAAATATAAATACCCCTATTTTTCGATAGATCATTTGAAAATGGGCTTGATCCGCAGCGGAAACACCACTCTCACTCCGATGGATGACGACAAGCTGACCGATTATTTGTGGCCTATAGTCCGCGAAATGATAAAGACCGCCATCGAAAACAGTCAGAATCTTATCGTTGAGGGCTGTTATATCCCCTTCGATTGGGAAAAGGATTTTGATGCCGAGTATTTAAAGGATATTAAATATTACTGTCTTATACTGAGCGAAAAATATATTAACGCCCATTTTGACGATATCAAGAAATATGCAAGCGTTATCGAAAACCGTCTTGACGATTCATGGTGCACAAAGGAATCGGTTTTGGAGGATAACGCAACCTTTCTCGCTCTTGCCAAAAAGCATAACGTCAATTACATCCTCATCGACGGCGAATATAAGATAGATATATAAAACAAACCTCAATGCCTATTTGCGGCATTGAGGTTTTTTCTGTTTCTTTAAAAATCAAACGAATCTTTGTGCATATCCGCACCGTTTACATAAGTCCTCGGATGCTTTCCCGCATTTGAAGCCGTTGACGATATTAACCGCGCGTTCGGAATTGAGAATGCTTTCGATATCCTCGTTAAAAGCGTTACCGAGATTAATAACGCCGTCGCTGTCAAGACAGCAGGGCACGACCGTTCCGTCGGCAAGTATGCCGAACTGATCCTTAAGACCGTAGCAAAAGAATTTGTTTCCCTTTATTTCGGCATCGGCATCGGGCCATTCAAAGCGGTCGCCGTATTCCAAATAAAGCTTTTCTCTTATTCTTATACCGCGTGTGTTCTCCGCCCACTCGCCGGAAATGTATTTCTTGAGAAGCTCGATCGACGATGCGTTTTTGCCGCTGTCAAAGCCCTTGTTCCAAAGCCGAAAAACGGTTATAACGCCATTTTCTGCCGCTTTTTTCGCAAATTCGGCAAGCGATACGACGTAGCTTTCGTGGTCGGCATCGCTTCCCTTTTCAAAGCTGTGAAGCGAGATGTTGACCTTATGCACACCTGCGGAAAGTATTTTGTCGCCGTGTTTACCCAAAAGAGTTCCGTTTGTGGTGATGATCGACTTAAATCCGCGCTTTGTTGCGGTTTTTATAAAATCGGGCAGATCGGGATGAGTCAGCGGCTCGCCCATTAAATGGTAATAGATGTATTCGGTAAGACCGCTTATTTTATCGAGAACAAGCGAAAATTCGTCCGAATTCATCCGTCTCGGCGCCCTTTTATGCCCGTGACAAAAGGAGCAATTCATATTACATATATTCGTGATTTCAATATATACCTTTTTATACATATACGCTCCTTGAACACCTTTTCGGGAATCTTGTTTTGCTTATTTATGCCCTAAATATTATATTATAAAGAATTGCGGGGTTTATATGCCGTATTACCTGTTTTACAAAACGTCTTTTGCGCTTTGTTGTTTTTGCTTCAGCATTTTATTGAGCTTTGCGGCATTCCTTTTGATAATGGAATAAACGATCGCCCAAATAACGACATAACCTACAACAAAAATTGCCGTAAAAACTACAATCGGAATGATACCAAAGTCCAACCAATCGTTGAGAAGGTAAGTGCCGAGATAGCCGATATATAAAACGCCGCCATGAATCGAAATTGCCATCATCAAGGGCAAGCGTTCGATTTGATAAATAGCATTCATACCTCCCGCAATAAAGGCAAGTGCAGTGATTGAAAATATTCCGATGCAGACCTGATTTACAGATAGCGTTTCAACAGCGGAAGTCTGCTGCAATATCAGATATACAATAGCCAAAACAATCGGACCGATACCGGAAGCAATCAAGCCACGGCGCAAAAATTCCAAAACAATTTTTTTCATACTCTGTCAAACCTCCTTTTGATTTCCGCAAAACAACGCCTCGAAACATACTCCCGATAGCCGCACCGAAATACGGCATCTATGCCACCGCTGAATACAGCGTCAAATCTCTGAATGCGATGTTCATTGGCAAGAGTAGACTTGTTAATGCGGATGAAATAAGAGGGCAGAATATCCTCTAAATCACGAAGTCTGTCTTTGAGCGAATAGTGGTTGCCGTCCGTATCAACGGCAATCACTTTTCTGTCAATTATGGTAATACATTCGATTTGAGAAAACTCCAGCTTCCGCATCTCATCATCTCTGTATCCCATAATGCCCTCCGCACCGGAATAACTACTGACAAGATCTTCTATCTGCTGTGTCAAAGATGATGGCGCATGAACGATTGCTATGATTTCCTCGTCTGCGTTTTTGTCGATAATAAGCTTGTATTTCATCGCCTCAAATCCTTACTGTTTTTTCATTTGCCTAAGGAAACAGAGCACTGCCACCGCTGTTATCAGAACACTATACAGAACAATCGGCAGTATGTGCGAAGCTGCGTTCTCGAAAATTCCGTTAAATAATGCTTTTTCCATTTCTACCGCGTGAACAAACGGAAGTGCATTTGCTATTTTCTTGAAAGCACCTCCCACGAGATTCAAATCAAACCAAACACCCGAAAACCATGCAGAAAGATTGGTAAGCAGTGCTCCGCAAATACCGCCAACCTGTTTTGCTCCCAAAACACTGCCGCACAAAAGTCCGAGTGCAATATTAAAAATTGCCATTGGGATAATGCCAATAACTGCATAAATAATGTTTACGCTAACTTCGAGTCCCAAAGGAATCGCAAACAAATAGCAAATCACGGTCTGCCCGATCGCGATGGGCAGGATCGGGAGCATATATCCCATAATGAAATCAAATCCCGTAAGGGGTGTTGTGTACAATCTCTGCAAAAGGGCGCTTTCGCGGTCTTTTGCAATCAAGGTTGCTGAAAAAAGTGTCATAAATGACAATCCGAATACGGTAATACCCGGAGTCAGTGCGTTGATCTCAAACAAGTTCACCGGAATATTCGCTTGAATAGCGCTTAAAAGCACTAACAAGACTAAGGGGAACCCCAACCCAAAAGCAAGATTGATCGGATCTCTCAAAATCTCTTTGGCACATCTCTTGGCAAAAGTCATCATTCTCATTACGCACCCTCCTTTACAATAGAAACGAAGGCGGCTTCAAAATCGTTTGCGTTTGCCTTTGCTTTCAATTCTTCTGCTGTTCCTACCGCAAGAAGTCTGCCGCTTTTCATAACGCCTATGCGGTCGGAGAGCGCCTCGGCTTCTTCCATATAATGCGTAGTCAAAATGATCGTGATCCTGCCCTTCAAAGAGCGGATCACCTCCCAAAGATCGTGCCTTGCAAGAACATCCAAACCAAGCGTGGGTTCGTCCAAGAACAGAATTTTGGGTTCGCTGATCAATGCCATAGCAATGCTGACACGTCGCTGCCAGCCACCGGATAACTTACCGGCCTTCCTCAGAAGAACACTGTCAAGGGAAAACTGATCAGAAAGCTCCTGTATCTTTGCTACCGTTTTTTCTTTTGAAAAACCATGAATACCGCAGATCAACTCTAAGTTTTCCTTGACGGAAAGGTTAGGAGCAACTGCGGTTTCTTGCGGAGATACACCAATCAAGCGCTTTACCTGTTCGGGTTCCTTTGTAATGCTGTATCCACCTACAATAGCATCTCCGCTCGTAGGTTTTGTCAGGCAGGAAAGCATTTTGATTGCCGTGGTCTTTCCGGCACCGTTTACGCCGAGCAGAGAGAATAATTCGCCTTGCCGAATTTCTAAATCCAGTTTGTCTACAGCAGTCAGATTCTTATATTGCTTGACAAGCCGAGTAGTCTTTATTTCTTGCATATATCTCATCCTCCTTTTTCACTTACTGTTTCATAATAACAAATAAAAAAGAAGAAATGATGTTTTTTGTCTGTTCGGTCGTTTTTAGTGTCTCATCGGTAACTGTCTTTTTTGCAAATTTAACATTACGCGTTGCAAAAGTGTTGCAACAGCGTTTTCCTAAATTGCATAAATGCCCGAAAGCCCTTCATTTCCAAGGGTTTCGGGCACTTGTTAGCCAATTTGTATTATTCCCACTCGCTTAAATTAGCGTTATATTGAGTGAAATTAGGTCTTTTCGCGCGGTTTTTCGGGTTATTTAACCGATATTTTTCGCTTTATCTATGGTGTCTACGAAAAAAACGGTATCAAAATGGTATCAGTGATTCAAAGAGCTATGTGCTTTAGACAATTAATCCTTCTGCAAAATTATTATACAATCATTTAAATTACCATTGAATTGTACAATTCTGTACCCCTCATTTATGTAGGGTAAAAGAAACTCCTCTATCGCCTTGTTTTCCTGAAGGGAACCCCAACTACCAACTTTTTTAACAAAAGAAATATCTGCACCTGCGGTTTGACTATAATAACGTAAAACTTTGACATCTTTCATATATAGTTACCTTTCAAAACATGGTTTTATGATTATTGTCTATCTCTCAAAGAACTGAGAGAATTTTGACCTTTATTCCCACTCAATAGTGCCCGAGGGCTTGGGGGTGAGGTCGTAGAGGACGCGGTTGATGCCTTCTACCTCGTTGGTGATACGCGAAGTGATCTTATGGAGCACTGCATAGGGAATTTCTTCGATGGTGGCGGTCATAGCGTCGACGGTATTGACGGCGCGGATGATCGCGGGCCAACCCTCATAGCGGCTGTCGTCCTTAACGCCGACCGATTTGATATCGGGAATAACTACGAAATATTGCCATACCTTTTCGGCAAGGCCGTTGATATCGAATTCTTCGCGGAGGATAGCATCTGCTTCACGCAACGCGTTCAAGCGGTCGCGAGTAATTGCGCCGAGGCAACGAACGCCGAGTCCGGGGCCGGGGAACGGTTGACGGTAAACCATTGCGTGGGGAAGGCCGAGTGCTTCGCCGACAACGCGAACCTCGTCCTTAAAGAGCAGCTTGATAGGTTCAACAAGCTCGAAATTAAGGTCTTCGGGCAAGCCGCCGACGTTGTGGTGCGACTTAACCGCCTTTTTGCCTTCAGCCTGCTTAATGCTTTCGAGGATATCGGGATAGATGGTGCCCTGTGCGAGATAGGAAATGCCTTCGAGCTTTCTTGCTTCGTCGGCAAAGACGTTGATAAATTCAGCACCGATGATCTTTCTTTTGCTTTCGGGGTCGGAAACGCCGTTCAAAAGATCGAGGAAGCGGTCGGTTGCATCGACGTAGATAAGGTTTGCATCGAGCTCATCCTTAAATACCTTAATAACGTTTTCGGATTCATCCTTACGCATAAGGCCGTGGTTAACGTGAACGCAAACGAGCTGCTTGCCGATGGCTTTTACCAAAAGAGCGGCAACTACCGACGAGTCAACACCGCCGGAAAGCGCCAAAAGCACCTTTTTATCTCCAACCTGCGCGCGGATTTCGGCGATCTGCTCGTCGATAAAGGCGTTGGCAAGTTCAAAATTTGTGATACGAGCCATAGATTCGGGGCGAAGGTTGTTTTGCATTGATTTTATCCTCCAGTTTTTCGAAAAAACTAAAATTATGATGAAATATTATATCAGTTCGTCGTCTGAATTACAATAGAATTTTCAAACTTTTTTCGCTAAAATTTTCGTTTTTCTTCTCGCTTTTGTCGGTAATATGTTTAATTTTTTTCGAATATAATTTACCGAACAAACCGAAAGTGAGATACTTTTTTATGAAAAAACTGTTTTTGGCGATCATTATCGTTCTTCTGATCCTGTCCTCGCAAAACGCAAGCGCGACCGAAACGGCAGGCGTTTATCCTTATGACGTCGACATCGGCGAATATTGGTTCGAGCCGACGGGCGCGGAATACGTCAGCAACGGCGACGCAAGGGCGCTTTTGCTTATGGAATATTCGACCGGTAAGGTGCTTTTCGCCGAAAATGAATTCGAGCATCTGCCCATCGCATCGGTAACAAAGGTCATAAGCACCTTGCTCGTCGTTGAAGCGATAGACGAGGGCAAAATAAGCCTCCAAGACAGCGTTACCGTTTCGGAATACGCCGCAGGCATGGGCGGCTCGCAGGTGTTTTTGGAAGCGGGCGAAACGATGAGCGTTGAGGATCTTTTAAAATCGGTCATCGTTGTTTCGGCGAACGACGCTACGGTTGCATTGGGCGAGCATATCTGCGGAAGCGAGGCGGCGTTTATCTCTGCGATGAACGAGCGCGCACGCGAGCTCGGTTGCGAAAACAGCAATTTTGTTAACACGAACGGTCTTCCCGTCGAAAACCATTACTCCTGCGCCTATGATATCGCCCTCATCACCCGCGAACTGATGAAGCACGAGCTTGTTTTTAAATACACGGGGATCTGGATGGACACGATTCGCGACGGCAAGTTCGGGCTCGCAAACACAAACAAGCTCATCCGATTTTACAAGGGCGCAACGGGTATGAAGACCGGTTTTACGGGCGAGGCGAAATATTGTCTTTCGGGCACCGCAAAGCGCGACGGAATGCACCTTATCGCGGTCGTTCTGGGTGCAGAAACGAGCGACAAGCGCTTTGCCGCCGCAAAGGGTATGCTCGATTACGGCTTTGCAAACTATTCGATCCTCACGCCCGAGGTGCCGAATCTCGAGCCTGTAAGCGTAACGCGCGGAGTCGAAAAAAGCGTTAATATCAAAACCGAGCCGATAAATATACTTATCGAAAAGGGCAAAAGCAGCCAAACCGAAGCAAAGCACTTTGTCAGCGAGAGCTTACAAGCACCCGTTTTAGAGGGCACAGAGGTCGGATACGTCGCATATTACCGAAACGGAAACGAGATCGGGCGCGCGCCGATATACACGGCAAATGCAGTCGAGGAGGTTTCCTATTATTCGGTTCTGTGCGCATTTTTCAAATGTCTCTTCCTTAAATAAAATAAAAGGGCAGGTTTCTTCCTGCCCTTTTATATTTATTCTTTATCTGCCCACGGCTCGTTGGCTACCGCGCCGCCCTTTACAGAGGTTATATTTTTGATATGAGAAAAGCTGACGCCCTGACCTAACATGAATTTGTAATCCTCGCCGTTTGGGCAATACAGCTCGACCCAAACGAAGCCATCCTCGGTGCCGCAAATTTCCATTTCGCTTCCGTTATCGAAATAAACGAATATACTCTCGGTTATTTCGCTCGGGCGAAACAGGTCAAAGCCGAAGCTGTCGGTGGTAAGCAATTTGTAAAGACTGCGTTTATTGTGGTCGCTTAACCTTACGCTGCCGTCATCTCTTTCGACACGGACCTCCTGCGTTTCATAAACAGTACCGGCAAAATCCATCAAAAAATCGTTCCAGACGGTGCGGCGGTATATAATTGTGGAAAGCAACACGATCCCCGCGATAACAAAGCCGATCGCCGCTATTGCAATCGACGACGTCACTATGCGCTTTATTTTTTTCTTTGCTCTGTAATCCATGCTTTACCTCCGTTTTGTTTTCCCAACAAAAGAATACAATATTTTTATCCGCTTTTCAAGATGATATTGAATTTTTCACCCTTATATTGTATAATACACACGACCTACACTATTTTCAGAGGTTATATATGATAATCGAAGGACTTCAAAAAACCACCCTGCTTGACTACCCAGGACTTGTCGCCTGCACTGTCTTTGCACACGGCTGCAATCTGCGCTGTCCCTTTTGCCACAACGCGGGACTCGTCGTGCGCAAGCCCGAAAATATAATAAGCCAAGAGGAGCTCGGCGCATTTTTGCAAAAGCGCAAAGGGATCCTTGACGGCGTCTGCCTTACGGGCGGTGAACCCTTGGCGCAAAAGGATTCGATAGAATTTATAGAATTCCTTAAAAGCTTCGGATATAAAATTAAGCTTGACACAAACGGCTTTTTCCCCGATCGGTTAAAAGAGGTCATCGACAGAGGCTTGGTCGATTATATCGCAATGGATATCAAGTCCTCGCCCGAGGGATACGCAAAAGCAGTCGGCATCGACGGTATCGATATCGCGCCCGCAAAGCAAAGCGTTGAGCTTATTATGAGCTCGGGAATCGATTATGAATTCCGCACGACTGCCGTTAAGGGACTACATATTGTGTCCGACTTTGAAAAGATAGGCGTTTGGATATCGGGCGCAAAGCGTTATTTCATTCAGCAGTTTATAGATTCGGGCGATTTGATAAAAAACGGTTTTGAAGCTTTTAACGCGTCAGAAACCGAAAAACTGCTTGCGGCAGTAAGGAAAAACGTCCCACACGCCGCGGCAAGGGGAATTTAGTACCGTTTTAACGCGTCAAAATACCCGTTGAAAAAATAGCCAAATTGAACACAAGATATTGTGCAAATTAACAAAACCACAATATCTTGTGTTTTTCTATTGACAAGAGCGCAAGATTATGTTATCCTCTATCTTGCCGACCGACGCGCAATCTATCCTGTGAAATTACGCAGGTTTTATATAGAAATAAAAATTTTTAACTATAGAAAGGTAACAGATCATGTATCAGGTTGTAAAACGCAACGGCAAAACAGCCGAATTTGACATCAAAAAGATCGCCGCTGCTCTCGAAAAAGCATTCGAAGCATGCGAAAGACCCACACATCCCAGTGTTATCGATTTCCTCGCACTCAAAGTTACCTCGGATTTCGAAGGCAAGATCAAGGACGGCCTTATCGCCGTTGAAGACATTCAGGACAGTGCCGAAAGCGTGCTTGCACAGGCAGGCTACGCTGACGTAGCAAAGGCATACATCCTTTACCGTCGCCAAAGAGAAAAGCTTCGTAACATGAAGTCCACCATGCTCGACTACAAGGCATTGGTAGACAAATACGTTAAGAACGTTGACTGGCGTGTTAAGGAAAACTCCACCGTTACCTACTCGGTCGGCGGTCTTATCCTTTCCAACTCGGGCGCTATCACCGCAAACTATTGGCTTTCCGAAATTTACGATGATGAAATCGCAAACGCACACCGCAATGCAGACATTCACATCCACGACCTTTCGATGCTTACCGGCTACTGCGCAGGTTGGTCTCTTAAGCAGCTTATTCAGGAAGGCTTGGGCGGCGTTCCCGGCAAGATCACCTCTTCCCCCGCAAGCCACCTTGCAACTCTTTGTAACCAGATGGTAAACTTCTTGGGTATCATGCAGAATGAATGGGCAGGCGCTCAGGCGTTCTCCTCCTTCGATACCTATCTTGCTCCCTTCGTAAAGGTTGATAACCTTTCCTACGATCAGGTTAAGAAGTGCATCGAATCCTTCATTTACGGCGTAAATACTCCTTCTCGCTGGGGTACTCAGGCTCCCTTCTCGAACATCACGCTCGACTGGACCGTTCCTAACGACCTCGCAGAGCTTAACTGTATCGTCGGCGGCAAGGAAATGGACTTCAAGTACAAGGATTGTAAAGCCGAAATGGATATGATAAACAAGGCGTTTATCGAAATCATGATCGAAGGCGATGCAAACGGCCGCGGCTTCCAATATCCTATCCCCACCTACTCCATCACCGCAGATTTCGACTGGTCCGAAACCGAAAACAACAAGCTTCTTTTCGAAATGACCAGCAAATACGGTACTCCCTACTTCTCCAACTACATCAACAGCGATATGGAGCCCAGCGACGTTCGTTCGATGTGCTGCAGACTCCGTCTTGACCTCCGTGAGCTCCGCAAAAAGTCGGGCGGCTTCTTCGGAAGCGGCGAAAGCACCGGTTCGGTCGGCGTTGTTACCATCAATATGCCCCGTATTGCATACCTCTCTGCAAACGAAGAGGATTTCATGAAGCGTCTTGACCACCTTATGGACATCTCGGCAAGATCGCTCAAGATCAAGAGAACCATCATCACCAAGCTTTTGGAAGAGGGTCTCTATCCCTACACCAAGCGTTACCTCGGCACCTTCGACAACCACTTCTCCACTCTCGGTCTTGTCGGTATGAACGAAGCAGGTCTTAACGCAAAGTGGATCCGCAAGGATATGACCAGCGTAGAAACTCAGGAATTCTCCAAGCGCGTTCTTAACCACATGCGTGAAAGACTTTCCGACTATCAGGAAAAATACGGCGACCTTTACAACCTCGAGGCTACTCCCGCAGAATCCACCGCATACCGTCTTGCAAAGCACGACGTAAGCCGTTACCCCGGTATTGCTACCGCTAACGAAAACGGCACTCCCTACTATACCAACTCTTCGAACCTTCCCGTTGGCTACACCGACGATATCTTTGAAGCACTTTCCATTCAGGACGAGCTTCAGACCCTTTACACCTCGGGTACCGTATTCCACGCATTCCTCGGCGAAAAGCTTCCCGATTGGAAATCTGCCGCTAACCTCGTTCGCAAGATCGCAGAAAACCACAGACTTCCCTATTATTCCATCTCTCCCACCTATTCGGTATGTAAGTCGCACGGCTATATCGCAGGCGAGCACTTCACCTGCCCCGAATGCGGTGAAACCGCAGAGGTTTACAGCCGTATCACCGGTTACTACCGCCCCGTTCAGAACTGGAACGACGGCAAGAGCCAGGAATATAAGGACCGCATAGTTTATGACGTTCTTAACAAGACCGATATAAAAGCTGACGTTGCAAAGAAGGAAGAAACCTGCGATTGCTGTGCAAGCATCGATGAAACCATTCTTTTCGCAACCAAGACCTGCCCCAACTGCCGTATCGCGGCATCGCTCCTCGACAAGGCTAATATCAACTACCGCAAGGTTTACGTTGAAGACGAGCCCGAGCTCGCAAAGCAGCTTGGTCTTAAGCAGGCTCCCACTCTTGTAGTCGGCAACGAAAAGATCGTTAACGTTTCCAACATTAAAAAGTACCTCGGAAACTAAAACAAAACAATAAAATAATAAACCCCCGGAAAATATTTTTCGGGGGTTTATAAATGAGGTTAATTTTATGCATGATATAATCATTATCGGCGCAGGACCTGCCGGATTAACTGCGGCTATCTACGCGCTCCGCGCTAACAAAAGCGTTCTTATTCTTGAAAAAACAAGCTTCGGCGGACAGATGACCTTCTCGCCGAAGATCGAAAACTATCCCGGCTTCATCTCCGTTTCGGGCACCGAGCTTGCCGACAGTCTTGTCGAGCAGGCACTCGCACAGGGTGCAGAAGTCGAGCTTGAAGAGGTCGTTTCGATAAGCGTCAACCCCGACGGCACAAAAACCGTTAAGACCGATTGCGGCGAGCATTCGGCAAAGGCGATCATCATTGCAACGGGCGCGAAGCACAGACTTCTTGGCGTTAAGGGCGAAACCGATCTTATCGGCAACGGCATTTCCTTCTGCGCAGTTTGCGACGGCGCGTTCCACGCAGGCAAAAAGGTTGCGGTCATCGGCGGCGGCAACTCGGCGCTTCAGGAGGCTATCCTTCTTTCCGACCTTTGCGAAAGCGTAACCGTTATTCAAAATCTCGACAATTTCACGGGTGAAAGCCGTCTTGCGGAAGCACTTATGGCAAAGCCCAACGTCAATGCAATTTTCGGCACCGTTGTAACCGAATTCCTTTCGGAAAACGGCGAGCTCAGCGGCATTATGACAAAACGCGTTTCCGACGGACTTGAAACCAAGCTCGATTTCGAGGGTGTTTTCGTTGCTATCGGTCTTGCACCCGACACCGCTATCGCAGACGGCATTGCAGAGCGCGACAAGTGGGGTTATATCGTATCCGACGAAAAATGCCTCACCGCGACAGAAGGCGTTTTCGTTGCAGGCGACTGCCGCACAAAGGGTGTTCGCCAGATCGCAACAGCCATCGCAGACGGCGCAACCGCGGCACTTGCGGCAAACGCTTATTTGGATAAGTAATTTTTGTTTTGGGTCATTAGCGAGAGAAAAACTTTTGAAAAAGTCTTTCTCTCGCGCTCTTTTTTCAAAAGCTCTTAATACAAATTAAAAACAAATTACATAGACGATACGAAAATCGCCACAACGGGGTTATACTTATCTCTCGTTCTACCGTCGGTTGCAAAATTTGCAACCTCATTTTTGTGTTTTCTATCACAAGTTTATTGATTTTTTAAACTTTTTCGGCTACACTTAATGCATGGAAAGGCCTTCCTCACGCTTTAATAAACGGAGGTAACAAAAATGTTCAATATGAAAAAATTTGCCGATCTGCTTTCTGTTAAAAGAAAGGCAAAGGGATTAACTCAAGACCAGCTTGCCGACCTTGTAGGCGTTTCGCACCAAGCGGTAAGCAAATGGGAACGCGCAGAAGCGTTGCCCGAAATCAGCAAGATCGGCGA
This sequence comes from Clostridia bacterium, assembly GCA_017561145.1. Classification (GTDB taxonomy): domain Bacteria; phylum Bacillota; class Clostridia; order Oscillospirales; family CAG-382; genus Coliplasma. The sequence continues at coordinate 26,342 of JAFZDO010000002.1, read as the reverse complement.
TATTGCGCTTGCTATCGAAACTCCTGCCGAGGAGCTTATTAATACCCTATACGAAAGCCAACCGAGCACTGCTCCCACGACAAACAGCTCTGCCGACGAGGCGTATTTTGCGCTTATCGACAAGACGCGCGTCGGCGAGATTTATGCATTGGCGCCCAATATGTCGAAGGAAACGCTTGCTCTCGCAATCGACACGATCGTCGCCGAAAAAGGGACCTCGGCGGCAACGATGCTTTTCCGCTTTGCAAGTGAAGAATATCTCGGTCACATAGGCAAGCAAATGCTCGCAAGCGGCGACGTTTCGCTCGCGAAATACGTTGACGAGCCGACTCTTCAAAGTACTGTCGTTGAATATATTTCGTCTGCCGATACGACTGCCGATTGGCGGCAGAAAAATGAAAAATATTTAAGAGCCGGCAAGCTGTTGGTTCTTTGCAAGGATCTCGAATTTATCAACGATATGTTTGACCACATGGTCGCAATTTACGACACTTGGAACGTTTGGAAAAGCATTATAACCGAATTCCCTTCCGAGGTTTTGGTGCATCAGGGCATTAAATTTGCGGTTCGCAAGGGAACGGGTTCGTTCGGCGGTTGGTGGGGCTTGCTCGGCAGACGGAACGTTTCAAAGCTCTTCCTCGGCTATGCCGACTATTTTAAAAACAACGCGCAGGCTTGGTGGGATATTATGTTATTCTTCCAACACAGCGACGCTTCGATAATTGAAAGCGGTATTAAGGAACGCGTCGAAAGAAACGACCTTGACATCTACGTACTTTCGGCACATGCTTTGAAATTTACGCCCGAAATGTCAAACTTTTTGGCAGATCACGGTATGATCTATAAGGGCAACAATACGGTCAGCGCTTCTCCTAAAGCTCCGCAAAATGAAAAAGACGTTTGGAATACCGTTTCCGAAGCTATTAACAAGTCTACCGAAAACCCGTCGCTTCTGCGCGCAAGATTGCGGTTCGAGGAGGAGTTTGACATAAAGCTTCAGGATTCGGACGTTCGCGATTGGCCCGAAATAATAAAATGGGCGGATACCGCACGCAAGGAGCTTTATCCCGAATACGACACTCCCGACAATGCAATTCTCAAGGAGATATTGAATCGACTTAGGAATATAGAAGAAAAGCTTGACGACGTCGAATCGATGACCGACGATCTCGAAGACACGATATCAGACCTTGAAAGCAGAATAGACGAGCTTGAATAACGGTTTTATAAGAAGGTGCAAATTTGTTGTGCCTTCTTTTTACGTACTGTATGTTTAATTTCCAAGAGTTTTTGGGAGGGAGCACGAGGGAGGGCTTTTTGCAAAAAGCCCTCCCTCGTAATATCTCACATATATCACTTTTTCGCTTCTACTACCGTTATGTTCGCGACGGGGATGCCTGCTTGCTCGAATACGATGTCGGTAATTTGGGTAAGCTCGTCGGGGAGCAGATTCTTTTGATTGACGATCACCGAGCAATTATCGCCGCTGATAACGGCAACGCAATCTCCGATACCCTTTGCCTTGACGAGCGTTTCGATATTCGCTTCGGCAGACATATCGTCGGCAATCTCGGCGATAGATTCAAGCGCATCCTCCTTTGCATCGGGCAGGCTGTCGGGATTTTCGGCGATCTCGCGAAGCACCTCAAGCGCAGAGTCGCGCACCTGCGTGCGGTTGATTATCGCCATTGCGAAGAAATCCTCGGCAGTTTCGGGATTTGCATTTACGTCGGTATCCGCGGGCTTACTCGTTTCAACCGAAGCGTCAACGTCTACGCTTGTATCAACGAGCAACGCATTGCCGAGCAAACGGTCTCCGCCGTCGTTTTGGGTGTTCGCATCGGGACTGCTTGCAAGCGAGCTTACGAGAACGGCGACGCACACGAGCATAATGCATCCGACCGTGATAAACGATTTTGTGCCGATCATCTTTTTCCATTCGATTTTCTTTGCCTTTTCTTTAATACGCGAAAACTGTTGCTTGATATTCATTTCGGGCCTCCATATATGGCATTAATTTTATGTTTGTATGCTTATGCGATTACTTTTTATATCGAAAAGAGCGCACATCAGCTCTATTATGCGGTACTGCGTTTGATAGCTTGCGCCGCTGCATACAACGGCAACACCCGCCACGCAGGGCATTGTTTCCTCGATGAGTATAGGTGCTTCCCCATCCTCTCCCTGCGCAAGCACTATAGTCTTGTCGGTCTCCTTGTTTTCTTCCGATTCTTTCACATGCTGATCGGTAGCATAAACGTAACGGTAGCCCTTTTCGAGCGTTATAAAGACCTCGCAATCATCAATTTCGGGCAGTTCGCAGATAAGGCTTTTCGCCTTATTTTCGAGCAAAGCGCAATAGTCAAACGAGGTAAGCGATTTTTGCTTGTCGTTTTCCTGTATTTCCGTGCCGTCGGACGGTATAAGCATCAATGCAATTCCTGCAATCAAGGCAAGAAAAACAAAGCCGAAGCCCTTCTTGTCGAAGAGCTTTTTTATTTTTTCGAAAAGCTCGTTACTCTTCAACTATCCTCACCTCGCCTCCCAGTACCGAAAAAAGATATCGCTTTATATCCTCTGCTCTGTTCATATCGTTCCTTGCCAAGACCAGATCGATATTTTTTATCACCGCTTCGGTTTTTCCCCACTCTATCTTTATGTCGGCAGACACCGCATTTATTCCGAATTCCGAAAAAACGATATCACGTATATATTTTTCGGCAGTATTTTCGGTCATCTGCTCCGAAATTGCGTATAGGTCGGCGACGGACGAATCGGGCTCGGCTTGCGAATGATCAAGCGAATCGGAAAGTGCGGCGCTTATATCGATCTCACGCAAGGGCGAAATAAGCAAAACAACACAAATCAAGGATGCGATATATTTTATGTACCTTTCAAATCCGCCCCACGCGAGCATCATACAAACCGTTCCGCAAACCGATGCGACGAGAAGAGTGTAAAAATAACCGCTCATGCGCTCACCCCCGATCTTACAAATACGGCAACGGCGATAATGCACACTACGCCCGCCCCTGCGACGAGCGCCAGAAGGACGTTGATTATTCCGCACATATCGTAAAGAAAGGCGCTTTCGCGCTCGGTCGAAAGTGATTTTGCGATTATTGCGCACGACAGGAGCAGTAATTTATGCAACGCCACCATTATCAGCGGCGGCAAAACCGCAGAAAGGATTATCACGACTCCCGATGCACCGACGGTTCCCTTTACTACCGCCGCAGAGGAGATCACCGTGCGCGAAGCGTCACCGAGCATCGAACCGATCACCGGCACGAAAACTCCCGATGCGAAACGGATGCTTCGGGTCACGTAGTTGTCGCTTGCCGCCGCGACCGTGCTTTGCAGATAAAGCGTAAAGCCCAGAAGTCCGAAAACAAACGCCATCAGAGTCGTCGCCGTGCTTTTTACAAGATTGGTTACTGCGCTCAAATTAATGCTCCCCGGAATTGCTCCGACGATACAAAGAGCAAAAGCGATACGAACGAGCGGAAGCAAGACCTTGCCGCATATTATCGAAACGACCGACAGAAACATTGTAAGCCCTGCGCTCGAGGCCGCACCCGTAACCGCAGTGCCGCCTATCGCGTGAAGCGTTGCCATTATCGGCATAAGCGTGCTCATCGCAAGAGTCAGCGATTCCATTGAAGCGATAACCACAACAAAAAGGTTATAAAGCACCCCGTAGGTCACGCCCGAAAGCACGAGCACCGAAATATATGCGGTGGCGGTTTCAAGCGCCTCGCTTCCGTCGAATTTCAGCGAATGCATCGTTGCAGATAAGATCACGACCGCAAGTATCGCGCCGAACGACCTTATAACCGTCGGGCCGTTTTCGCTGAACGAAGCGACTATTATCGCAAAAGCCTTTTCAAATATATTTATATTTTTATCGCCGTTAAGCTCGTCCTCGCTCAAAAAATCGCTTTCCAGCTCTTCTGTCCCTGCCTCGTCGGCGATCGATTGCTCGGTTTCGTTCGAATAGGCGTTTGCGCTCACCGAAAAGCAAATCAGCGACAAAAGAATTGTAAAAAGCGCGACGGCTGTTTTTTTCATCCCATCATATCCTTTGCGATATCTAACAGTTGTTGTACGACAGGCAGGCTTATCAATACTATCGAAGCCTTACCGGCAAGCTCGATTCGAGATGCGAGCGAATTTTCACCGCAATCGCGGCATATTTCCGAGGACGTCTTGCAGCAGAACGATATTGCGAGCGCCTTCAGCATCAGCACAAAATAGCTTTGCACTCCGCTTTCGGCGGTCATGCCCTTTATGAATGAAATAAAGGGTGCTATTGTTGCTATAACGTAGGTTGTAAGAGCTACCCCTGCGACCGCCGCCGCAAGAACAGCAAGCTCGGGACGCAAAACGCGCACCAAACCGATGATGCAAGCCGAAACGATGCCGAAGGCGCATACGGTGATAATATTCACAGCCCGAAAACGCTCCTGAGTGTCGAAAAAAGTCCGCTTATTTCTCCCGCAAGCAAAAGCATAACGACAACAACGCCTGCAACGGTAACGAAGGTCGCTTGCTCGTCACGACCGCTTTTTTGCAATATCTGGCAAGCGACGCTTGCAATGATTCCGATCCCCGCAATTTTAAGTATCAAGGATATTCCCAAAATTTTCGCCCTTTCTATAAAAGGATTATCGCAATCGCGATACCCATAAGCAGACACACGCTTTTAACGCTTTTTCGTTTTTGCTGAAGCGCACCGCTTATTTTCGCCCGTTTTTCGTTAAGAAATATGCAAGTCACTTCAATACGCTTTATCTGTTCGTCAAGCGGCAAGATACCCAGACTTTCACCGAAGCGGACCAATTCATCGAGCACTTCCATGTCGGTCGGCAATAGCTTTACAGCACTCTGCCAAACGTTTTCCAACCCGTGACGGCTTGACCTCACACGCTCCAAAAAACCGTTTTTTTCGAGATATTCATCCGTAAATTCAACGAAGATACGGTAAAGCGGAAGCCTTTCTGCCGATATCCGACGGTGCATATAAGTAAAAAGCCGAAGCAGAGAGTCGATAATACATAGCCGTTCGTTTTCGCCGTTTGCAAGCATAATGCCACAAATATACGAGGAAACGACCGTTAAAAAAGCACCAAGCCAATTCATAATAGCTCCTCTGTTTTGAGAACTCTGCAGTTATAATCGCCGTCAAAGCCCAAGAGCACACAAAGCGGAAAGAGGTCGGGGTCTGCAAGGACCTTCATCCTTCCCCTTTTTAAAAGATCGCGAACGCTTTCACAATGTGCAGACGCAATGAGCGAAACGCCGCAATTTTGCGCTTCGATAACAGAATCTACCTCGGTTGCGCTTATTTCGTCGCAAATAATAACCTCGGGCGACATCACGCGTGTGAGAAGCTCGATACCTTGCGCTTTGGGTAAGAATACGCAAGGGTCGATCACGCCGTTATCGGATATTCCCGAAAAGAGCTCTCCTCGCTCGTCCGCTATACCGACGCGCGTCGGTGGATAGCCTATCCCATTTGCAAGCAGATACGCCGCGCTTTTTAAAAAGGTCGTCTTGCCCATCGCCGGCTTCGAACAGACCAACGTGTTTTTTATCCCCTGCAAAGCAAAGCTTTTTATCAAACCCTTAGCCGCGTTGGGAACAAAACGTGAAATCCGCAGATTTATACTGTATATCTCCGACCAGCCGCCCGCAAGCGAGCACCTTCCGCAAACGCCCGCCCTGCCGCCGTTTGCCAGCGGAATGAACCCTTTTTTCAGATATTCGTCATAGGTATATACCGAGCCGTCAGTAAGTCTTTCTATGCACTCCGAAAGCTCTGCCCGACTGATCCGCAGTCCGCTTTTGATGCCGCAGCTTCTGCCGAATTGATCGATAAAAAGATTTTTTTGACCTACGGTGACAGAAAGCGGAGCGTCCCTTCGAAGCCTTATCTCGCAGGCGGAGCTTAAAATTTCATTCGGCAAGGAGTTTAACGCTTTATTCACCCTTAACGGGAGATACCGAAAAAGCGAATCGATAGCATATATGCTCATCCGCGAAGCCTGTGATAGGTGTTTTTGATCCGCTCGAAGGCAAACAACGTCAGGCAGAGCGCAAACACGCCGACGTATACCGACGTACCTGCAGACGCAGACGCTGTTTTTGAGTCAAACGAAAGAAGATCAAGAACAAACCTTGCCGTAAAACCGCTACACGTTGCACATATCAAAGGAAAAACAACGTCCGATAACACACGCGGTGCTACTCCCGTTGCCTTGTAAAGCCGTCTTCTGCAAAGAAAATAGGTAAACGTGTTCGATGCGACGAGCAGGATAAGATATCCGGTATCGCCCATACGCGACACGAGTAAAAGTATCATCGTCACACGCAACGCAGAGTTAAGAAGCTGATATTTAAGCGTTTGCACCTGCTCGCCGATCGCCTTCAAGAGTCCGTCGCAGACCGTTTCGACGTACATAAACGGCGTTACAAGCGATAAAATTCTTATTGCGTATCCGGTGTTTTCGTTTGGGTAAAAAGCATCGCCGAGCTCGTTCGGCAGGAAGAAAAACAGTCCGCCGACCGCAACCGAAAGTATCGAAACGAAGGACATGAGCGATGATATTCTCGCGTTTATCGGCTTTCGGTCGGACAACATATTAAGACGGCTTATTTCGGGCGTGAAAACGGCAACCATACTCGACAAAAAGGCGAATGGGAAAAAGAGGATGGGGATAACCATACCGCGTATCATGCCGAATTTCGAAAGAGCTTCACCTCGATCGCCCGAATAGCTTTCGAAAACGTAAGGGATAAGCAGAGTTTCGGCGGTGTGCAAAATGCTTGTAAGATAGACCGAAAGCGATATCGGTACGGTTACCGACATAAGCGAGCGCATACTGTCGCGTGCGCTTTCGGTCGCGGAGGAAGCAATATACCTTTTTCGGCGCAGAAACAGATAGAATAAGAAAAGATAAGCAAAGGATGCGATCTCCGAAAGCGTAACGCCGATAACAATACCCGTGCAAAGCGAACCGATTTCGCTTGTTCCTGCCATTACGACGTTCAGGAAAAGCGCGATGACGGCTATTTTTATAACCTGCTCGAAAAGCGTCGACGAGCTCCTGATGCCTATTCTTTGCTTGGCGATAAACCAGCCCTTGAAGCAACCCGAAAAAGCCATAAACGGCATGCTGAGCGCGAGTATCCGAAGCGGAGCGGCGCAACGCTCATCATTTAAAAACGCAACTGCGATAAAATCCGAACCGAGAAGCATCAATGCGGTTGCAACAGCGCTTATTATAGCCGAGGCAAGCAGACCGTTTTTCATTAAAAGCCTTGCATCGCCTTCACTCCTTTGATCCTTTTCGGCAACAAGGCGCGATACCGAAAGCGTAAAGCCTCCCGTTGCAAAGGTGGAAAACATAACGTAAACGCTCATTATAAGCTGGTAAAGCCCCATGCCCTCGCTTCCGATACGAGCCGAAAGGAAAAGCCTTAAAAACACACCTAATAGCTTTGCAACAAGCGAAAATACAGTCATCGCCGCCGCACCCTTTATTAAAACACCCGCCCTGTTTTTTATTGCAACCAACTCCGTTTTTGTTTTGATTCTATGCACAGCCCGTCCGAAATATGAAAAGGAGCAGTCAGAAACAGACTGCTCCTTATTTACAGAAAGTATGAGTGTGTTTTTTATTCAGTTGCGATATGCGCCCGTTACGGGATCGATATAGCCGTTGCTGATAAGATAATCGTAATCGGGCAGTTCCTCGGGAGCGATTATATCGTATTCGATAAACGCTCCGCCAAGCTTAACCTTTACGTCATAGCCCTCGAAGGATACCATAGACTCGGGAACGGTCATTTCTCTTTCAAAGTTCTTGTATTGAACGTCGAGGGGGTTGATCCAACAGCCTGCGCGGTAATAGATATCAAATATCTCGCCGTATTCGTCGAATACAACTACAACGAAATCGTCAACTACAAGCGATTCTTCGCTGTGGGAGGTGACCAAAACATGCTGACGAACTCTGGTATCTCTGCCGTCACCGTATACCCAAACGTAGGTATAACCAAAATCTGCATCTACCGTCGTTTTCCAGCAATCGCCTTCATAAACCGTCTTTTCGATATCGATAAGATAATCTACGAAATCAAAGCCGGGACGGAAAACGAAATTCTTGTCGTATCCGTTTCGCAACTGCTCAAAGCTCTTAACCTCTGTTTTAAGCGTTTCGCCGTTCGCACCGTAATAAGTAACGGTTATAACGATGCTGTAATTAACGGAATCGTTATTATTGTTTGCGGTCACAAGCAAAACTCTTTCCTCGCCGAAAAGCTTGCTTTCGACGTTTACCGAAATGTCCTCGTCGGCTTCGATGCCCACGTCGCTCGTTTCGGGTGTTTGCTCTGCTTCGGCTTCGACTTGTTCATCAGCCGCAGTTTCTACTTCAACGGATACAGCTTCGGATGCTTGAGGCTCAACCGAAGTGTTGCCGTCTTCCTCTGCCAACGCGACAAAGGCGGCGGTAAACGATAACGAAAGCAAAAGCGCCAACGCAAAGGCGAGCCAAATTTTCGTGTGTTTCATAAATGATTCTCCTTTTTTATTTTTTTCGAAAACCTTCGTCTTCATAAAGTAAATACCCATTTGTTTTAATTTGAAGAAAATAATTGTAAAATTTAACAGATTCAAAATATTTTTCTTCAAAACTTTTATAAAAGGTATTTATCTGATAAGGAGGGGTGTAATATGCATATAAGCAATAATGACAAGCCACTTGATCCGACGCAGAAAAAATTTGCCGAAACGCTTTTTTGCGAAAATTACGACGTGCTCGCAAAACGGATTTTCGATTTGCTTCGTAACATTGACCCTTCCGCCGCCGACGATTGTTTGGGAAACCTGTTTCTTACCCTTTGCTTATGCATTGATAAAGTTATCGAGCATGAAAATCCAAAAGCGTGGCTTTTAAAAACGGCTAAATACATTTGTTTAAAGCATATACGCAGTGTCGCCTGCGACTCCAAACGTCAAGTTCCCCTAAACGACGATATATCCTATCCGTTCGATACCGAAGAGCACATTATTGACGATATTCTTTTTTGCCAATGGAAAAAAGAGGGCTTAAAGGAAAAACTTATCGGTATGCTCAACGAGAATGAGCGAACCATACTTCGAATGAGCGTCGAATGCAAAATGAGCAACGGCGAAATCGCGAAAAAGCTTAACAAATCCGAGGATGCGATTCGTTTTACACTGTATTACATAAGAAAAAAGATAAGCGATATGCTTTATTCGGGAAATTTTTAGAAAGGATGCGTGCATATTTATGAATGATATTACCTTGCTGTACAAGGCGGTGCTTAACGGAAAAATGCCGTTCGATTCATTGACCGACAGTGAAAAAAACAAGCTTTTTCACTATATGTGTGACGAACTGGAAAAAGGCAACGCCATAGACGACGAGCTTTTGCGCTTTTTGGCAAGCCCGCAAAGCGTTTCTGACCAATCAAAATATGAAGATGCAGTTAAACGGGGCTATGAAAAAATAAACCGCCTGCTCCTTCTGAATAAAAAAGTGTTTTACAAACGCATTATACGGCGTATTCTTGCGGCAACAGTTGCGATTTTCAGTTTTATTGTTTTTTCGCTTGTTACCGCTTCGGCCTTCGGCGCGAATTTTGTTGAGCATGTCAAGACAATGTTTTATGAAGAAGAAAGCGCCGCCAAACCAATCGCAACGATATTCTTCGAATCACCCGATAAACCGATAAAGGCTTATGAAACTACAAAAGCGCTTTTTGAAAACGAGCTGTCCGAATACCACTATCCCTCATATTTGCCGGAAGGAGTAAAGCCGTTTTCGGTAACCGTCGGTCATAACGAAAAATCGCACTTTATTTATAAGCTAAAGGACGGCAACGGCAAGATATGGAGCATTACCGCTTCAAGTGCCGAAGGTAGCTATATGCCCATGGGATATTGCTTTGAAACCTCTACCACCGACGGCATCGGTTTATCGTTTGTATATACCATGTCAAGAAACAGTTCCGACATAACCAATTACACAGTCTATACAACGCTCAATGGCGTAATGTATACGCTTGTGCTCCCCACGGGCGATTGGGATGACGTTATGAGAATTCTTAATTCGTTTACACCTGCAAAATAGTACAAAAAATCCTCGGAAAAACCGAGGATTTTTTGTTTCATATCGTAAACGTCTTCATAACGTGACGCTTTATAAGGATATAGTCGTATTTTTCGACTCCGTCCTTGCCGTTTACGTCTGCCGAAAGGGTTTGCACGTTATTCAGCTCAACGGTTTTCATAACAGCGCGCTTTACGAGGATGTAATCGTATTTTTCGACCTCGCCGTTTGCATTTACGTCGCCGAGGGTAAAGGGCTTTTCGTCACGGTAGGCTGCGAACTTTGCGTTTTGAATATCAAGCATAAGGCGCTTTTGAAGATCGGGATTGCTTACCGCGCTCAAATCGGACGCGATGCCTTCAAGCGTTTCGAGTGCATCTTTTGCGTTTTTGCTTCCCTTTGAAATCGCGCTGTTTGCAAGGAAGATCAATTTATCGGCGTCATTTTTTGCAATGATGCCATTACTCTGCGCGAGCTCGACACGTTCGATAAAACGTCCGAGGACTGCATTGAGCGTTTTCACGTTATCCAATGCCGGTGCAAGCGCTTTCTCTGTATATAGCGTATCGGAAAGCACCTTGTTTGCGCCCTTACCGAAATATTGCGCGGTTTGGAAATACACTACGCCTTTACAGCCTGCAAGATTCATTTCGTCGGCCTGTAAAGCCATATCGTCACCGTCGAATTCATCCATAAATATGCCGAGTCCCGGAACGACCATGCATTTTTCACCTGCCGCTTCGATAAATCGCTCGGCATAATGCGAATAGCCCGAGCCGTACGCCATCGGGTGGATCATATCAAGCCAGCCGTTTTCCAGCCAGGTAATACTGTCCTGATAAATGGTAGTATACGCATCGTTTATCGAAACGCCGACGTCTGCGGAAAGCACTACCTCCGGCGCGACAGCATCAACGATATCACGCATACGCGAAACAAAATTCGTTACCTGCTGTGCACGGAAATCGACCCAATCGTTCCAATAAGCGGCGCTTCTGTCAAAGGTTATATTACTGCTTTTATACTTGGGATACTGTTTTTTGAATTTTTCGATCGCGGAAGCGGTATAACCGAAATCGTCAACGTCATATCTGTCGCGATAGCGGATATAATCAAGCTGGAAGCCGTCTATGTCGTAATTCTTGAGAATATAGGTATAGCTCTCGGCAAGATAATCCTGAACCTCGTCATTTGCGGGATCAAGGAACACCATTCCCGTGCTTTCATAGCTGTAAATGGGAGAACCGAAATTGTTAAGCAACCTCCACGCAGGCTTTTTATATGCGACCGAGCGCTTATAGTTTGCGTTTGACGTATTGCAGGAATAAAACACGGGCATCCAGCAATGAAGCTCGATTCCGTATTCGTGGCAAACCTCTGTAAACGCCGCCAAAACGTCAAATCCGTTAAATATAGGATTCTGCTCGAAAAGACTGCCCTTGGGCACCTTATAGATAACGGTTCCGGCATACATCGTTTCGATAGAGATCATATTGATGCCCGCATCGTAGCATTGTTTGACGTAGCTTCTTACCTGCGACATATTTTTCTGATCGGGGCGGAGCCATACACCGCGATATTCCGAGACCTCGCGTTCGCGGAAAAGATACGCGATGCGTTCAAATTCGTCTACAAGACCTTTTATTTCGGTTTCGCTTAAATTTTCTGCGGCTTTTAATTTTTCCTCTGCGGCTTTTAATTTTTCATCCGCTGAGGAATCATAGAAAATGCACGCGTTAACAGCAAACCGTTTTGCTTCTCTCGCCTTTTCCGCCGCAACGTTCAATGCGTAAAGCATTGTCGAGGAATCCTTTGTAAAGGTTATTGTTTTTGAATTTATATTAAAGGTTACCTTCATTCCGGGAACGACCGTATCGGACAGCCAATCCTTCATAACACCGTGTCCCGAAACGACAAAGCTGTTATTTCCAACGGGGATATCGCTACTGTTACCGCCGACCGAGGTAACCACACCGTCGACAACGGTGACCTCATAGCCGTAGATGTTCGTTTTGGTATTGCTTCCGTATGCAGAGGTGTAAACTACCAAGTAATCGGTATACCTTGTCCCATTAACCGAAGACACATCCTTGGTATAGGATGTGTCTGCAGATACATTAATGATCGGGAAACACAAGGTCGTTGCTATACAAAGCAACAGGCAAAGTGTTCTCTTAAACATATTATTTGTTACCCTTCTTTTTAAGCATAACTATCGCCAAAGCTGCGATTGCGATCACAACAACGACAGAAACGATAATGATTACGGTATAATCGCTACCTTCGGTTTCGGTGGTGTCGGTGCTTGCTTCGGAATTTTCCGATTCAACCTCGGTTTCATCCCCGCTTGCCTCGCCGCTTACGTCGGGAGTGCTTTCGTCGGGGGTGCTTTCATCGGGAGTGCTTTCGTCAATACTGTAATCGGGTTCTTCGGGAAGCTCGGGAAGCTCGCTCAAATCAAGCTCCTTATTAAGCACGGTATAGCCCTTGACCGCCATTTTAAGGTCGGAAAGCATTCTGCTTATCGCCGCGTCCTTGCCCTTGGAGCCTTCGATCTCGGTCTTTGCGGCGTTGTATTTTTCAACGCTGAAGTCCTTGTCGGTAAAGCTTTCCGAAAGCTCGTTGAGCGCCGAGATCACCTTTGCCGCCGCCTCGGAGGAAACGCCGCCCTGTGCAACGATCACGCTTTCGATTCTGCCGATAGCATATTCGATCTGCGCCTTTGCCGCCTTTTTAATGTCGGAGGTGGGGGTGATAGCCTTGTTGCGGTAAACGCCCTTCAAAAGGTGCTCGCCGGTAAGCTTTTTAAGATAGGTGCTTGCCTCGAAGAAGGTTGCGCCGTCGGTGTTGACCGAGTTATCAAAGGATGCCTGAGCCTGCATATCCGCAGGGCCGAATTCGGTCACGAAGATGCCCAAGCCGACCGAAAGGAACGCTTTCTCGCCGCAACGCTCGTTCTGAGCAATAATGTCCTCCTCATAGCCATAGCCGTATGCCATCGGGAAGAGGATATCGATCCAGCCGTTTTCAAGCCAGTTGTAATAGTTCTGGTAATTATGGGAAACGCTGTCCTTGGGGTTGGGAACGACGTCGGCACCCAAAAGAACACCGGGACGGGTTTCGTCGATAAGCTTTCTCACGCGCGAAACGAAGGTGTTGATATAGTTGCAACGGAACTGTACCCAATCGTTCCAATAGCTTGCGTTCTTATCGTACTTGGGACGAACGCCGTATTTAGCCTCGAACGCATCGAGCGCCTCCTTGGTGTAGCCCATATCGTAATCGGCGCCGTTTTCGTAATAACGGATATAGTCGAGCTGGAAGCCGTCTACGTCATAGGTTTCGAGTATGTACTTATAGGTATTGAGCAAATAGTTGCTTGCTTCCTCGTTGGAGGGGTCGAGCATCATAAGTCCGACACTTGCATCGCCCGCCTCGTGCGAGGGCTTGCCGGTGTTAGAAAGCGAAAGCCATTCGGGCTTTTTGGTTGCAAGCGAATATCTTATGTTGCTCGAGCCTGCATCGCCGACGTAGTAAATGGGCATCCAGAGATGCAATTCCATATCCAACTCGTGGCAGGCGTCGATATATGCCTGAAGAAGGTCGAAATGTCTGAACTGAGGATTGGTTTCGAAAAGGCTGTCCTTGGGCATCGGCATGATCATCGTACAGCTGTAAAGCGTTTCGATGCATATCATATTAATGCCGTTATCGTAAAGCTGTTTAACGGTCTGCTTTACCTGTGCAGCCGAGGTTTCGGTAGGTCTTCTCCAAACACCGCGGTACTGTACCGTGCGGCTTTCGGAAATAAGAAGCTCTGCTTCGATCGCCATAGCCTCTGCCTCTTTACGGGCAGCGGCAAGCTTAAGCTCGTCCTTGTCGCTCTTATAAGCCTTGACCGCCGCGGAAATATAGCTGTCAAGATCCTTGATCGCCTTTTCTACCGCACTGTAATCGAGATAATCGTATCTCGCTCTTGCCGCGGCAAGCTGATCGTTAAGGTCGGGCACGAGCATTTGCATACCCTTGGTGACCGCGTTTTCGTCGTAAGAGAAGGTTACGGTCTTCTTTGCCTCGTCATAGGATACCGACATACCAAGCTTTACGTTATTCTGGAGCCAGGTCACTGCCTCGCCGTGGCCCGAAACGACAAAGCTTCCCTTATCCTTGGGAACAAGACTGTTGTTGCCGCCCATAGAAGTAACCACGCCTGCGGTAACGGTTACCTCATAGCCCCATTCGTTGGTGCCGGTCCTTGCGCCAAGCTTGTTATAGATAATAAGGTTGTTTTCATAACGGGTACCGTTAAAGTTGTTTACCGTGTGAGTAACGTCGTAAAAAACGCTTTCCTCGATCGGCACGTCCGAAACGGTTATAAGTCCGTCGGCAGTGTAATAAACGTAGTCGCCGACGGAAATGTTGGTTTTGATCCAGGTGCCCATCTTTTTGCCGCCGTCTTCATCGTCGTGACCGGAAAGCACAAAGCCGTTTTCGGGAATTGCGCTGTTGTAATGGTTAAGCTTTACAACCACGTTTTCCTCGATAATAGCCTCCCAACCCCATTGGTTGGTTTCGGTATAGGTGCCTTGAGCAGGTGTGTAAATTATAAGCTCGCCTGCACCGCGAACGCTGTCAAATCCGTTTGCCTTTACGGTAAGCTGCTTTGCGGAGGTGGGGATCACCAACACGGAAGCGAGCATCGCAACCGCAAGCAAAAGGGTTAACAGTTGTGAAATTCTTTTCATAAAATATAATCCTTTCGAGAATTATTTTTTGAATATAAGAGTCTTTTTCTCTTTTCCGAATAAAAAAACTCGGAAACGCGATATATTATACCACGTTTCCGAGAAAAATTAAAGTACTATTTTTAAATTTTTTATTTACTTCCCGTCATATCCTCGATAAATTTTTCCAATACCATCTTGGAAGCCGAAAGGGTGCTGTCGAAACGGGATGCGATGTTGGAGTTTTCGATCTTAAGGTACTGATCGCGGATGCCGCCCCAGTTATATGCGTCTGCGATATCAAAGGTACGGGACGCGAAGATAAGGTCGAGCATTTCGCCCGATTCGTCATCGCGCGAGTCGCGGTACTTAAGCTGAACGTCATAGTAAGCAGGGGTAACGTGCTGCTTGGATTCCTTTGCAAGCGCGGTGATAACCAAGCCGAGATCCTCAAGGTCGGGAGTAGTGGTGGGAATGTGCATCATGGTGTTGTGTCCCGACTGTACGGTGTGATAATATCTGTCCTGAGTTTCGCTGTACTTGGGAATGGGAAGAATACCGAATTCATCCTCCATCACGCGGAAGGAAGCGGCGTTGAAAAGACCGCACATATAGAAGAGCTCTCTGCCCTCTACGAAAGCCTTGTGAACGGTTGCCTCCCAAACGTTGGAATAGCCCTTATTTTCATACTTGGGAGTGTTTGCTACCATAACGACGTTGTCCTGATTATAGAATTCAAGAATATCGCCGAGAATGGTATAGGTTGCCTCGGGCTCTCTGTCAACAACAAGGTAAGGAAGGTCGTTTGCATCCTTGCCGGCAATGTGCTGACCTGCGCCTACGAGCTGGATAAAGATGTTGTATCTTTCGGTACCGAGCGCCCAAGTGTCGTGCTCGTCAAGGACGCCGTCGCCGGTAGAGTCGTAAGTAACGTTGTCCTTACAGATCTCCTCGAACTTATCCATGGTCCACTTGTTATCGCGGACGAGCTGATAAAAGTCCTCTTCAACGCCGAGCTTCGATTTAAGGGTCTTATTGAAAAGCACGCAGAAGGTACCCTGATCGTCAAAGGTGTTGATATCGCCGCAAACAAAGAAGAGCTTGTTGCCGATGGAAAGGTCCTTAACAGCGTTCTGGTCCCACCAGGGCTGAGAAAGATCAAGCGTGGAGATGGTGGTAAGGTCGACCTGAAGTCCTTCGGTCGCCATCGCAGCCGCGGAATTAAGAGAGTCGAATACGATGTCGTAATAGTGAAGACCGGAGGTTACCTGATTTTTAATGATCGAGTTGTTGTACTGACCGATAGGGTTGTATTCGCCGTTGATCTTTACGTTATAGGTGCTTTCGATCTTGTCAACAACGATCTTCTTAGCCTCGTCAACCGAAGAGGGATTTTCCTCGTCATACATAATTTCACCGGTGTAGCCGAGGATAGATGCAGAGCCTTCGCCGAAATTATAGCAAAGGACGTTGATCTCTCTGCCGCCGAGGTCCTTGACCTCAACGGGAATGTTCATAGGATCGTCCGAAGCGTTCGATTCATCGGTTCCTGCATTTGCAGAACCGGACTGGTTAGCGCCGGCGGAGGAATCGTCGGACGTTTCGGGCGCTTCGCAAGCCGCAAAGCTGAAAACAAGCATTGCCGCAAGCAATAATAATGCGATTATCTTTTTCATAATGCTGCCTTTCTAAAGCTAAAAACGCATTGCACCGTATGCAATATTTTGTGTTGAAAAATGCAGAATTGCAACGCAATCACGTTGCAATTCTGCTCTATTGATTTTGGTTTTACTTTGACGCCTGAATATTAGAAATGAAGCTTTCCATTTCCGTCTGCGCAACGGGGAGTATCGCCTCGAAACGGGAAGCGATGTCGGTGCTGCTCAGATCCATATACTGACTGCGGATGCTGCCCCAGTTGTAATAGCAACCGAGATCGAAGGTGCGGGATGCAAAGATAAGATCAAGCATCTCGCCCGATTCTTCATCGCGCGAATCACGGTATTTGAGCTGTATATCATAGTATGCAGGAGTAACGTAAAGCTTGGACTGCTCTGCGATCGCGGAGATAACGGTACCGAGTTCTTCAAGATCGGGAGTAGTTGTGGGAACCATAAGCACGGTGGAGTTGTAGGAGGAGATAGTATGATAATATCTGTCCTGACTCTCGTAGTACTTGGGAATGGGAAGAATACCGAACTCGTCTTCCATCATACGGAAGCTCGGGCCATTCATAAGACCGCACATATAGAAGAGCTCTCTGCCCTCAAGGAACGCTTTGTGGACGGTGCCTTCGTATACGTTGGGATAGTTCTTGTACGTGTAGTTTTCGGCAACCATAACGGTGTCGTTACGATTGTACAGATCAAGAACATCGGCAAGAATGTTAAAGGTTTCTTCGGGAGCCGCCTGTGCAGTAAGATAAGGAATGTCGTTTTCGTCCTTTTCGGTTATCTTAAGACCTGCGCCTGCAAGCTGAATGTAGATGTTATAGCATTCCGTACCGAATGCCCAAGTATCCAAGTCGTCAAGAGTGTTGTCACCGTTCGTATTCGCAGTGACATTGCTCTTGCAGATCTCGGCAAACTTATCATAGGTCCACTTGTTATCGCGAACGAGCTGATAAAAGTCTTCCTCAATGCCAAGCTTTGCCTTCAAGGTCTTGTTGAACATAACTACCCAGGTACCCTGGTCGTCATAGGTGTTGATGTCACCGTTAACGAAATAAACCTTGCCGCCGATAGAAAGATCTTTTACGGCGTTCTGATCCCACCAAGGATCGTTAAGGTTGATACCGGGGATCGTCTTGAGGTCAAGAACGTAATTATTGGTAGCCAAGGTCGGCGCGATACCGAGAGTTTCAAAAACGATATCGTACATGTGGAGACCCGAGGTAACCTGAGCCTTAACCGCATCGGTAACCGACTGTCCACCGCCTGCAGTAACCGCCAATTCACCGTCAATGGTGCAATTGTAAGTGCTTTCGATGTAATCAACAACGCGCTTTTTGGCTTCGTCGACCGCAGAAGGATTTTCTTCGTCATACATGATCTCACCGGAATAACCGAAGAGGTACTGAAGACCTGTTGCGAAATCGTGGCAAAGAATCTTGATCTCTCTGCCGCCGAGATCCTTAACGGGAGTCTTGATAGTAGTATCTTCGCTTCCCGAGACATCACCGGAGACGGTTTCGGACACATCCGAAGTATTGCCGACATTAGAGCCGTCGCACGCTACGAGCATCAACGCAAGCATAGCGAACAGCAATATACTTGTAACTGTTTTTTTCATAAGAAACACCTGATCCTTATTGGCTGTGCCGTTAAGCACGGTTGTTTTTACTTGGATTCGAGAAGGTCTTCAACAAAGTTGTCCATTGCGAGCTCAGCAGCGGAAAGACCGGTTTCAAAGCGGGATGCAATGTTAGACTGGTTGATATCGGTGTACTTGGAACGGATGTCGCCCCAGTTGTATGTGTTAGCAATATCAAAGGTACGGGTAGAGAAGATGAGGTCGAGCATTTCGCCGGATTCATCGTCGCGGGAGTCACGATACTTGAGCTGAACGTCATAGTATGCGGGGGTTACGAGGATCTTGGATTCCTTCGCGATAGCGGAAACGATAAGACCAACGTCATCGATATCCTCGATACCTACGGGAATGGACATAGCGGAGGAGTTACCAACCGATACGGTGTGATAGTATCTGTCCTGAGTATCGTAGTACATAGGAATAGGAAGGATACCGAATTCGTCTTCCATTACGCGGAAGGATGCGGAGTTGATAAGGCCGCACATATAGAACAATTCTCTGCCTTCGATGAATGCCTTGTGAACGGTTGCTTCCCAAACGTTGGGGAAGTTCTTGCCTTCATACTTGGGAGTGTTAGCTACCATAACGGTGTTTTCATCGTTATAGAATTCGAGAATGTCTGCGAGGATGGTGTAGGTTGCTTCGGGTTCTTCAGCAACGGTGAGGTAAGGAATGTCGTTTTCGTCCTTCTTGGAGATCTTCTGACCGGAAGCAAGAACGTGAACGTAAATGTTGTACTTTTCGGTACCGAATGCCCAGGTATCGTTTTCATCAAGAATGCCGTCGCCGCTGGTATCTGCGGTGATATTGTTCTTGCAGATTTCCTTGAACTTGTCGAAGGTCCACTTCTTGTCGCGAACGAGCTGATAGAAGTCTTCCTCGATACCGAGCTTTGCCTTCAAGGTCTTGTTGAAGAGCATGCACCAGGTACCCTGGTCGTCGTAGGTATTGATATCGCCGCATGCGAAGTAGTTCTTGCCTGCGATGGAAAGGTCGTTAACAGCGTTCTGGTCCCACCAAGGATCGGAAAGGTCGAGATTGCCGATGGTATTAAGGTCAACAAGGATTCCGTCGGGAACCATTGCTGCGGAGGTACTCATCGAATCGAAGATGATATCGTAGTAGTGAAGACCGGAGGTTACCTGATTCTTGATGGTGGTGGGGATAGAGATGGTGTTGGTCTTTTCACCGTTGATGGTGCAGTTGTAGTCCTGTTCGATCTTGTCTACAACCTGCTTCTTAGCTTCGTCAACTGCGGAGGGGTTTTCTTCGTCATACATAATTTCGCCGGTATAACCGAGAATGGATGCAGAGCCTGCGCCCCAGTCCCAGCAAAGAACGTTGAATTCTCTGCCCTGCATGTCCTTAACTTCAACTTCGGGAAGTGAAATTTCTTCGGACACGGTACCGGAAACGGTAGAATTGGAAGTGTTCTCAGCTGCGCTGGAATCTTCGGTAGTGGTAGTATCGGGTTCGCACGCTGCCAAAAGAGGAACGAGCATGAGAAGTGCAACGATACATGCAAAAAACTTTTTCATGGTTTTATCCTTTCTTATTGTAGATTTATAAAATTTCTACTTAATCAAACGTTAAAGCGGAACAGCACGACGTCGCCGTCGTTCATAACGTATTCCTTACCTTCGCTTCTGACAAGACCTGCATCCTTACAAGCGGAAAGCGAGCCTTTTTCGATAAGCGCTTCGTACGGCACTACCTCTGCACGGATAAATCCGCGTTCAAAGTCGGTATGTATCTTTCCCGCCGCACCGGGTGCCTTCGTTCCCTTTTTAATGGTCCAGGCACGAACCTCGGGTTCGCCTGCGGTAAGGAACGAAATAAGTCCGAGCAAAGCATACGAAGCCTTGATAAGCTTAGAAAGACCGGTTTCGCTTACACCGAGGTCCTCGAGATATGCCTGCTGTTCTTCCGCGTCGAGATCGCCGAGAGCCGCTTCGGTTTCGGCACATACCGAAATGATTTCGGCGTCTTCGCCCTCGATCGCCTTTTTAAGTGCGTTGAAATATTCATTTTCTTCGTCGGGACGTGCAAGATCGTCCTCCGAAACGTTTGCACAGTAGATAACCGGCTTACCCGAAAGAAGCGGCACTGTCTTAAGCAGCTCTGCCTCGCTTTCGCTCAGCTTGACGTTTCTTGCACAAACGCCCTTGGTAAGCTCTGCGCAAACCTTCTTGAGCACCTCTGCATCAACAAGAGCGCTCTTATCACCCTTGCCCTGCTTCGTGAGCTTATCTATCTGTCTTTCGAGCATTTCGATATCCGAAAGGATAAGCTCGGTGTTTATCGTTTCGACGTCACGCGCGGGATCGACAGAATCCTCAACGTGAATGATCTTGCTTCCGCCGAAGCAACGCACAACGTGAACGATCGCATCGACCTCACGTATGTGCGAAAGGAATTTATTGCCCAAGCCTTCGCCGTTTGCGGCACCCTTGACAAGGCCGGCAATATCGACGAATTCAACGGTAGCATAGGTGATTTTTTTAGGGTTGTAAAGATCCGCAAGACGGTCGATTCGTTCATCGGGAACGGGAACAACGCCTACGTTGGGATCGATAGTGCAGAACGCATAGTTTGCACTTTCGGCGCCTGCCTTTGTCAACGCGTTGAAAAGTGTGCTTTTTCCAACGTTAGGCAGACCGACTATTCCAAGCTTCATAAATTAAAATTTCTCCTCTGAATAACGCTTTTTTCGGCATTATTTGTACACAATAGTATACATCATTTGTTTTCAATATGCAATATGTAATTTTCCGTAATATTTTTCGGTCACAAAAAGTTAACATAAATTTACAACGCCACTCGCAAAACCCCTTGACATTAAGGGTTTTATGTGTTATATTTCAGTTGTAAACAATATTTTTGTTTAAATTACATTTGTTAATTATAAGGAGAATTTGCCATGACGACCAAAATATTGGTGATCGACGACGATATAAACATCTGCGATCTGCTTCGCATGTATCTTGAAAAGGAAGGCTATGAGGTCCGCACCGCAAACGACGGTGTCGAGGCTATGACCGTCTTCCGTATGTACGAGCCAGATCTTGTTCTCCTTGATATCATGCTCCCCAAAAAGGACGGCTGGCAGATCTGCCGCGAGATCCGCGAGCAGTCCTCCAAGCCCGTGATCATGATCTCCGCCAAGGGCGAAACCATCGATAAGGTTTTGGGCCTCGAGCTCGGCGCCGACGATTACATCGTAAAGCCTTTGGATATGAAAGAGGTCTTCGCACGTATCAAGGCAGTGCTTCGCCGTTACGCAAAGCACGACACTGCAGACGGCGAGCTTATCAAGTTTGACAATCTCGAGATCTCGCTTCGCAAATACGAGCTCAAGATCCGCGGTAAGGCATTTGACCTTCCGCCCAGAGAATTGGAGCTTCTTTACTTCCTTGCATCCAACTACAACCGCGTTTTCACCCGCGATCAGCTTCTTGACAAGGTATGGGGCTTTGATTACCTCGGTGACAGCCGCACCGTTGACGTTCATATCAAGCGTCTTCGCGAAAAGCTTGAAGGAGCATCGGATACCTGGAGTCTTAAAACGATCTGGGGCGTAGGCTACAAATTCGAGGTCACAACAGAAAATTAATCCTCTTCATTTTCATAAATTCCCTTTCATTACAAAAAAGAACTCCCGAGAGCCGGGAGTTCTTTTTTATGTGAATTTTTTATTCGCCGATCTTATAAGTGCCCATTACGTGACGCTTGATAAGGATGTAGTCGTATTTTTCAACGCCGTCCTTGCCGTTTACGTCAGCCGCGAGCTTCTGAATATCGTCAAGCTCGAGAGTGCCCATAACCGCACGCTTGATAGCGATGTAGTCGTACTTTTCGATCTCGCCGTTATCGTTAACGTCGCCGAGAGTATAGACAACGCCGGAAGAAAGGGTTGCTTCAACCTCATCGATCCAAACAAAGTGGCCCGAGGGAGTCATGGTGAACTTGATGTAACGGATGTTCTTGACATCTTCGGTAACGATGGTGTGCTCATTGAGCTTCACGGTAGCGGAATCCGCAGTGCCGTTGGTACCCTTGTAAATCTTCGTAGCCGCGCCGAGGTCGGTATAAGTCTTGCCGTCAGCGGAGATCTGGATATTAACAGACTTAAGCTCGGAAATACCCCAGAAGCCGAATGCGGAATATACGGTAAAGGTGTTAACGTCCTTCAGCTCGCCGAGGTCAACGACAACCTCTACGGGAGTGTTGTCCCAGCCTGCGTAAGCCGAGCCGTTGATCGAGCCCTTGGCACCGTCGGTAAGGCGCTTTCCGTCATCATCGTAAACGTCGTTACGGTTGGGAGCGGTAGCGGTATAATCTGCGCCGAGCGATGTTGCGTCCTTGCTGATAACGTTGTTTACAAGCTCAGAAAGAAGCGCGCATACACTTTCGATTTCTGCATCGGTTGCGGAGGACTTGGCATAAACATCCTCTGCGGCCTCAAGAGCAGCAACAAGCTTTTCGTAATTTTCGGGGATATAATTGGTGCGCTTTGCAGCCTTAGCCGCATCGATAACGTCCTTAAGCGCATTCTTATCGGTTTTAACGGTAACCTCAAAGGGCTCGGTATAAACGTAATATACGCCGCCGGTGGGAGTAGATGCACGGTAACCGAGAATTACGGTCGCCTTGCCTTCCTTAAGACCTACGAGCTTGCCGTTGACAATGGTAGCAACGTCTTCGCCTTCGATAACGCTTGCAACGGTGTTTCCGCCGTCTGCAACGTATTCGCCGTTGCCGTATTCAACTACGGTCGCGCCCGAAACGAGCTGCTGACCTACTGCGATGGATACGTTTTCGGGTGCCTTGAGGTATTTCGCCATGTTGCGTGCCCATTGAGCGTCGTCGGTGGTAACGCCGTCGCAGCCCGAGAAGAAGCCGACGGTGTTGGAGCCGTAATTATAGGTCCAGGGCCAGATAGTGATACCGCGGTCGGTAACGACCTTGGTCGCATAGTTGCCCTTGGAGCTTACGATGCCGCTTGCAGGGTTAATGGTACTGTTCGCACCCTGTGCGGATACGAGATAAGTATAAATGGATGCAAGTGCATCTTCGGGAGTCTTGCCGTTATCCTGACCGGAAACGAGGTAACCGGTGGACATGCCGGGATATTCTTTTTGGGTTTGAGTAAGGAAGTTGCCGTTGAACGAAATAACGTCAACGAGATATGCCATTTTGTATTCCTGAAGAAGCTTGAGAGTCGCGGGAACGTTGTTTGCGTTGCTACCCTTGAATTCTACGAAGATCTTGCAGTCTTT
Source organism: Clostridia bacterium (assembly GCA_017561145.1). Lineage (GTDB taxonomy): Bacteria > Bacillota > Clostridia > Oscillospirales > CAG-382 > Coliplasma. The sequence continues at coordinate 2,885 of JAFZDO010000002.1, read as the reverse complement.
ATCTGCAAAATAGTCGCAAACCTCTTTAAGAGTGGGAACCTTTTCGGTGGTAGCCTTGCCGTCCTTACCGAGAATAAACTCTGCTTTGATCTCTGCGAGAGTCATCTGGTTAACGGTCTTAGTGCCCTTATAGGTAGTAGTACGGTTAAGGGTGCTGTCGTGCATAATGATAACGTGGCCATCTTTGGTGATCTCAACGTCAACCTCAAATACGTCAGCGCCGTTTTCATATGCCTTGATGAAGCCGGAAAGGGTATTTTCGGGAGCCTGGCTGGGGTTGCCGCGGTGACCGATGATGATAGGAGTTCTTGTCATCGAATCTTCAACGAAGTGCTTGTTGATAAGAGCCGCGGTATCTTCTGCGCTTGCGGTAACGATACCGTTTACGCCGTAGGTGATGGTTTTGACAATGTCAAGGTTGGTTGCATCCTCGTCAAGGATCGCCCATACCGCTACCGCGTATTCCTGGATCTCCATAACATCTTCCTTGGAAAGGAGGCTTATGTCGTCGTAAGCAACGAAGGTCGCGGGAGCCTTACGAGCAGCTACGCGGATATCGTGGAAGTCCATCTTCTTGTCGATAAACAAGCCGGTTCTTACGGTAACGATTTCCTTGCGTATATAAGCGAGAACGTCTGCGCTTGCAGAGATAACGTTTGCGTCCTTGCACTTGTTATCCTTCATAGCGGTAACGAATTTTTGTGCGGTTGCCTTGTCTGCGATGAAATAGGTAGCGAGCTTTTTGTTATCAACGCAGCCCTTTACGAAGGTCGCGAAGTCAAAGCTCGAATTGGTGCGAACGAATACGCTGCCTGCGGGAGTAGCCGCAAGATCGGCAGCCTTGGTAACCTGTTCAACATTTGCAACGGGGTTGATGAGATTGATCTCTTCACGCGCGTTGTTGATAAGGTCAAGCTTTCTTTCAGCCTTGGCAGGAACGGTTTCCTGAACGGTGACCTTAATGTTCTTGAACGCTACGGTACCGTAGTTCATGGTAAGACCGATCTGACCCTTGGTGTAGGTAGCCGCGCTTACGCCGTTCTTGGAGGTGCTGATAACGTCTTCGGTAAGATAAGCGACCTGAGTTCCGTCGATCTCGTGGCTGATCTTCTTGCCCTTTGCTCTGACGGTGAAGTTCTGGTATTTATTCTTAAGCGAGGAGATTTCGCCCGTGCTTTTAAGAACGACGTTCCAGCCGTTGGAGGTGGTTCTTTCGGTGAATTCAATACCGCCGTTGGTGGTGTTTTCACGTGCGCAGAGGTGATAGTAGGGATAATATTTGCCGTTTTCGTTCTGAATACGGTAAACAATACCTACCCATCTGCCGGTATCCGAGGTGGTGAGCATTTTAAGATCGGTGCTGATTGCATAATCACCGAAATTGCCGAGCCACGAAGGAAGAATTACTCTTGCGTAGTCGTCTTTGATGTTACCGAGAACGAACGTGCCGTCCTTAAACGCATAACGGTCGCTCGAATTAAGGAAGGTCCAACCCTCGTTCTGAAGCTGAGAAATGTTGGAATATTTAGAAAAATCAACTTCGAAAAGAACGTATTCGGTTTCGTCCTTTTCCTTGGAAACAACATAGATAGTCTTGCTCTTGCTGCCGCTTGTAGCGGTTACGGGAACAACACCCTTGCTGTCGATTTTAAGTGTGGTGATCTTGGTGCCTGCCTCATTTTTCCAGGTGAGGTTGGCAGTAGCGGAGCTGTCTCCGTCAAAAACTACGGAATAGTTCGAAAAGTCAACGGTATCGCCAACATTTGCCGTAATAGCGGGCGAAGCGTTGGAAATAGCGATGACCTCAGCGGCAACGTTCATAACGCCCAAAAAGGTAAAGAGCGACAAAACCATTGCCAACGAGAGGATTGCACTTAACGTTCTTCTCATGATTGTTTCTCCTTGTGTAAATTTTATTGCTTAACGGAAGAAATTCTTCCTATTTTAGCCTGAGATCAATATGCCTTTGCCCAAACTACGTTATGAACGGCATCCTTGCCGCAGCATACGCATTTTTTGCCTTCAACCGAAACGACGTCGTAAATGCAACGCGAGCCTACGCCTGCCTTTGCCTTGACCTCGTCCTCGCATTCCTCGCATCCGCACCAGGGTGCGTAAACGAAGCCGTCACCCTTTTCTTCAAGCGCCTTCGCGATCTCTTCGATAGAGTCGCAACGGTAGGTGTGAGCTTCGCGGTTTGCAATCGCTCTGTCGAACATGCCCTTGCGAACGGTTTCGAGCGCTTCCTTAACGGTTTCTCCGATATTTTCAAGCGAAGCAACGGTCTTTTCGCCGTTGTGACGGGTCGCGATAACGCAGTTGCCTGCTTCGATATCTCTCGGGCCGAGCTCGATACGTACCGGCACACCCTTCATTTCATATTCCGAGAACTTCCAGCCTGCGCTCATATCGCTTTCGTCGAGCTTAACGCGAACGCCTGCCTTCAAAAGCTCTTCCTTAAGCTCGCGGCAACGGTCAAGAACACCTTCCTTGTGCTGTGCGATAGGAATTATGACCGCCTGAACGGGTGCAACGTCGGGAGGAAGAACAAGACCGCGGTTGTCGCCGTGAGTCATAATGATCGCGCCGATAAGACGGGTCGTTACGCCCCAAGAGGTCTGGAAGGGGTGAACCTTTTTGTTTTCCTTGTTGGTATAGGTGATATCAAACGCCTTTGCAAAGCCGTCGCCGAAATAGTGGCTGGTGCCTGCCTGAAGCGCCTTGCCGTCGTGCATAAGAGCTTCGATAGCATAGGTTGCCTCTGCGCCTGCGAATTTATCGCTTTCGGTCTTTTTGCCGCGGATCACGGGCATTGCGAGTTCCTTTTCACAGAAATCGGCATAGATGTTGAGCATCTGCTCGGTTTCCGCACTTGCCTCCTCTGC
>JAFZDO010000045.1 GCA_017561145.1 Clostridia bacterium | reverse complement strand
GATGAGTGCCGCGCCCGACTGCACGCAGCCCTCGGCAACACCGCCCACGATCTCGGCGATCTTCTCGGGGATGTTCTTGCCGCAGGCAATATAATCAAGGAAGAAGAGGGGCTTTGCGCCGCAGCAGATAATATCGTTGACACACATAGCCACCGCATCAATACCAATGGTATCGTGCTTGTCCATAAGAATGGCCATCTTGACCTTGGTGCCGCATCCGTCGGTGCCCGAAACGAGAACAGGCTCTTCCATGCCTGCGATATTAAGTCCGAAGCATCCGCCGAATCCGCCGACGTCGTCAAGACAGCCTTCGTTACGGGTGCGTGCGATATGCTTTTTCATAAGTTCAACAGCCTTGTAGCCGGCGGTAATATCAACGCCTGCCGCTGCGTAGCTTTCAGATCTGGATTCGTTATGCATGATAATTATTCCTTTCCGCTCCAGCAATAGGTACAGAGCTCAGATTCGTCAATACCGATCGCTTTGATAATTCCTTCGAGAGATTGAAATTCAAGTGAAGCAAATCCGAGCTTGTCGCAGATCGCCTTTCTGAACTTCTTGCCGCGTTCCGTGGAGGAATCGCTGTATTCGTCGATATACTTGAAGCCCTCTTCACCTTCAAGCTCCATTATGATACGTCTGCCGAGAAGCTCCATATCGTCACGGTTGCGCGAAAACGCCAAGTATTTACAGCCGTACATAATAGGCGGGCAGGCAGAACGCATATGGACTGCCTTTGCACCGTTTTCATAAAGGAAATCGACGGTTTCCTTAAGCTGGGTGCCGCGGACTATCGAATCGTCCACGAAAAGCAGACTCTTTCCCTCGATGAGGTCTTTTACGGGGATCTGCTTCATTTTTGCCACCTTGGAGCGTTCAGCCTGACGTGCTGTCATAAAGCTGCGCGGCCAGGTGGGAGTGTATTTGATAAAGGGACGTGCAAACGGAATGCGGCTCTTATTGGCATATCCGATAGCGTGGGGAGTGCCCGAATCGGGAACACCGCAGGCATAATCGATATCGTTGTACAAGCCTGTTGCCATATCCGCTTCAGCCATTATTTCACCGTTGCGGTAGCGCATCAGTTCGACGTTGACACCCTCGTAATCGGAGGTTGAATATCCGTAATACGACCAAAGGAATGCACAAACGCGCTTTTTGTTAAGCGGCTTTGAGAGTTGAGTGATTCCGTCCGCAGTGACCTTAATGATCTCGCCCGGGCCGAGCTCATGCTCATCAACGTAGCCGAGCTTTTCGAAGGCGAACGATTCAAAGGAAACGCTATAGCCCTCGTCGCTCTTGCCGACGTGTACGGGAGTTCTTCCGAGTTTATCGCGCGCTACTATCAAGGAGCCGTCGTTACAGAGCATCAATATAGATGCCGAGCCGTCGATAAGATCCTGCGCAAAGCGGATACCTTCGACAATATCGGGCTTCTGATTGATCAATGCCGCAAGAAGCTCGGTTGTATTGACTGCGCCGCCGGTCATTGCATCGAAATGCTCATGTCCCGATTCAAGGCAAAGGTCGATAAGCTTTTCGGCATTGTTGATCGTACCGATGTAGCAAAGCGCATAGGTGCCGAGACGCGAACGGATAAGCAGAGGCTGAGGATCGGAATCGCAGATGCATCCGATCGCAGTGTTGCCGTGCATTTCCTCTAAAATATGGTCAAACTTAGTTCTGAAGGGTGTGCTTTCGATATTATGAATTACGCGCTGAAGCCCGATCTTTTCATCATACGCGGCAACGCCTGCACGGCGTGTGCCCAAATGCGAATGATAGTCGGTGCCGAAGAAAACGTCGGCAAGGGCATCGCGCTTCGAAGCTATGCCAAAAAATCCGCCCATGGGATAAACCTTGCTTTCTTAGTTTTTATGCGAAGAAGAGTTCCGAAAGAGTCATGGGATCGATATATTCCCCATTCTTGTAAACACGCATATTGCCGGATGCGATCTCGTCGATAAGCATTACCTTACCGTCTGCATCGTAACCGAATTCAAACTTGATATCGTAAAGAACAAGGCCTTTTTCCAAAAGATCGTCAGCAACGATCTTGGTGATCTTCTGAGTCATTTCCTTGATATCGTCATACTGCTGTGCGGTCATTACGCCGAGATCCACGAGACCGTCCTTGGTAACGAGGGGGTCACCCTTTTCGTCGTTCTTGAAGGTGGTTTCAACGTATGCGGGAAGATCCTGACCGAGCTCGCAGTAATCGCTGTAGCGACGGTAGAAGGAGCCTACTGCCTTGTGACGGCAGATAACCTCAAGGCCCTTGCCGAATACTTTACCGGGGAGAACCTCCATGGTGGTGTTTTCGAGGTCAGCGCTTACGTAGTGGGTCTTGATGCCTGCCGCATTAACCTTTTCAAAGAAGTAGATGGACATACGAAGGTTTACGTCGCCGACACCGTCGATAGTGAGGCCGACAGAGTTTTCACCGGGATCGAACACGCCGTCCTTGCCGGTGCAGTCATCCTTGAATTTGAGAAGGTAGTTGCCGTTGTCAAGTGCGAATACGTCTTTGGTTTTGCCTGTATAAACGAGTTTCATGGTGTTAATCTCCTGTATTTAAGTGTTTATTATAATCTTGTCATTATTTCTGCGTCTTTTGAAAGAACTGCGTCTGCATCGCAAGCACGCTTTTCATCGAGCTTTTGTGCAAGCTCCTTATCCTCTACCGCCAATATCTGAGCAGCGAGGAGTGCCGCGTTCGCACCGCCGTTGACTGCAACGGTAGCAACGGGAATGCCTGTGGGCATCTGAACGGTTGCGAGCAATGCGTCCATACCGTCGAACACGGGACCCTTGCAGGGGATACCGATGACGGGCAAGGTCGTATTAGCCGCAACGGCGCCTGCGAGATGAGCCGCCATACCTGCCGCCGCGATGATCACGCCGAAGCCGTTTTTGCGGGCATTGACCGAAAAGTCACGCGCCTGCTCGGGTGTGCGGTGAGCGGAATATACGTGCACCTCAAAGGGGATGCCGAGAGTTGTTAACATATCGGTTGCTTTTTTGATAATGGGAAGGTCGCTGTCGCTACCCATAACTATTCCAACTTTTTTCATTTTTTATCTCCTGAAAAATATAATAAGGCGCACTTACTCAAGGAGCAAATGCGCCCAGACGGTCGGCAATCGCAAGCTGTAAAATCAACAACTCGGAACGTTAAAAGTTCTTTGTTTCCTTGTGGTGCTCCACAATTTTCCGTCAGTCGCAAAGAACTGTAAAATTTATGCTTTGATTATATCATACCGCCATTTTTATGTCAAGGCACATCGTTACAAAAATATGAAAAATCGATCCTTTTTTAACATCAATTTTACTAATTTTTTATAACCGATTCGCAATATGCACAGCACTTGCTTTCGCCGCTTTGGATCACGGCAAAATCGAGTCCGCGTTCCACCTGCGAGATGCAGCGCTTGTGGGTGCAAGGATTGGTTGCGGTATAGGTATAATTTTTGTTTCTTGCGGGGTGTTCGAGCTTTGCTTCGCTCAAAAGCTTGAGTATCAAAGCCTTGCGCATGATCTTGCCGTTTGCGACCTGCTTGAAGTAGCAGGCTCTTTCATCCTTATCGATATCAACGGATATCTCCTCTACTCTGGGGAGCGGATGGAGAACGATCATATCCGATTTTGCGCTCTTCATTTTTTCGGCGTTGAGGATATAACGCGACTTAAGGCGTTCGTATTCGTCCTGATCGTCGAATCTTTCGCCCTGGACTCTCGTCATATAGAGAATATCCAATTCGGGAAGGACCGATTCGAGATCATCGGTTTCGAAGTAGGGCATATTATGCTTTTCGATAACGTCACGCTTGATATTTTCGGGAAGCACAAGTTCATCGGGAGAGATGAGAACGATCTTGATTCCGGTATATCTCGAAAGGGCGTGAATAAGCGAGTGAACGGGTCTGCCGTACTTCAAATCGCCGCAAAAGCCGACGGTAAGATCGTTAAATCTTCCCTTTTCGCGGTGGATGGTAAGAAGATCGGCGAGAGTTTGTGTGGGGTGAGCGTGTCCGCCGTCGCCTGCGTTGATTACAGGGATGCTTGCATTAAGAGATGCAACCAACGGTGCGCCCTCCAACGGGTGGCGCATTGCGATGATATCTGCATAGCAGCTTACAACGCGTGCAGTATCGGCAACGGTTTCGCCCTTTGAAGCCGATGTATTCTTTGCATCCGAAAAGCCTATAACAGAGCCGCCCAATTCGAGCATTGCGGACTCGAAGGAAAGACGGGTTCTTGTCGAGGGCTCGAAAAACAGCGTTGCGAGCTTTTTGCCGCGGCAGCATTCCGAATATTTATCGGGGTTTTCGATCATATCGCAAGCGGTTTTAATGAGCTCGTCCAATTCGCTTACAGAAAGATCGAGGATATCTATTACGCTTCTCATTGCTTTGCTCCGTTTATAGCGAGATAATTTTTGATACGTTCAACGTTTTCCTTGTTGGATTCGTCTTCTTCAAGATATTCGATGATATCGTAAACGTCAACGACCGAATATACGGGGAATCCGAATTCCTCGCCTACCTCTGCCATAGCGGATTTTTCGGTCTTGCCCTTTTCCTTGCGGTCAACCATTACGAAGGTTGCGGCAACACGCGCGCCTTCAACAGAGGAAAGTATCGCCATGCTTTCGCGGATAGCGGTGCCTGCGGTGATAACGTCTTCAACGATAACGATTTCTTCGCCCGCCTTGGGAACGTAGCCGACGAAAACGCCGCCTTCGCCGTGATCCTTTGCTTCCTTACGGTTGAAGAAGAAGGGAACGTCAAGACCGTTTTTCGCAAGAGCTACTGCCGCGGAAACTGCGATAGAGATACCCTTGTATGCAGGTCCGTAAAGAACGGTTCTTTTGTTTCCGATTTTTTCAAAATATGCTTTCGCATAGAATTCGCCTAATTTCTGTATCTGTTCGCCGGTTTTGATTTCACCCGCGTTGATGAAATAAGGGATCTTTCTGCCGCTTTTTGCAGTGAAATCGCCGAATTTGAGAACGCCTGCGGATTGCAGGAACTGAATAAACTCTCTTTTGTAGCCTTCCATAATTTCCTCCGTTTATATACGTTTAAGTTGATATTTGTCGTCTTCGGTAAGTCCGAGCAGATCTATCGCGCGTTCAAAGATCGCCTTTGCGTTCTTCAGACCTGCGGGATGATGTGCATCGCTTCCCATATAAAATTTACAACCGCATTTTTTTGCGATCCTGAACATTTTCAAAACCTTGTCGGCTTCTTCGTCGGCAAAGCTCATATCTGCGGAATTAAGCTCGATACCGATGCCGAGCTGAGCGCATTTTCCGAAAAGCTCGTACAGCTTTTCCTCGGGGAGAAGATCTAAAATTCTTAGATACATTTCCCTTCCCTTCGCAATAAGATGAGTTGCGAGATGCGCCAATCCGATTTTATGGAACGGAAGATTGAGGCTGAGAAAATGCTCGAATCTTTCGATCCACACTCTTGCACGGCCCTCGGCAGTGGCGGCATCCTCTTCAGAGATTGCAAAGCCAACCATATGAAGATGCGTGAGAGCCATTACAACGAAATCAAAATCATCGAAGCGTTCCTTTGGCATTCCGAGTCGGAGGTCTTTATCCATATCCGCCTCGCATCCGAAGAGAAAATCAATTCCTTCACATTGTGGGAGCGGCTTTGATCTTGATATCCATTCAAAATTTTGTATCTGATAAAATCCGCTTGCGCCCGAAACCGAAGCGTCCCAGAAATGATCGGTCAAAGCGACGGTTTTAAGTCGGTTTTCCTTGGCGTATTCCAAAATAGCCTCGGGCGTTTGCGCTTCGTCCTTTGAGCAGAGCGAGATATACGAATGTATGTGAAGATCGTTATCGAATATATATCGCATTGCTCGGACTCCTTTTTTACGTTATATTTCTGATTAGTCTACGAATTCACGAACACAGCGTTCGTATGCGGCAACGGGATCCTCTGCGGCGGTGATAGGTCTGCCGACAACGATATAGTCGGAGCCGATAAGCTTTGCCTGCTCGGGAGTCATAACACGCTTCTGGTCGCCGATTTCGCCGTCTGCAAAGCGAACACCGGGGGTTACTGTAATAAAGCTTTCACCGCAACGGTCGTGAACCTTGCCTGCTTCAAGAGGCGAGCAAACAACGCCGTCGAGACCTGCTTTTTTAGCATTTTCCGCATAGTGCATTACGACCTCATCGATGGGTGCCTTGATGAGAAGATCGTTTTCCATGCTTTCCTGATCGGTGCTTGTAAGCTGAGTAACCGCAATGAGGAGAGGACGGGTTCCGTCGGGACGGGTGAGTCCTTCGAGAGCCGCTTCCATCATACGGATGGTGCCGCCTGCGTGGAGGTTGGTAATATCAACACCGAGGTTCGAAAGCACCGCCATAGACTTTTTAACGGTATTGGGAATATCGTGAAGTTTTAAATCGAGGAATATTTTGTGTCCTCTTGCCTTGATCTCGCGTACGATTGCGGGACCTTCTGCATAGTAAAGCTCCATACCGATCTTTACGAAAGGCTTTTTACCGGTGAATTTATCGAGAAATTCAAAGGTTTTTTCTGCGCTTGAAAAGTCACAAGCGATGATTACGTCCTTACCCATTGTGTGCTGCTCCTATAATATCTTTTAAATTTTCGATTCTGTATTTTTCCATTGCCTTGGGCAATTCCTCGATGATGGTTTTGCAAGCAAAGGGATCGACAAGGTTCTGTGCGCCTACCTCGACCGCGGTTGCGCCTGCAAGCATCATTTCGATAACGTCATCGGCACAGCTTACGCCGCCCATACCGATAACAGGCACGTCAACGGCAGAGGATACTTGATATACCATTCTGACCGCTACGGGGAAAATTGCCTTGCCCGAAAATCCGCCCATTTTATTGGCGATTATCGGTTTTTTTCTGTTTAGATCAATGCGCATGCCGAGCATTGTATTGATAAGGCTTATTCCGTCCGCACCGCCTTTTTCGCACGCTTTTGCGATCGCGACGATATCGGTAACGTTGGGAGAAAGCTTTAAGATAACGGGCTTTTTGGTGACCGATTTTACCGCCTTGGTAACCTCGTAAGCCGCTTCAGGATCGGTGCCGAAGGACATACCGCCGCCGTGTACGTTCGGGCAACTGATATTTACCTCGAGCCAACCGACCTGCTCGCATTTGTCGAGCTTTTCGCAGGTATAGGCATATTCGTCGACAGAAAAGCCGGATACGTTTGCCATAACCTTTTTATCAAAGCATTTTTTGAGCTTGGGCAATTCCTCGGAAATAACCTTTTCGACACCGGGGTTCTGAAGACCTACGGCATTTATCATACCCGAAGAGCATTCCGCAATACGGGGTGTGGGATTGCCAAAGCGAGGCTCCTTCGTGGTACCCTTGAAGGAAAACGTGCCGAGAATATTGATATCGTAAAGCTCGGCAAATTCATAGCCGAAGCCGAACGTTCCGCTTGCGGGTATTATGGGGTTGTCAAGCGTGATACCGCAGAGATCTACCTTTGTGTTTACCATAAGATCTCCTCCTTACAAAGCACGGGACCTTCTTTACAAATACGCTTATAGCCTGTAACGGTTTTGCAGGAGCATCCCATACAAGCACCGAAGCCGCAGCCCATACGCTCCTCGAAGCTGTACTGTCCCGACGTTTTCGAAGTGTTGAACACCGCCTTGAGCATAGGCTCGGGGCCGCAACAGAAGGTATAGGTATAATCGGTATTTTCCATAAGTGCAGTTACGAAGCCCTTTGTTCCGTGGCTTCCGTCGACCGTTGTAACGCCGACCTTACAGCCGAGAGCTTTGAATTCTTCCTCGTAAAACACCTCGTTTTTGGTATTGAAGCCGAGGATGACGCTAACGTCCTTTCCCTCTCCGATAAGCTTCTTGGCAAGAAGATACATCGGAGGTACGCCGACGCCGCCGCCGATAAGAAGCGGCTTTTCGCCCGAAAGAGAGGTATCGTAGCCGTTGCCGAGACCGGTAAGGATATCAAGAGTGCCCGAGGACATTTTTGACATTTGCTCGGTACCCTTGCCGACGACCTTATAAATTATCGTCACGGTATCGCCTTCGCAGTCGCACACCGAGATGGGACGGCGAAGGAAAAGACCGTCTAATTTAATATTGATGAACTGTCCCGAAGCGGTTATTGCGTTTGTGTCGCCCTTAAGGCGCATACGCATAACATTTTCGGTAAGATGAACGTTTTCTGTAATCTGAAACAGTGATTGCTTCATATCTTAAACCTTTGCGAATCGATTGTGGAGATGGTGAGAGTGGTTTCCTCGAGTACGTCGAGAAGAACGCGCACGGTATCCAACGAGGTGAATATCGTTACGTTGTTTTCGGTAGCGAGGTGACGGATCTCATAGCCGTCGCTCAACTGATGGTCTGCAGAGATATCGCGGGTGTTGATGATATACGCGATATGGCCCTGACGGATCGCATCGGGAATTTCGTTCGAGCCGCTGCCGATCTTCTTGAGAACGTGGGTACGGATGCCGTTGCTCTTCAAGAACTGTGCGGTACCCTCGGTAGCCTGAATATTGAAGCCGAGGTTATAGAAGCGGCGGATGAGAGGAAGTGCTTCCTCCTTATCCTTATCTGCAACGGTAGCGAATACGGTGCCATAGTTCTGGAGGTGCATACCCGATGCCTGAAGTGCCTTGAAGAGTGCGCGGTTGAGCTTGTCGTCATAACCGATAGCTTCACCGGTGGACTTCATTTCGGGAGAGAGATATGCGTCGAGTCCGCGGATCTTATTGAACGAGAATACGGGAACCTTTACGTACCAACGCTTCTTTTCGTCGGGATAGATATCGAAAATTCCCTGCTCCTTCAAGCTCTTGCCGAGAATTACCTCGGTTGCGATATCTGCAAGACTGTATCCCGTTGCCTTGGAAAGGAAGGGTACGGTACGGGAGGAACGGGGGTTAACCTCGATGATGAATACGTTTTCGTCCTTATCGACGATAAACTGAATATTGAACAGACCGACGATGCCGACACCGAGACCCAATTTCTTTGCGTATTGGAGGATGGTGCCCTTTACCTTATCGGAGATGCTGAATGCGGGATATACGCTGATCGAGTCGCCCGAGTGGACACCGGTACGCTCAACAAGCTCCATAATGCCGGGGATAAATACGTCTCTGCCGTCGCAGATAGCGTCGACCTCGACTTCCTTACCCTCGATATATTTATCAACGAGAACGGGCTTGTCCTCATCGATTTCAACCGCGGTGCGGAGGTAGCGACGGAGCTGTTCTTCGTTTGCAACGATCTGCATTGCACGGCCGCCGAGAACGAAGGAGGGACGAACGAGAACGGGATAGCCGATAGATGCGGCTGCAGCGATACCGTCTTCGATATTGGTAACCGCCTTACCCGTGGGCTGAGGAATGCCGAGAGAGGAAAGGAGGTTTTCGAACGAATCGCGGTTTTCGGCACGGTCGATAGCTTCGCAATCGGTACCGATGATCTTAACGCCGCGCTTCATAAGCGGTTCCGCAAGGTTGATAGCGGTCTGACCGCCGAGCGATGCGATAACTCCGATAGGCTTTTCGAGCTCGATAATGTTCATAACGTCTTCGGGAGTGAGGGGCTCGAAATAAAGCTTATCTGCAGTGGTATAGTCGGTGGAAACGGTTTCGGGGTTGTTGTTTACGATGATAGCCTCGTAACCAGATTTTTTGATAGTGGTAACCGCGTGAACGGTGGAATAGTCGAATTCAACGCCCTGACCGATACGGATAGGACCTGCGCCGAGAACGACGATCTTTTGCTTATCGGTAACTACGGACGCGTTTTCGCCGGTGTAGGACGAATAGAAGTAAGGAATATACGCGCCGGTGTGGCAGGTATCTACCATACGGTATACGGGGAAAATATTTTCCTGCTTTCTGAGTCCGAAAACATCAAGCTCGTTCATGCCCCAAAGCTTTGCGATGATCTTGTCGCAGAAGCCGAGCTTCTTTGCTTCCTTGAGGATTTCGATATTGCCGACGTTGGACTTAATCTTTGCTTCCATTTCGACGATATTCTTGTATGCTTCAAGGAAATAGGGGGTGATTTTGGTGATATCGTGAAGCTTTTCAACCGATTCGCCGCGACGGAAGAGCTCGCAAACGCCAAACAAGGTATCGTCCTTGAATACGCGGATGTATTCGAGGATTTCCTCGGTGGGCATATTGGTGAACTTGGGAAGGCAATAGTGGTCGGCGCCGATTTCGAGCGAGCGTACTGCCTTGAGGAAGCATTCCTCGAGGTTGGAGCCGATGCTCATAATTTCACCGGTTGCCTTCATCTGGGTACCGAGAGTGTTGGGAGCGGTTGCGAATTTATCGAACGGGAATCTGGGAAGCTTTGCGATAACGTAGTCAAGCTGAGGCTCGAACGCCGCATTGGTATTGGCGATAGAAATATCCTCAAGCGCCATACCTACCGCGATCTTTGCGGTCACGCGTGCGATAGGATATCCGCTTGCCTTGGAAGCAAGTGCGGAGGAACGGGAAACGCGGGGGTTGACCTCGATGAGGTAATATTGGCTCGAATGAGGATCGAGCGCAAACTGAACGTTACAGCCGCCTTCGATCTTCAATTCGCGGATGATCTTTATTGCGCTGTCGTTGAGCATTTTAAGGTCGTGGTCGGAGAGAGTCATAATAGGAGCGACAACTACCGAGTCACCTGTGTGAACGCCTACGGGATCGACGTTTTCCATGCCGCAGATGGTTATAGCGTGGTCATTGGAGTCGCGCATAACCTCGAATTCGATTTCCTTATAGCCCTTTACGCTCTTTTCGATAAGAACCTGATGTACAGGAGAAAGCTTGAACGCATTAAGTCCGATCTCAACAAGCTCTTCTTCGTTATATGCAAATCCGCCGCCCGTACCGCCGAGGGTAAACGCAGGACGGAGAACAACGGGATAGCCGATCTTTTCAGCGGCGATCTTTGCTTCCTCGATGCTGTAGGTGATCTCGGAAGGAATGGTGGGTTCGCCGATGGATTGGCAGAGCTCCTTGAAGAGCTCGCGGTCTTCTGCTCTTTCGATCGATTCGCTGCTGGTACCCAAAAGCTCTACGCCGCATTCGCGGAGCACGCCCTTCTTTTCGAGCTGCATTGCGAGGTTAAGACCTGTCTGTCCGCCGATACCGGGAACGATAGCGTCGGGACGCTCGTAGCGAAGGATCTTCGCAATATATTCAAGAGTAAGCGGCTCCATATATACCTTATCGGCAATAGTGGTGTCGGTCATAATTGTTGCGGGATTGGAGTTGCAAAGAACTACCTCATAGCCTTCCTCCTTAAGAGCAAGACACGCCTGAGTGCCCGCATAGTCGAATTCGGCTGCCTGACCGATAACGATAGGGCCCGAGCCGATGATAAGTATCTTTTTGATGTCTGTACGTTTTGCCATTTTTTGCCTCCTGAATACTTCTATATCTATATTAGGTTTTCGTCGTAAATATATACCGGTTTTCCGTTGCAGACGGTGAGCATGCATCTGCCGAAAAGTCGGTCGCCCTCGAAGGGGGTGGCTTTTCCGAGTGAAAGGAATTCATTCGGATCGACCGTGAATTCGCGATTCAAGTCCCATACCGTAAAATCGTTTCCAATCGGGATGTTGAACCGCTTGCGCGGATTTATACAAAGAAGCTCGACAAGCCTTTCGAGTGTCAAGACTCCCGTTTTTACAAGCTTGGTATAAAGGACGGGCAACGCAGTTTCGAGTCCTACGACGCCGAACGCGCTTTTTTCGAGTCCCTTTGATTTTTCCTCAAGCGAGTGGGGTGCGTGGTCGGTCGCTATCATATCGATCGTGCCGTCGAGTATTCCCTCGATGAGCGCTTCCCTATCCTCTTTTCCCCTAAGCGGAGGATTCATTTTAAACCTGCCGTGCTCCTGAAGGTCGCTATCGTCAAGCACCAGGTAATGCGGCCCAGTTTCGCAGGTTATGTCGACGCCGTCCTTTTTTGCCTGCCTTATAAGCTCTACGCTTTCCTTTGTAGAGATATGGCAGACGTGATAAGGAACTCCTATCTCCTTCACGAGCTCGATATCGCGCGCGATCTGCGCATATTCGCTTTCCGAGCAGATGCCTTTATGGTTATGCGCTTTTGCATAATCGCCGTCGTGGATATATCCACCCTTAAGGAGCGAATTGACCTCGCAATGTGCTACGATCATTTTACCGAGCCGCTTTGCTTCAAGCATTGCAGCACGCATCATTTCATCCGACTGAACGCCTCTGCCGTCGTCCGAAAAGGCGATCGCTTTATCACGCATGCCCTCCATATCAGAAAGCTCGTTGCCCGCTTCGTTTTTGGTTATCGTGCCGTAGGGATAGACGTTAATTACCGAATCCTTAATAAGCTCAAGCTGGATATCGATATTTTCGACGCTGTCGGGCGTGGGGTTAAGGTTCGGCATCGTGCATACAGCGGTATAGCCGCCGCGCGCCGCCGAAAGCGCGCCGCTTTTTATCGTTTCTTTATAAGAAAAACCCGGCTCACGAAAATGCACATGCACATCGCAAAAACCGGGAAAAACAACATATTCTTTATCTTTGCAAAGGAAATTCGAAAAAGAGGACAAAGCACCCTCGGAAATAGTGAATTCGGGATGAAAACCAGACTGCATTATCTTGAATTTACCCAAAACGGACATAAAGTACCCCTTTCCGCAAATATGCTTTATAAGTCGCTCCGCATTTCGAATGATTATATCACAAATCGGTATATTTTGTCAATATGACATTTCGAACAAAAGGAAATTACTTATGTTCGAAATGTCTAATCATATTAACAGTCAACGGTCAACGAGTAACGTTTGATCCTCGTCGATGCTTTCACTTACCGCTTCGGCAAGCATCTCGATCGTTTCTTTATCTGCGCCCTCCTGAATGGCGATCTTAAGATATTTTCCGTATTCCTTTTCATATCCGTATCCGCCGTAAATAATCGCAAGCAGAGATGCAGAGGGTTTGAAATTCGGGCAGATCTCCAACGCATTGAGCGAATATTCAACTGCGCCCTCATATTCGCCCTCTCTGTAATAAAGCTGAGCGAGGTTGTTGATCGCAAAGTGATTTTTAGGATTGATCTCGATTGCTTTCTGATAACATTCCTCAGCATTAGCGAAATCGCTCTTATTGGCGTAAAGAATACCGAGATTACTTAATGCGGTATCGTTTTGCGGATCGTTTGCAAGCACTTGACAGTATTCTTTTATCGCTTCATCGGTCAAGCCCCATTCGTCATAACAAAGCGCCGAAAAGAAGCATATTGCACTAAGGTCGCGCTTTGACGGACGAAGCCCTTTTAATTTTTCGAATGCAGGGATCGCCTTTGAATACTTATTTTCATTAAACAGACGAATGGCTTCGAGCAATTTCTTGCGTGTCTTCGGGTCACGCGTAAAAACGCCCTCGAGCTCCTTCGCGTAATGCTTTTCATAGAAGGAAAGAGGAGTTTTTGACGTGCTTCCCGAAAGAAGCTTTGCGATCGACGCACCGAACGAAACAACAACGATAACAACCTTGAAAAGATTTTCGGTATAGGGCGTTCCGTTAGCGGTTATATCATACACGTAAAATCCTATTGATGCGATGGCGAGGAGAATGAAAATAACTATCAAAGCTTTTTTCAGTTTCATTATAGCATCGTCTTTCTTAATTCTTCGTTCGATTTAATGCTCAAATATTTGGGTGCGATATCAAACACGGTCTTACAGCCGTTTTGTCCCTCATTGTTGAGTCTGTATGCCGCGCGTGCATAGGCAACGATGACCGATGAAGTAAATTCGGGGTTGGAATCGAGCTTTAACGAATATTCGATAATATGGTTATTTTCGCCGTTAAATCCCGTCTTGCCGCTTCGGATAACAAAGCCGCCGTGGGGGATGCCGCTGTGGTCACGCTTGAGCTCATCCATGGTGATGAAATGCACCGTTGTGTCGTAATCGGCAAAATAGTTGGGCATATTTTTTATTTCGGATTCGATTTTTTGAAGGTCTGCGCCTTCCTTTGCAACTACGAAGCATTCACGCGTATGTTTTTGACGGGTCGTAAGCTCGGGTGCGCTTCCGCTTCTTACCGCTTCAAGAGCTTCTTCTACGGGAATTGTATATTGCTTTGCATCGAGTACGCCATCTACTCGGCGGATAGCATCCGAATGACCTTGAGAAACACCCTTGCCCCAGAAGGTATAATCCTTGCCGTCGGGGAGGATAGCAGAAGCGTACATACGGTTGAGCGAGAACATACCGGGATCCCAGCCGACCGATATCAAGGCTACCTTACCCGATTCCGACGCGCTTTTATCGACGTTTGCAAAATGCTCGGGGATACGCGCATGTGTATCGAAGCTGTCGACGACGTTGAAGTATTTTGCAAGATAGGGCGTTTGGACGGGAAGGTCGGTCGCACTGCCGCCGCAGAGGATCATAACGTCGATCTCATCCTTGTGCTCAAGAACGCTGTCTGTATGATAAACGGGAATATTTTCGGTACAGAGCTTAACCGTTTCGGGATCGCGGCGGGTAAATACCGCGGTCAGCTCCATATCACTGTTTTGACGTATTGCGGATTCGACACCTCTGCCGAGGTTGCCGTATCCGAAAATTCCTATGCGTATGCTCATATGTTTATCCTCCGTGGGGTTAAAATTTCTTGCTTAAAATAATATCACAGCGAAATTGCTTTTTTCAATCCTTTTTTAATGTGTTTTCCGAATTTCTGTAAACGAAAAGCTTGCAAAACAGAAATTCAAGAACAAAGTTGGCTATCATCGTAACCGCAAGGACGATATATTCGTTGACGCCTGCAGTCTCCGCCATATCGCCGAGCCAAGTCGAAAGCGGTGTGAACACAAGATAAAAGCCGAACACCTTTGCCATTGCAACGGGTACGTTTGCCGCAGATTTGAAGGTATAGCGGCGGTTGAACGTAAAGTTCCAGATTATTGAAAGTATAAGCGAAAGAAGATAGGAAACCCAATATTCCCATTTGAACAATTCAAGGAAAAGTGCGCAGGAGCCGATTTGGATGATTCCCGCCGAGGCGGAAAACAGAGTGAACTTTACTGCCTGAACGAGCGTGTTCTTTTCCATTTTTTCCTCCGTTACCTCATTCGATAACCGTGTATTCAAGCATTTCGTAATGCAGCTTTGTGCCGATATCGGCACCTACGGGGAGAAGCGCAAGGGCTATGAAAATATCGTCCTCTTCTGTCTTCCCTATTTCGCGAAGGTATGCATATTCACCTTCGATCCTGACTATTAAGTAATCACGCGAAATCATTGTGCACCGCCTTCTTTTTTATCGATGAACAATACGAAATCCTCGTCCGCGAGGGTGATCCTTACGTCGGGCACGACTTCGGTTTCGACGTCGGGACTAAGCATTTGTCCTTCGATATAGGTACCGTTGGTGGTACCGAGATCGACGACGAAATATTTACCGTCGCGGCTGATGATATCGATATGGATTCGGCTTATTGCGGGATTATCGCTGACGGCATAATCACAGCTCTTCTTTTCCTTGCCGACGCGGAATTCGGGCTTGGTAATTTCGATCTTTTCGCCCTCTCTAAGACGGAAAAGGCAAAGCTTGGGACGGTGCTTTTGAAGGTTGGGCAGAAGGACGGTCTTGTCTTCGCCTTCGTCCTCTTCGATGATCGGCGCGTTACCTAAAACGGTCTTTTCCTCCTCGTTTGCGGCGGGTTCCGAAAATTCCATTCTGTCGTCTGCGAGCGAGGATTCATCGATGCTGATCTCATCGGGCTCCTCAGTGACGGTGGGCTGAAGCTTTATAAGCTTTGCTCCGCAAGAGGTGCAGAAGGTGTTTGCATAAGGATTGCGAGCACCGCAGCCGCAGCAGAAGCAAAATTCGGGCGAAATTGAAGGTGCCGGAGCTTCTTCAATTACGGGAGCTTCCTCAATTACGGGTGCGCCGAAAACGGTGCATTCATCCTCGTCTTCGACGGTTACGGGAGCTTCCTCAATTACGGGTGCGCCGAAAACGGTGCATTCATCCTCGTCTTCGACGGTTACGGGAGCTTCCTC
>JAFZDO010000044.1 GCA_017561145.1 Clostridia bacterium | reverse complement strand
GGGGATGACTTTGGCTGAAAAAGGCGATATAATTACCTTGTAAGGGTTGATAATAAAACAACAACAACAACTACAACAACAACTCAAAAAGAATTTTTGAAGTTATTAAGAAACGGTTTTGTTGTTAGGTTGTTGTCGTTGTTGTTGTCTTCTACGTTGTTGTTGTCTATATAATAAATAAGATAAAAACAACTTGTTGGTTGTTGTAGTTGTTGTTTATATGTTGTTTATAAGAGGAGGAAAAAAATGAACGATTTAAAGGATAAGGGCTTGTATGTAGAGATACTTAAATATTTCAATAGCGTTACAAGCTTTCAAAAGCAGGAAACGATTAACGATTATCAGATGGACGCGCTTGCTGAATCGATAAGGGTATTCGGGGTTGACGGCGTGAAGAAGGGGTTTTTAATGGCAGAGAGCTCCGATTACCTGACGGGTAGGAAGGGATGTGATTGGAGGGCGGATTTTAATTGGCTCATCAAGCCGCATAATCTGCAAAAGGTGTTAAACGGCAATTACGTCGATTTCAAATATAGGCGAAAGTTCGTGTTTGTGCCCGAGCCGCTTCCGAACCCCTCGTTTGAACCCGACGAATTTTACGATGCCGCAATTAATAAAGGCTTCGGTGCGTAACGCACCAAGTAGTTCCGCGGGCGGGTAACCCGCCAAATAGTTCCCGCGATGAAGCTTAAAATTTTTAATAAGCTTAACTCCGCGTGGTCGATGGTTCTACTCTTTGTGACGAAGAAAAAGAACTTATAAAGTGAATTGTAACAGATAATAGAACCCAATTGAGGGCAACAAAATACAGAAGGGTATCGCGGAGAGAGCACAACAGATTCGTTGCTTGGCTCATCGCGACTGTGAAAAAAAGAAAGACCGCGTTGAACGCGATCTTTCTCGGAAGTAAAACAATCTTATTTGAGGGTGATCTTTGCACCAGCTTCTTCGAGCTGAGCCTTGAGGGATTCTGCTTCTTCCTTGGAAACGCCGGTCTTAACCATCTTGGGAGCGTTAACAACGATGTCCTTAGCTTCGCCGAGACCGAGGCCGGTGATTTCCTTAACAGCCTTGATAACCTTGAGCTTAGCTGCTTCGTCGAAGGAGGTAAGTTCTACGTCGAATTCGGTCTTTTCTTCTTCAGCGGGAGCTGCTGCAACTGCTGCGCCTGCAACTGCTACGGGAGCTGCGGATACGCCGTATTTTTCTTCGAGTGCCTTAACAAGGTCTTTGAGTTCAAGAATAGAAAGAGAGTCTACAAGATCAAGAATCTGAGTGATTTTTTCCATTGTGATAATTCCTCCGTAAATTTAGTGAGTTTTTTTAATTTAAAATAAAGTGGTTTGCTGAATTATTCAGCTGCAGCTTCGCCGCCCTCTGCCTTGTCGATAATCGCCTGAATAGCATAAGCGAAACCGTAAAGACCGGACTGGAGAGAGCCCATAAGTCTGCCGATAAGGACTTCCTTGGAAGGAGTGTCGGCAAGTTCTTTTACGCCTGCTGCGTCGAGAAGTTCGCCGTCAACGAAGCCTGCCTTAAGAACGAAGTTTTCGTGATCCTTTGCATATGCATTGAGGATCTTCGCAGGTGCGATAGGATCGCTTTCGCAGGTAGCAAGTGCGGTCATACCGGTGAGCTGATCCTTAAGACCTTCAAAACCGATCATATCGCACGCCTTGGAAGTAAGAGTGTTCTTAACAACCGTGTATTCAACACCTGCAGCGCGAAGTTCGCTTCTGAGCTTGGTATCGTCAGCAACGGGAATACCCTGATAGTTAACGATAACGCCGCCCTTTGCGTTCTTCATTCTTTCAGCGAGTTCAGCGACAAGCGCTTTCTTTTGCTCGAGAATGTTTGCGTTAGCCAATTGTATACCTCCTAATGTATTTTGCACAAAAATAAAATGCTCCGTTGCGACTGCAAAGGAGCATAGAAAGAGCGTATGTAAATAACACTTTTCATCTCCTCGGCAGGCGGTTACTTGAACCATTAAACGTTTGTGCCTACTGTCTTTGGAAATTCGACCTTGTTATGATATCATACGTTTGTGTGTTTGTCAATACCTTTTTTTGAAAAATTTAAAAATGTTGCAAAACCGTCCATGACGGCGCATAGCACATAAACCCAATATTCGCAGTAGGTTACTACAGCTTCATATTGTGTTTCCGCACTCTGCATCCGCTCTGAACGGTTTTAGGTAATCGTTGCGTAAAAATGACTTTAAATATTGTGCAAAGAAAAAAGAAAGCTCGAAATAATCAAGCTTTCTTTAATGACTTTTTTCGGTCTGCGCCGATGCCGACTATACAATAAAAATCATATATTTTTCGGGGACATGCGCCTCGAAAAATATACCTTAGAGTGCCGAGGATTCGGACAACGAGCAAAGCGAGGCGCACGAATCCTGCGCGAGCGAACGGCACTCACATAAAACGACCAAAATGCTTGCATTTTGTGTCGAGAGCGAAGCGAACAAAAAACAAACGACCGAAATGCAAAAGCATTTCGGTCGAGAGCGTAAGCGATTACTAGTCGCCGATCTTAGCGGAGTTGATCTTAAGACCGGGGCCCATGGTAGAAGTAACTACGCAGGACTTGATATACTGACCCTTTGCAGCAGCGGGCTTAGCCTTGATGATAGCGCCGAGAAGAGTGTTGAAGTTTTCAGCGAGCTTTTCGGTGCCGAAAGAAACCTTGCCGATAGGGCAGTGGATGATGTTGGTCTTGTCAAGACGGTATTCGATCTTACCTGCCTTAGCTTCGGTAACTGCTCTTGCAACGTCGGGAGTAACGGTACCTGCCTTGGGGTTAGGCATCAAGCCCTTAGGACCAAGAACCTTACCGAGACGGCCAACGAGACCCATCATGTCGGGGGAAGTAATAAGAACGTCGAAGTCGAACCAGTTTTCCTGTTGGATCTTCTGGATATATTCTTCAGCGCCAACGAAATCTGCGCCTGCAGCGGTAGCAGCATCAGCCTTGTCGCCCTTCGCGATTACGAGGGTACGAACGGTCTTACCGGTACCGTTGGGGAGAACGATAGCACCGCGAACCTGTTGGTCTGCGTGACGGGAGTCAACGCCCAAACGAACGTGAACTTCAACGGTTTCGTCGAATTTTGCTTTGGAAAGCTCGCAAACCAAGCCGAGAGCTTCGTTGGTATCATAGAGCTTTGCCTTGTCGATTGCAGCGGCAGCTGCCTTGTAATTTTTACCTCTAAACATCGTTAAAACCTCCCTTAGTCAACTACGGTAACGCCCATGGAGCGCGCAGTACCTGCGACCATGCTCATTGCAGCTTCAATGCTTGCTGCGTTGAGGTCGGGCATCTTGGTTTCAGCGATCTTGCGAACCTGTTCCTTGGTAATGGTAGCTACCTTGTTGGACTGGGGAACGCCGGAACCCTTTTCAATACCGCAAGCCTTCTTGATAAGAACTGCTGCGGGGGGAGTCTTGGTGATAAAGGTGAAGGAACGGTCAGCGTAAACGGTGATAACAACGGGGATGATAAGACCGATGTCATTCTTGGTACGCTCGTTGAATTCCTTAGTGAACATAGGGATAGCTACGCCATACTGACCGAGAGCCGGACCGATAGGGGGCTGGGGAGTAGCTTTACCTGCGGGGATCTGAAGCTTGATATAGCCTACAACTTTCTTTGCCATGCTGATAATACCTCCATTGTGGTAATTTTGATTTTCGGGATCAATGTCCCTCCCACTTCAGCTATTTTTTAATAGCTTTGCGCGATGCTGTTGGCAATCAGACGCGCAAGGGTAGAATTATTCGTCCAATGCCGAAACCTGATTGGTGTTAAGCTCAACCTTCGTTTCTCTGCCAAAGAGAGAAGCCGAAACCTTAACGTTTTTAAGGTCTTCCGAAATTTCCTCGACAATGCCGATAAATCCGGAAAGAGGACCGTCGATAATGCGAACGCTGTCGCCGACGGCAAAGTTGATCTCAATGGTTCTGATCTCAACGCCCATGCGTTCAACCTCTTCGTCAGTAAGAGGAACGGGACGCGATCCGGGACCGACAAAGCCGGTAACGCCGGTGGTGTTGCGGATGATGTGCCAGGTTTCGTCGTTCATCACCATCTTAACCAGAACGTAACTGGGGAACAGTTTTCTTTCGATTTCCTTTTCGCCCTTTTCGGTGGTTTCAATAACCTTTTCAACGGGCACGTTTACCGCGAGAATGAGGTCTTGAAGACCGCGGTTTTCCACGATTTTTTCAATGTTCGTGGCAACTTTGTTTTCATATCCCGAGTAGGTATGAACTACATACCAAAGCGGTGTGCTTTCCTGTGGTAAACCCATAAATTAACCGTTCCTTCTGTTATCTAAACAAATTTGCAAGACCCTTGATAAGCTGAGTGAAGCCAAGGTCAAGAAGACCGATAGCAATTGCTGCAACGATTACGATAACCAAAACAACACCGGTAGCCTTTGCGGTGTCTTTGGGAGAGCTCCACGAAACCTTCTTGATTTCGCTCGCATATTCCTTAACGAACTTCTTGATTTTTTGACCAAGCTTGGAATTGGTCTTGGTGAGTACCCACGCGATAACGATGAGCACTACGATCACGATAAGAGTAATTACTCTTGCCCAAGGGAATGTGCTTTCTTCTTCCACGGTGGTAGTTGTGTTACCGGTCGAGGTTTCTGCCTTGGATTCTTCAGCAGAGGTATCTGCCTTGGATTCTTCGGTAGAAGCTTCGGTGGATTCTTCAGCAGATGCTTCGGTGGAAGCTTCTTCGGAAACTGCTTCGGAAACTACCTCGCTTACTGCTTCGCTTTCATCAGCGAGAACGGTAAACGAAAGTGTCATAGCAAGAAGAACAGCAAGAAGGACAGAAATAGATTTCATCATTTTAGTCATGTTTCGTTTCCTACCTTCCTTATTTGCTTTCCTTGTGAAGAGTGTGCTTGCGGCAGAAACGGCAATACTTGTTCATCTCGAGACGATCGGGGGTATTGCTCTTGTTCTTTGCCGTGTCATAGTTTCTTTGCTTGCATTCGGTGCAAACGAGAGTTACTTTGACTCTTTTTTCTTTACCCGCCATTTTTTTCGGCACCTCCATATTAATGTTACCTCCCTCTGTTTTTGTCCGTGCCGATCTGTTTACGCGTTAAAAGGCGGAAATCGAAAAAACCTTTTATGCATAACAAAAAGACCTCGAACAACAGAGGTAGCCCCATTCTAACAGAAAACATACGCAATGTCAAGAGATTTTTTTCAAAAATCATTATATTGTTGCAAAACCGTCCATAACGGCGCATAGCACATAAACCCAATATTCGCAGTAGGTTACTACAGCTTCATATTGTGTTTCCGCACTCTGCATCCGCTCTGAACGGTTTTAGGTAATCGTTGCGCGAGTCGCTTCGCTCTCCCCAAAAACGGCAAGCGTTTTTAGGGACCCCATTCTAACCCCAAAAACGGCAAGCGTTTTTAGGGACCCCATTCTAACCCCAAAAACGGCAAGCGTTTTCGGGGACCCCATTTCCGCGCGGCGGGGTTTTAACGCTACGCGTTCCATTGAAATCGCAAGGATTTCAATGGGGGTTTGGATGTTCGTTGCTTACGCCCTAAAAATGCAAGCATTTTCAGGGAACCCATACTCGCGCCAACCTTGTGCGCGCCTTCGGCTTGTCCAAGGTTGCGAACATCATAGGTATATTTTTCGACGCACATGTCGCCGAAAAATATGTTAGTTATATTGTAAAAACACTGCGTGTTTTGAATTGACGTTTATTTTATACACTCGTAGGGGCGATTCACGAATCGCCCGTTACGTAACGAATATAATTAACGTTCGGTTTTTAAATGCCTGATTTCAACGAAAACCCTCATATTTAATAAGGCAGCTTAAAGCTGTCAAACACCCATTTTCCGTCCTCAAGGATAAGGGCGCAGGTGAAATCCTCGTAAAAGCAATGCTCCTCCTTGATATCCTCGTCCTTAAGGTCAATAAATTCATCCTTAACCAATTTCACCGTGCATTTATAAACTATCTCGTTTTTGCTGTGCGACTCGATCGAATACTCATGCGAACGGTAATTGATATGGCCGCCTCTTGCGCCGTCGTAGAACAAAAATATTCCTTCGTACTCGAAAAAGTGTCCGTCCGCGAAAAGCTCTTTCGACATATCAACAGAAAAATATTTGCGCGTTTCGGCAACGAAGCCTTCATAGCTCGGTATCTCGCTGTCGGGGGAAACGACGTCTACGTAAGTGGATACAAGCTTATTGTTTTTATCATAGCGGTAAAAATCAAGCGATCCGTAGCTGTATATAACGAATCCGCCGAGTCCGCTGAATTCTCTGTAAATACGGTTTGCAGGCTCAAATATCTCTGACTCTATCTCGTCGGGAGTCATTTTTATAAGCGCTTCGTAATCAAGCTCTCTGCCGCCTTCTACGCTTGCGACGTAATCAAGGTTCGCGCGCTCCTCGAGCGAGGGTACCTCGGCGTAATGGCGGTAATCGCCGTCGGTTATCCCGTCTTGGGGAAGCAACAGGTCGCTGTGCGCATTTTTCATAACCGTTTCGGGAATTACGTAATAAAGAGCTTCGTGCTCGGCAAATCCCTCGTCGAAATAATATGCCTCCAGAACGAAATCGTCACCGATCTTTTTAACGTCTGCAATCCGCAAGCGTCCGTCGGGAGGTGTAATAAACAGTTTTTTCGGGTAAGCATATATACTGTCAAGCTTATATTTGTAAACGTATCCGCCTGTGGCAATTGTGCCTTGCGAAAAAATGTCGGTGAAGAGGAAGCTTTCATCGTCAAGCCACTCGACGTTATAGGGCAGGTGATCCTTGCGAAGACCCTCTAATTCAAGCTCGCGGCTCTCCTTCAATTCGACGTCGAAAAGATAAACCTTTCCGACAACCTCCCATTCATATTCGGTGAAAAGGATATATTTGCCGTTCGGCGAAGGCTCTGCCGAAACGATATAATCGCTTTCGAATAATTTAATGCTTTCGCCGCTTGAATATCTGATCCAAAGCTGACGGCTGAAGGTATTGCTGTCCTCGGTGATATAAATAAGATTTCCGTTCGAAACGGTGCTGAACGTAAAGCTTTCATCCTTGTCGGCTTCGTCAACTGATTCGTCAACCGATTCGTCGGTTGATTCGTTAACCGATGCCTCAACCGAAGTATCCGAAGCCACCGAATTTTCGACGCTTTCGTCTCTGCTCGGCTCATTCACGACCGCCTCACCGCACGCCGTCAAAGACGTAACGAATATAATCACAAGTAATAATGCTGTCAATCGTTTCATAAATGGAACCTCCTTTTTACGGTTTACATCCATTAAGACGAAAAAACTCTCGGTTTTGTCACATTTTTTTGAAAAAATTTTGATTTTTTTTGAAAATATTACAGTGCGAGAGAAGATTTTGATGAATATGTTGTGTGAGAAGGTTTTTGGGGAGAGAGTTCGAGAGAGGGGCTTTTTACAAAAAGCTCCTCTCTCGCAAAAATCACTATAAACTAATCCTCAAGCATACCAACACGAAGTGTTTTATGATTGATACCATAAAAATCCGCGACATGCGCGTGGATTTTTATACCTATGATGTTCGCAACCTTGGACAAGCCGAAGGCGCGCACAAGGTTGGCGCGAGCGCACGAACATCACAAAACCCCGCCGCGCGGATATGGGGTCCCCGAAAAATGCGAAGCGTTTTTTGGGGAGAGCGGAGCGATTATTCTTCGAGCATACCAACGCGCTTGTCGTGTCTGCCGCCCTCGTATTCGGTGTTAAGGAAGATGTCGGCAAGAAGAACCGCCTTTTCGTTATCGATAACGCGACCGCCGAGGCAAAGCACGTTGGTGTTGTTGTGTCTTCTCGTCATCTCTGCCGAAAATTCGTCGGAAAGCACAGCCGCGCGAATACCGCGTACCTTGTTAGCGGCGATCGACATACCGATACCGGTACCGCAGCAAAGGATGCCCTTTTCGCATCTGCCTTCTACGATCTCCTTGCAAAGCGCCTTTGCGTAAATAGGATAATCAACCGAATCGGTCGTGTTTGTACCGAGGTCGACGTATTCGATACCCTTGCTCTTTAAATCCTCGATAATAGCGTTCTTTATCTCAAGTCCGCCGTGGTCACATGCCAATGCAATCATTTTTTGTACCTCTTTATGTTTTGTTTTTTTGTTTTTTGTTTT
>JAFZDO010000043.1 GCA_017561145.1 Clostridia bacterium | reverse complement strand
TGGGGGAAGGTGGCAAAATCTTTGATTTTGACGGATGAGGGGTAGATGCGAAGCATCGTTATATTTATCTTTAAATAAGTTAACGAACCCCTCATCAGTCAGTGCTATTCTACCGCACTGACAGCTTCCCTTATGCCCCAAAAACGGCAAGCGTTTTCGGGGACCCCATATCAAGGGGAAGCCTATTCTCAAGCGTTCCGTTTATATCCTACGGTTGCGTTTGCCGTATTTGTTTCGTGCGGGCGAGAAAGTGAATCGCCCCTACGGTGTGTAATAAAAACGTCAATTCAAAACACGCAGTGCTTTTATAATCAAACAAACATATTTTTCAAGGACATGCGCCTTGAAAAATATACCTTAGAGTGCCGCGTGTTTGGACAAGCGAAGCGCGCACAAACACGATGCGAATGTACGGCACTCACAAAACCCCCGCCGCGCGGGTATGGGGTCCCTAAAACTGCTTGCATTTTTGGGGAGAGCGAAGCGATGTCGAGAGCGTTAGCGACTACGGGGTCCCCGAAAATGCTTGCATTTTTGGGGCTATAGATACAGCTCTATCTTCTTAAAGCTCTTTCTGTCAAGTGCCGCTACGTCGTCAATGCGGTAACGGTTGCCGTCAACGTCGTTGATAATAAGCATTCCGTCGCCAACGCGCGCGATGTTGCGATAGGTATCGTGCATCGAAAAGCTCATATCGCCCTTGTCGGTTTCGACCTCCCAGAAGGAATAGCCGAGCTTTTCCTTAAGCGACTTGATTTTGGTAACGGTCGGGCAAAGGTATTTTCTGTCGAGCTCTGCGCGGATTATCTCCTGCGCTTCATCGGGCATTTCGGAAAGATTGCGTATCATCGCATATTCCCTGCCGTCCTTATTAAGCACCGAAATATATTCGTCGGGCGTTTCAAACGGGAAGCAACGGTGGAAAAACACTCTGCCGAGGTCCTGCTTAACGGGTGTCTTGTCGGCATTCGATTCCAAATCGTCACCGAATTTCGGAAGCACCGCCTCCAACGCGGGAAATCCGTTTTTCGTGCGGTAAAAGCGCGAATTTTCGGCAGTAAGATAGGTTATTTCCGCAAGATCGAGAAAGTTATCGTTTTTTATTTCGTTTGCCATATTTTTTCACTTTCCTTTTACACACCCCCGCGGTGAAGGATGTGTGTTGTCGTTTCCCTCTCTCCGCGTGGTTGATACGTTAGTCTTATTTGTTACCGGCGGGCGATTCGTGAATCGCCCCTACGGTGTGCGGTTGATACGTCAATTCAAAACACGCAGTGTTTTTATAATTGAATAAACATATTTTTCAAGGACATGCGCCTTGAAAAATATACCTTAGAGTGCCGCGTGTTTGGACAAGCCGAAGGCGCGCACAAACACGGCGCGAGCGCACGGCACTCACAAAACCCCGCCGCGCGGGCATGGGGTCCCTAAAAAATCTTTAGATTTTTTGGGGAGAGCGTAGCGTTACTCTATTCCCACCGTCTTTAATGCTTCTGCCTGAAGCTTGTAAAGCTTATAGTAAACGCCCTTTTGCTTTAACAATTCCTCCGCCGTACCGCTTTCGGCAACGCGTCCGTTTTCGATAGCGATAAGCTTGTCGGCATCGCGCAGGGTCGAAAGTCTGTGCGCGATAATGACGGTCGTGCGGTTTTTGGTAAGACGGTCGAGCGCGGCTTGAATATTGCGCTCGGTCTGGGTATCCATTGCGGCGGTCGCCTCGTCAAGAATCAATATCTTCGGGTCGCGGAGGAGCGCACGCGCAATCGAAACGCGTTGCTTTTCACCGCCCGAAAGGTCTTTTTTGCCAAATCCTATCTCGGTATCGTAGCCATCGGGATATTTAACGATAAAATCGTGTGCCGAAGCGGTTTTCGCCGCGGCAATTACCTGTTCTCTCGTCGCCTCGGGGCAGGCATAGCGGATATTGTCGAGAATGCTTCCGCGGAAAAGATAGGTTTCTTGGGAAACTATTGCGATATTGTCGCGCAGATATTTAAAGGGAAGGTCCTTTATGTTGACTCCGTCGATATAAATTCCGCCCTCCTTTACGTCGTAAAGACGGGTAAGAAGGTTTGCAAGCGTACTCTTTCCGGCGCCGGTCTGACCGACGATGCCTAACGTACTGCCTGCAGGGATATCGAAGCTTACGTCATCGATGACCTTGCGGTTTTCAACGTAGGAAAAGCTTACGTTGCGGAATTCGACCTCGCCCTTGCATTCCTCGGGGGAAATTGCATTTTCCGCCTCGCGCACCTCGGGCTGAGCGTCGCGTATTTCGAAAAGACGCTGGATAGCGTTTAAGGTTTCGCTCCACCAGTTGGAAACGTCGGCAAGCTGCTCGATCGGGCCGAAGATCAACGAAAAATAGCCGATAAACGCCATAAGACGTCCGTAGCTCATATCGCCCGTCGCATTCATTACCTGCCAACCGCCGATACCCCAAACAACGTAGGAGCCGATGCGGAGAAGATAGTGCAAAAACGGGAAGATCCTTGCCGAGAAGGTCTGGATCTCGTTTCTCGCCTCTGCAAGGTCGCGGTTGCGCTTGCTGAAGCGGCTTAACTCCTCATCCTCGCGCGAGAAGGATTTAACAACGCGCATACCGTTCAAAACGTCGGAAACCAAGCTGTTGAAGGAACGGCGCTTCGAATAGCTTTTGGCGTGCAATTTATCAAAAACGTTGAAGATAAGCTTAAATCCGACAAAGAAAAGCGGGATAGTCACAAAGGTGTAAAGCGCAAGCACCAGATTTTGCGAAAGCATTACGCCCATAATAACGACGAGCTGAACGACGTTCAACACAAGATAAGGAAAGCCGTCGCAGAAGAACCAATAAAGGGTCAAGCTGTCGCTGTTTACCTGTGTCATAAGACCGCCGGTCTGTCGGTTCGTGAAAAAGCCCATCGAAAGATTGCTTATCGTGCCGAATATCATCTTTTTAAGGTCATAGGTGACGTTTGCCGCAACCGTCGAGCTTATTGCGCCCGAAAGCAAATTTACAAGCAGCGATGCGATCCTTACGCCGATTATAAGCAAGACGATATAAAGAACGTCAAATCCTGTCGAGCCTTCGTTTGCCAAAACGTCGTCGTAAAGCATTTCGTTGCCGATATAAGGGGTGACGACACCGAGCCCCGCGATGAGCGCAAAGGAAAGAAGAACCATAAATATCGAGCGCTTGTAACGGAAAAAGAGTGTCGCAAGACGTTTTACAAGACGTGCCTTGTCCATACAGTTCGGGCAGATCTTCAATTCCTCGTCGGGATAACGTCTTCCGCATTTGGGGCAAACGTGCTTTTCGTAAGCCTCTTCCTCGTAAAGCGCAAAATTGAGCTTTCCGTCCTTTTTAAGGTCGCAAACAGCGCGGCAGAAGACCGAAACGCCGTGCTTGCAGGCGGACGAGAAGTTAAAAAGAAGCGTCGATTCGTTCTCGATATCGCAAACGACTCTGCCCGTCGAGATAAGCTGCTCCGCCTTGGGCTCGCTTATATCCGCAAGGTCGAATTTTCTGAAGCTCGAAACAACGAATTTTTCGCTTCTTTGCGTATCGCCCAAAGCGGTACGGTTTAATGCGGTGAACTCAATTATACCCTCGGCGATATAAAAGCTTTTTTCGGTAAGCATAACAAAGCAATCGCCGCGGCTTGCATCGATCCTGAGATCACTTCGCAACGCCAACAAAACGTCGCCTTCAGCCACGCCCTCGCTTGCAAAAAAGCTATTTACCGAGCCGGGTATTTTGTCGATCAAGATCTTTTTCAAAGCAATAACCTTTTACTTTCTTAATTTATCGTTTTTATTTTACTACATTAAAGAAAAATTTGTCAATAAAAATATTTTCGGTTCTACTTAAAATCCACAAGCTCAACCGTCGATTGAGAAAAAAAGAGGACCGCTTTTTTATTTGCGGTCCTTTTTATTATTTCGCATAGGTAAGATCGGTTCCGTTAAAGAAGAAGGAAAGGATATATTTATAGCTATAGCCGTCCTTCGAAAGCTTTTCGCTGCCGGTTGCCGAAAAACCGACGCCGTGGCCGACGCCCGCACCGTTAACGGTGATGCTCTGCGGCGAAAGAGTGCTTCCGCCCGTGGTCTTATAGCTGTCTGCGAAGCTGTCAAAGCCAACGACACCGTCTTTGGTAAGAACGCCGTCTATCTTTTTCTTTTCGACCTTGCCGTCCGCAGTGAGAACGTATGCCTCGGTATTGTATTCAACGGTAAAGTTTGCGCTCGTAAAGCCGCAAGCCGAACGAACGTCCTCGCTCGTTTCGACAAGCACGGTATTTCCGTTGCCGTCGGTTATCGAAAGCGCGGTAATATAGCTCGAGCCGTAAGGGTCGGTCGAATGGATGGTCACGGTAAGGTTTTCGTCGGTAAGCGACGAGAAGGTTCTGCGCGAGGTGATATATTCAAAGAACTCTTCCTTTGTAAAGTTATGAGTCCATTTATCGCCGTCGTCGTATTCCTCCTGAAAAACGGTTTTAAGGTAAGGCACCTCGTCACCGCCCCAAGCGGCAACCGATGAACAGCTTGCGCCGCCGTTGGAATTGTGGTAAAGCACGGTTATCGGCGCGCCCTTGTAGGTGCAGATAAGTCCGCGCGTGGATTCAACGAGCGCGTTGTTTTCCTCGCTCATACGGTAAATGCCGTGATAAACCTGACAGCAAGCCGAGTTTGCGCAAACGTCAAAGCCCTTGCCGCTGTGCTTTGCATAAACGGCAACGGTGCGCGCAAGCACGGCAAACGCCTTTCTCGTTTCCTTCGAGAAATTCGTGCCTATCTCGTTTGCCATTACGCATCTTGTATATTCCTCAAGACCGATATAGTTAAGCATAAAAAGCTTGTTGTCCTGAATCTTGTACTCGAAAAATCCGCGGTATTCATAATAAGTCGTGCTGCCCGTACGGTAACGCATCGGGATCTCGACCGCACCGCCGTTTTGCGCGCGGAGCGCTAATTTAAGCTTTTGCGCCTCGAAGGAGAAAAGAATACTACCACTTTCGTCAAGCGCGTAAATACCGTTGCTCACGGGGGCAACAACGCTTCTGCCGCCCGAAGCCTTTTTTGCTTCTGCCTCGGTATTGGATGCATAAGCGCGCGCTTCATATCCGCCGTCGACAATGGCAACAAAGCCGCCCTTTGCCTTTGCGGTGTTATATGCCGTCTGATAGCTTGTAAATCTGCCGAGAATTGCACTGTATCCGCCGATATTTCCGTTTTCGTCGAAGGTTACCTTGCCGTTTTCGTATTTCGCGTTTCTCATCGGAAGCAAAACGAGCGCATTGGCAGAAAGCGAGAAGGCTTTTACAAATCCGTTGTCGCCGTTCGAAAATCCGATATCAAATCCGCTTTCGGAGCGGTTTATCGAAAACGCACGTCTTGTGTCGAGCGAGTTAAGGTTAACGTACATGCCGACACAAACCAAGGGCTCGTTATATTCGGTTGTCTTTGCCACAGCAGAGCTTGGCATGACCGCCGCGCCGACGCAAAAGGTAAGCGCCAGAGCAAATGCCGTTATGCGTTTCTTAACCAATATCATAATCTCCTCTTACGGTAAAATATGCCTTGTCGCCGGTGACAAGTATCGCCTTTTTGGAATCGCTCGCGCTTGCAAAGTAAATATGACCGTATTCAAGCGCCTTGCCCGAAAAGATCTCCTTGGATGCCGACATATCCGTCAAGCCCTGTGCTTGACCGTTCGACGAGGTAATGGCGACCGCGCCGCCGCCGCGATAGATGATCTCTGTCTCGGGCGAAAGGATAAGCGTCTGTCCGGAGGTAAGCGAAATATCCTTATAGATGCTTTCAACCGTAACGCTTCCGCCGTTAGCCGCGATCTCGTTTAAGATCTCCTGCTTAAGCTCTTCCCCGAACTGCATAAGATATCCGACGTCGACGAGAAACGTGCCCTCAGGAATCGAATCCTCCGACAAAGCCCTTTCGCTCTTTTCCGCCGCGCCGCTTATCGCAAAAGCGCCCGTAACGGTCAAAAGCAAAACACAAGCCACTACGAAAAATATTTTAAAATTTTTCACTTATATTTCTCCTTAATTCATTATACGGCACACGTACCCGAAAATATACTTAAAAATATGCGCCGCAATACCCGAAAATACCTTTTTTGCCCCCACAAAAACGCCGTTTTTGCAAAAGCGCAGGTACTTCCGATTAATATTATAACACACCTTGTCAAGTCCCACAGAGAGGGCGGCAGACCTTACCGCCCCACAATATGTTGTAAAAACGCAAAAAACCGCGTAAGGGCGTTACCCCCACGCGGTTCTTTTTCGTTAATTAGGCTGCGGTAGATGTTCAGCAAATGCAATCTCGGCGATATAAGTATTTACGTTCTTCATCAACGCGTCGGGCATGGCGACCGTAATAAACTTACCACCCATACCCTGGTCCCATCCCAAGTCTGTCAGTACGACCTGAATGCGAACAGTGGACAGATCGTTATATATCTCTCCCACAGTATATTTATCAGCATAGCTTGGTGATTCCAGGTATATTACTATCAAGGTGTTATTTTCAAAAAACGCATCGTCATATTTAACGGTCGCTTCGTTAAAGCCACACGCGGACGGATTTTTAAAATGAAACAGATCGTCGTATTCCGATTTGAAGCTGTCAAGCTCCTCTCTTGTGTCGAATTTATATACCACGGGAAGCTTGTTTCCGTCAGAAACCGCTTTTTCATATACCCTGCTTTCATCGAATACTAATGGAGCTTTTGACACAGTAAAATCACGGATTATTTCGGGGATTTCTATCGATTCTTCTTCACTTTGCTCGGAATTTTCTTCTTCGCTGCTTTCTTCAACCGTCAAGGACGATTCGGTCACGGTTTCCGATTCGGTTACAGCTTCCGATTCGGTTACAACCGACGATTCGTCGGGAGTATCAACCGAGCCTTCGTTTTCTGTTTCGGAGCAGGAGACAAGGCAAGCCAATGCCAACGAAAAAATTAAAATCAATACTGTCAGTTTTTTCATAAATTTTCCTCCTTATATAATATTACCGTCGATATTGTACTCCTTTTAAAGGTGGCTGTCAACACACCGCCCCGATTTTCGTCACGTTACCGAACCGTTTTGTCGCAAATCACAAAAAACCGCGGGAAGCGTAATGCCCCCTGCGGTTTTTGTGTGATAATCTACTTGTCAAGCGCCTTACTTGAGCGGCGGCGCGTAGTATTCGCAATCCTCACCAAGACAGCTTTTACTGAGCCACGAATAATAAATGTTATAGTTATTTGCCTCGCAATCGCCGGCTAACAGCGACCTCATGATACAAGGTAAATAACCGACGGTTGCCTGTGCGACTCCTTCAACCTCTACAAGCGCGGCGGTCTTTTCTTCGTCTTCGATATATCCGTACGCTTCAAGAAATTTGTTCAAGGGTTCTTTCGGTACGTTTTCATCGGAGGAATACAAAATAACAACAACATACATATACGAAGTTTTGGCTTCTTCCGAATCTTTAAAATAGGGATTCCAAGCGTAATTGTGATAAGTCTTATGAAATCCGTATTCCGATTTGTTTCCAAGACTATTGTTCATATCGTTCATTTCAACGGAGCCGTCCGGATTGGGGCCGATACAATCATGAGCATAAAATACTTTAGCTGTATTAAAATCGGGGATTTCTATTGATTCTTCTTCACTTTGCTCGGAATTTTCTTCTTCGCCGCTTTCTTCAACCGTCAAGGACGATTCGGTCACGGTTTCCGATTCGGTTACAGTCGATGATTCCGATTCGGTTACAACCGACGATTCGACAGGAGTATCAACCGAGCCTTCGTTTTCTGTTTCGGCGCAGGAGACAAGGCAAGCCAATGCCAACGAAAAAATTAAAATCAATACTGTCAGTTTTTTCATAAATTTTCCTCCTTATATAATATTACCGTCGATATTGTACTCCTTTTAACGGTCGGCTGTCAACCCCCCCCCCCCCCCCGATTTTCGTTACATTGCCGAACCTTTTCGTCACAAATCACAAAAAACCGCGCAAGGATCAATACTTACGCGGTTCTTTTTCGTTTGATTAGGCTATTTACTTAAAAAGCTTTCAAAAAGGGTGATATCATCCTCGAGGAAATAACGTCTGAGCGTGATATAATCGAAAACGTCGATCGCATCATCGCCCGAAACGTCGGCAGAAACAGATTGCGCCGTGTCGGGAGTATAGGTGCCCATCACGCAACGCTTAATGAGGATATAATCGCCGATATCGAGCCGTCCGTTGCGGTTGACGTCGCCCGCAAGGCAAACGGTTGCCGAATCGACCTCCACTCCGTCGACGGTAAGCGAAACCTTTGCGCCCGTGCCGATAAAGTCGGTCGATGCGAGGTTTTCGCCCTTATGCGTGACGACCGAAAGGCTTTGCTTGTCGAAATGCTCGGAGAAGGAATCGAAATTCATCTGCCACGCCGCCGCGCGGAGATATCCGTTGCCGTCGAGCTTGAACACGTTGCCCGAAGGGGTTATCGTTTCACGCGTGTAATAGGTCGTATATTCAAGGAATATCCAGCCGCTTACGCCGTTATATTCGATCTTGCCCCAAAATCCGTCGACCTCTTTTACCTCGACGATCGTTCCGTTGGGAACTATGACAAGCGATTCCGATTGGGTGTTCGCCTGCGCACGGAGGTTAAGGTTTGCCTTTAATTTATAAAAGCCGGGCTCCTTTTTCGAAAGGATAACGTTGGAATCGGGATAATTATAGGGCATATTCACGTAAAGTATACCCCTTGCCGCCGCGGTAGCAAACTGCTCCCAGGTGTAACGTCTTGTCGAAACGATACAGGGCTGGCTGATAACGCCGTCGCCGCCCGCGTTGCCGTGATAGATTACGATAAAGTCCTCGTCCATGGTGAGGATCGAAACCGAATGTCCTGCCGCAAGGCGCACGTGCGCGCCGGGTGCCGCCTTCATAAGAAGATTTTTAACGTTCTTTGCGGTGACCGCGCCGCTTCCCAGACTGCCGACCGAATAATAAAGCGATTCGTTCATCGAATGGTCGATAAATCCGAAGCATTTCCAAAATACCATTCTTGCAAACGCAAAGCACTGACCGCCCAAAAGGTCGATCTCGCAGGTTTCCTTATATCCCGTCGGATAGAAGCGCATGCAGTTGCAATTGCCGACCGATTGAATGCAGTAAGTAGAGTTCGTGGGGTTGTTATGGCAGGTGCAAGCACGCCCGTTTTTCGAAAAGAAGGTACCGGGCATATGCTCGGCAAGGGGGAGAGTCGTTTCGCCCACCTCAACAACGGGGCCGGTATATTCGCTCGGGGAGGAAAGGCTTTGTCCTATCTCCTGCTGAAGATAAATAACGTCGTTTTCTTTATCGCTCTCGACCGTTGCGCTGTATTCGATATAAAGCGCATGACCGTCGTTCCAGACCTCGTCGCCGGTCTCTTCGATATATTCGTAATCGGGATTTCTTTCAGCCCAACGGATCTTGTTTCTGCTTTCGGGAACAAAGCCCTCCATTCCCTCTCGGGTAAGAAGCATTTTTTCGCTTCCGTCGTTAAGGTAAATGCTGCTTCCGCGCTGATAATAAAGTCCGTCGTCGGTCGCATAAAGGCATTTTATCTCGGAATCAAAGCTGTAAAGCGTTTCGATATCGCTCATATCGGCGTTTGCACGCTTGATATCGTTGCCGCTTATAAAATAAAGCTTATTTTCATAGTAATTCAAATATTTCGCATCGCAATCCGAAAGAAGCGTCTTGCTTCCCGCTACGTCCGAAAAATAAACCGCCCCGTCTTCACAAAAAACGGTGCCGTTTTCGGTATCCACCGCAGATCCGCCGTAAAGTATTCGGTCGCCGAAATTATATCCGACAGCATCCTCTTGCACGGCAGATGCACATGAAACGAGCGATAAAATTGCGAAAATGCCGCACAAAGCAAGCGACAGCGCGCGTTTAAACATTTAAATTCCTCCAAAATTCTGCTTCTATTTTAATATTATCACAGAAACCGACCTTTTTCAACTGTTTTTTCGTCTGTTGGGGGCTTGAAATATGTTAAAAAATGTGATAGAATAATGTGATTTTTGAAAAATGGGGTATTTTGCCATGACAAATATTGCTATTCTCGGCTTCGGCACGGTTGGCGGCGGCGTTTACGAGGCTATCTCGCGCTGCAACAAAAAACCGTTGTGCGACGTAAACATTAAATATATTCTCGACCTTCGCACCTTTGAAGGACATCCTCTTGCCGACAGAGTCACCACCGACTTCGACAAGATCATCAACGACGAAAGCATCAGCATCGTTCTTGAAACGATGGGCGGCGACGGCGTTGCTTACAAATTCAGCCTTGCCGCACTCAAGGCAGGCAAAAACGTCGTTACCTCCAACAAGGCGGTAGTTGATAAATACGGCCGCGAGCTTGAAGCTGTCGCGCGTGAAAACGGCGTCGTTTATCTTTACGAGGCAAGCGTCGGCGGCGGTATTCCGATAATCGCGCCTCTTAACGAATGCTTCGCATCCGACGATATATTGCGCGTTGCGGGTATCCTCAACGGTACCACCAACTATATTCTCACCCATATGCAAAGCGAGGGCAAGAGCCTTGCAGAGGCTTTGAAGTCCGCGCAGGAATTGGGCTATGCAGAAGCGGACCCCCACGCAGATATCGCAGGCCTTGACTCGGCAAGAAAGATCGCTATCCTTGCGGGCATTGCGTTCGGCAAATATATTTCCTATAACGATATTCCCTATATCGAGGGTATCGAAAACGTTACGAGCGAGGATATCGCGCTTGCAGAACAGCTCGGCTGTGTTATCCGTCTTGTCGCAGTTGCCGAAAAGGTCGGCGACAAGGCTCGCTTGCTCGTTGCTCCCCACTTGGTCGGCAACAAGAGCCTCTTCCACGCTATTACCGAAGCCTTCAACGCTGTAAGCGTTACCGGCTCTGCGGTTGGCGAGGTTGTATTCTACGGTCAGGGCGCAGGCGCGCTTCCCACCGCGGCTGCTGTTTGCGGCGATATCGAGCGCGTTATAAGCAACCGCTTCGTTTCCACCGTCCGCGAACAGTGCGAAAAGGATTTCCTCCTTCAGGATACCGAAGGCGGCAAGTTCATCACCCTCCAAAACGGCAAAAAATACAGATATTTCGAATAATCAAAAAAAGACTTAAAATAACGCAAACGCTGCACCGTTGGGCAAATCCTTCGGTGCAGTTTCTTTTTCGAAAAAATTTATTTTGTTTTCCTGTTATTTAATTGAAATGCTTGACATTATAATTGCTATCAATTAAACTGTCCTTGGATTTTAATTCTCTGCGAGGTATTTATGAAAAAATTTGTTGCAGCATTACTTTGCTTTATTCTTATGCTTTCAACCGCATTGACGGTTCTAAACGGCTGTTCCGAAAGCGAAGAGGAGTCCTTTGGCGCGGATGCTTCGGAAAGCGCGAAGACCGAAAGCTCCGAAGCCGAAAAGGAACAACCGACGGCGAAGGAAATTAAAAACGATCCCGAATATAAAAACGTCGCTCTCGACAAAGCCTATACCACGTCGCCCCTCTTTACCGAAAACGACGTGATTGTTTACCCCGATGAAACGGGCAAGGAGCTGACTGACGGTGTTAATCCGCCTGCCGACGTGAATTACA
This sequence comes from Clostridia bacterium, assembly GCA_017561145.1. Lineage (GTDB taxonomy): Bacteria > Bacillota > Clostridia > Oscillospirales > CAG-382 > Coliplasma. The sequence goes on along the minus strand of JAFZDO010000043.1, from coordinate 76,984 downwards.
GAGATCCCGCCTTTATCGGATTTAACAAGGGTGGAAATTACTATCCCTCCCACGGCTATTTCCTTGTCACACTCGACCTCGGCGAGCTATATTACGTCGATAAATTTGCCGCAACGGTCGTTTCGAAAAAATTTATCGCAGCGGGCGTTACCTCTCCCGAATTCGCTTGGATCTATCTTTCCAACGACGGCGAAAATTGGTTTAAAGCGGGCCGCACCTCGCACGAGGACGACGGCGAAGCAAACACGGTCACAACCGAGCTTGAATTCGAAAAGGCCTATACCGCGCGTTATATTCAATACAGATTCGTCGGCGAAAGCAATTTCGTCTTTGTAAGTGAAATCGAAGCATACGGCATAAAGGCAGAAGCCGCTGTCGATTATCCCGAAAACGATACCGAGGTAAGCATCCTCTTTATCGGCAACAGCACCACCTTCGTTCATAATATGCCTATAAGACTTATGAACATCTGCGAGGCGGCGGGCATTAAGCTCGATATCAACTATTCCTGCATAAGCGCGTCGAGTCTGTATCAATATGCAGATGAAAACGATGAAACCCACGGCAAGCTCCTTCGTCAGCGCCTATCCGAAAAGAAATACGATTATATCGTCGTTCAAGACAGCAGTATCGTAACCTATGCTCAATCCAAGCCCGCACTCGATATTTTAATGCCGCTTTTCGAGGAAAACGGCGCAGAGGTTGTGCTTTATAAGCGTTATTCCGATACCACTATCGTCGAAGACCGCTTGAACGTGGCTTATCAGCACGAGCAAAACTACACAAAACTTGCCCAAACCTTCAATATTGAAAAGGTCGCTCCCGTTGCAGACGCCTTCCTTATCTGTACCGAAAAATACAAGGATATCAACCTTTACCACACCGATAATCTTCACCACTCAAAAACAGGCTCTTACCTTATCGCGTGCGTAATGGCGATCGAATATTTCGGCATCGATATCGACAGCAACAGCTATTTATACCCCGAAGAAATCAGCGAGGACACCGCAAAGAAGCTTAAGGAATGCGCAAAGCTTGCTTGTACAGAAGGTTACGATTACCCGATGAACAACGAAAACGTATATACCGCCGAAAACGGCACTACTTATGAAAATATTGCGCTTAACAAAATCTATACCGCAACCGGCTCGCTTTACGACGGAGAAAAATGGACCGATACCGGCTCGGACGGCAAGCCTCTCGGTAAGCTTACCGACGGTACAATTGCCGTTACGGGCGAAGATATGGCAATCGGCTGTTATAAGGATGACGGACACACCGTTACAATCGACTTGAATGAAATCGCAAAGATAGTTGCCGTTAAAACCGACCTGCACGGAAACGAGGCTTGGGGAATTACAGACCCCAAAAACGCAACCGTCACCATTTCGGTTTCCCAAGACGGCAAAAGCTTCACACAGCTCGGAACCGCTTCGGCATCGGAAGGAATTGTAAACGGCAATTGGGTAAGCTATGATTTCCTTTTCGAAGCAAGCTCAGAGATCAACGCGCGCTACGTTCGTTTGACCTATAACAACGGACAATTCAACTGGGCAAGCGAAATCAGCGTTTACGGCACAACCGAATAAAATCAAGAAAGGAGGAACGATTTGTTCCTCCTTTTTGTGTGAAAAGATCACGAATAATCTCTGTCTATAATAACGCAACGGTATTGCGGATTTTGCGCGGTTACGGCGGTCGAGACGGCGAGCTTTGTGAGCATCGTGCGCTCGCGCCTCGCGCCTCGCTTATTGCCCCACAAAACCTGTTTTGTGGGGACCCCATTTGCTCGACACTCGCGATGCTCCAAGGTATATTTTTCGAGGGGTCCCCAAAAATGCTTGCATTTTTGGGGGAAAAGCGTCAGCGACAAACGAATCCCCTTTTCTTGTATTTATTCGCCCTTTTGCCTATACCAAACTATCGGATCGGAACAGATTATTTCAATATATCCCGACGTATCAAGGTACGGACCGTAATAACGGGTTAAAAATCCGTCCTCGTCATATTCACACTCGGATGTTGAGTAAGCGTTACCGTTTTTGTCGAAATGCTGCTCAAGTACGATTTCGCCGAACTCGTTATATTCAACCTTGGCACTGCCGGTAATATTGCCGTCTCTATCGTAGCTTATTATACTTGTTTTATTTCCGTCGCCATCATATTCGGTCTCGGTAGTGCTCGTAATGTTGCCGTCCTTATCATATTCAACGGATAGGGTAACTTTTCCGTTGCTGTCATGCTCGTACGCTTTTTTATTCTTTATACCGCCGTCGCGATAGTATTCGGTCCGAAGAGTTAGATTGCCCTCTCGGTCGTATTCCCAAGTTGTTTTTGATCCTGTCTTTAAGTTCTTGTTTTTCGAATCGACCTCGACGGTTTCTTCCAGTATCTTGTTGCCGTTTTGGTCATATTCCCAAGCGGACTCGCGTACAACGTCGCCGTCCTTGTCGATGGATTTTTCCGACGTCATATTGCCGTTTGCATCGTACGTCCGGATCTCTTCGGTACAGCTGCCGTCCGCATCGATATGTTTTTCTGACGTTATATTGCCGTTTGCATCGTACGTCCAAATCGCTTCGGTACGGTTGCCGTCCGCATCGATACTTTTTTTCGACGTTTTATTGCCGTTTGCATCGTAACCGTAGTTTTCTTGACGAATAACGTTACCGTCGCGATCGGTGCTTTTGACCATCGTCAGGTTACCGTTTTCGTCGTATTGCCAAACTTTCTTACAGTAGTAATCTTGACCGAAGTCTTTTTCCTCAAGCGTCATATTGCCGTTTGCATCGTATTCATAAACGCATTTGTCAGTTACGTTGCCGCTTGCATCCGTGATAAGCTCAAGTGTCACTTTGCCAAGCTCATTATATTCGTATTTGGTTGTTTTTTCGAGATTGCCGTCAGCACCATAATTTCGCATACAAGTGACACAGCCTTTGACATCGTATTCGTATTCGGTTTTTTCAGCACTGCCGTCTTCACTCGTGACGGTCTGCGAAAGGACGTTACCGTTGGCGTCGTATTCATAAACGTATTCGGATTTGTCTTTAACGTTGCCGTCTTTATCATACATTGCGGACAGAACGATGACTCCATCGCAGTTGCGCTCGTAAACGGTCGAACCTTTTAAGTTCCCGTCCGCGTCGTAATACCTTGTTTCTTCTCTGCCGTTGACAACTTTAAAATTCTCAAGCAGTATTTTGCAGTCCTTGTAATCGCCGAGCAATCTCAACGCAACGTAAGCTTCCTTGTAATTGCCCTCCTCGATATTGTCCAAGGCGTTGCCGTACCGTATCGGCGGAACGATAAAAGCAACCGTTGCAAATATAAGGCAGCCGACAAGAACGAGTGAAATCAAGGTGATCACGACCGTCTTCTTGTGCTTTGTGAAAAAGCCTGTTTCTTTTTCGGGTATAGGGTCTTGCATTACTTCAGCTTCATTGATTTCGTTGTTCATCAAAGCTACCTCCTTTTAAGATTTACGGGACATATACCCATAATTATTATATCAAACCCTCGGGTGATTTTATATTGACAGAATATACGAATAGCTTTTACACTTTTTGGTTGTTTGATAGAAAAAGATAATAGATATTGTAGGGGCGATTCATGAATCGCCCGCATACGCGACGGTTATATTTAACGCTCGTTTTAATTCAATGCGGTTGCGTCCCGAATTGCCTTCCCCCTTGGGGGAAGGTGTCAAAATCTTTGATTTTGACGGATGAGGGGTAGATGCGAAGCATCGTTATATTTATCTTAAATAAGTTACCAAACCCCTCATCAGTCATCGCTATTCTACCGCGATGACAGCTTCCCCCCGAGGGGAAGCCTTTTCTTATCGTTCCGTTTTGTGTCCTAATGTTCCGTTTTCCTTATTTGTTTCGTGCGGGCGATTCGTGAATCGCCCCTACAATCATATTTTTTACAAAATACAAAACAAAAACGTGAATATAAAAGTAACGCAACAAATTTTAATATTTTAAATAACAATCAAAACCGTAGGGGCGATTCACGAATCGCCCGCATACGCAACCAACAAAAAAGACCGCAACAAATTGCGATCATTAAATAATTAATATTGAAAGTTTTTGGGGAGAGAGTACGAGAGAGGGGCTTTTTTCAAAAAGCTCCTCTCTCGCATAATATTTTACAAAACCAATCCGTCTATGAATAATCTCTGTCTATGCGGATAACGCAACGATATTGCGGATTTTGCGCGGTTACGGCGGTCGATGCGGCGAGCTTTAAAACGTCGGCATCGGTCTTGCAATCGGCAGGGACTGCGATATCGAAAACCACGTTGGTGTGCGTCGGTCCGGGGACGATGCGGAAATCGTGCGCCTTTAAATTTTCGTTAAACTGCGTCAAAACCTCCAAAACTGCGCTTTTTATCTCGTTCAAGCGCGGGTCGCGCGTGTTTATCGGGTCCATATGTATAACCGTTTCTATTCCGTAGCGGTTGAATATCTCGATCTCGACGTCATCGATCACGTCGTGAACGAAAAGGATATCCTCGTCCATCGGCACCTCGGCGTGGAGCGACAAATAACGTCTGCCGGGGCCGTAATCGTGAAGTATAAGATCGTGCACGCCGATTATCGGCTTATGCGAGAGGATCAGGGATTCAAGCTCGTCGACAAGCTCCTTTTCGGGGCGCATGCCCAAAAGCGGCTCGATAGTCTCCTTTGCGGCGCGATATCCCGCAAAAAGTATAAAGCACGCAACCAATATACCGATATATCCGTCGATCATCCAATCGGTGAAATGCATCACGGCAAGCGAGATCAGAACGGCAAGCGTCGCTATCGCATCGCCTATCGAGTCGGAGGCGGTCGCCACCATCGCGGCAGAGCCGATCTTTTTGCCGATAGCGCGGTTGTAGAAAAACATATAAAGCTTGATAACGACCGAAATTGCAAGTATCACCACCGAAGCAACGCTTAATTCGGTCGGCTTGGGGTCGGTTATCGCATCGACCGACGAGGAAAGAAGCTCAAAGCCCATAACGAAAATGAGCATCGCAACGATAAGTCCCGAAATATATTCGATCCTTCCGTGGCCAAACGGATGCTCGGGGTCGGGCTTTTTGCCCGCAAGACGAAAGCCGACCATCGTTACCAGAGAGGAGCCTGCATCCGAAATGTTGTTTACCGCGTCGGCGGTAACGGCAACCGAGCCGGTAAGAGTGCCGACAAAGATCTTGAGCGCAAACAAAATCAGGTTCAGAAAAATTCCGACAGCACCGCACAAAAGTCCGTATTTGCGCCTTGTTTCCTCGGATTTCATATCCTTATTCTTTATAAAAACAGAAGCAAGAAAGCGAATCATCTCTATCTCCTCACAATATCGGCAAATTTAAAGGGTATTGCCTTTTTAAGCTCCGAAATATTCATTTCGACCTGTCTGCCTATCTTACCCGCCGAAAAGATGACCCTTTCCTTTTCCTCGGCGGTAAAATGCACGACCGTTTCGAAAAGCTTTTTCATCCCAACGGGCGAGCATCCGCCGTGGACGTAGCCTGTAAGCGGTAAAAGCTCGGCTTGCTTTATCATCGCGACCGATTTTTCTCCCACCGCCGCCGCGGCGCGCTTCAAGTCAAGCTCGCACGCCGAGGGAATAACGAAAACGTAATTCTTCTTCGAAGGAGCAACGGTAACGAGCGTTTTGAAAACCACGCTGTCGTCATATCCGAGCCTTTTTGCTATCTCGACACCCGAAAGTGCCACCTTCGTATCGTATCCGTGCGCGATATAATCGGCGTTTACGCTGTCGAGTATCCTCATCGCATTTGTTTTATCTTCTTTTTTCATTTTCTCTTTTTCCAAATAATTATAACAATCACTAAAATTACAACCGCAATCAAAGCTGCTCCGCCGATAATAAACGGCAAAGCGCTTGCTTTTTCTTCTTCAACTATATCGGCAACGCTTTCCTCAACGCTTGCCTCAACGCTTGCCTCGACCGAGCTTTCGGATTGTATTTCGCGGTCGACGTTAACCGTGACCGTTCTTTCGGCAATGACCTCGCCGTTGTAAAGTATTTCGAACGTAAAGCTATCGACACCACTGAATTTTCGGTCGGCAAGATAGGTAAACGTGCCCGAGCCGTTTGTAAGGTTGGCATATCCGTTTTTCGGCGATTTCTTCATTTTATAAGTACACTGCCAGTCGCCGTTGACACCCGTTTCGCCGCTTACGCGCTTGTTATCGGTAACGGTAAGCTCGCTTGTGTATTTATCGCTCACCTTTTCGGCGGGAAGATCAAGCGTTCCCTTGATAAATTTATAGGTCGCATCGTAATACCAACGAAGCTCGGGGTTTGCCGAAACGGCGCAATCGTAAAACACACCGGGGCCCGCGCCGTTATAATATGCGTGAATTGTGTCGGTCATCAAGCCGTTTTGCGATGCCGAAACGAGATATTGCTCGTAAAATTTACCGAGCGACAAGTCCCAACGCACTCCGTCGGCAATTTCCATCTGAATGCCTAACCCCAACTGCTTTGCGGTTTGGGCGAAATCCTCCATCATTCCCTCGGGATCGTCCTTTAAGGAATCGTTAAAGGAAAGGTTCGGCTGCATAAGCATCGCATCGAACTTAAATTCATCGTTCGCGTCGATGCCGACCGCCTGATAATAGGGTATCATCACGCATTGAAGTCCGCGGTCGTGCATTAATTTCGCCGCATCGCGCGCAAAGTCCCACTCAAAATCGTGGTTTTGCCTTGTAATACCCTCGCTGTTGCAAAAATAACCCTTTAGCTCGATGTTTTTAAAATCCGCCTCGGAAAAGCGCTTGTCGACCTCGTCCATAAACCATTTCGTAACGTCAAGTGTGGCTTGGTAGCAGTCTATCTTGTCTACCTTTCCATCGCCGTCATAATCGCCGAACTCAATATCGCCTATCTTCGGATAGGGAATCGTCAAATAAACGCTCGTTTTATAGCTTTCATCAAGCTTAAGCGTTTCTTTCATCTCGGCGGTCGCCGCGTCAAGCGCAAACAGATTGAATTCGGGGTGGAAATAGTTATCGAGAAGCGTTATCCAGTCGGACATGACCGTCTGTCCGCCCGTAATGGTAAGGTTGCCGCCCGACGGGCATTTTCCCTGAAGGGTTAAAAACATTACTGCGTCAAACATCGTGTCGACGACCTTTCTGTTCTCGTCACGGTATGCTATATAATAAAGGAAGGAATCCTTGGTGTTATTAACGAGTACCTCATTTTCGGGGGAATAGCCTGCGTGGAAGCAAACTATATCGTGAACGCCGCCGAGCGCATCTCTGTCGAGATATTCGCCCTTGCCCTTTTCGATAATATCGCAAAATTCGGTCGGCGGAGTAAGGCTCGAGCCACGGCTTCCGTAAATTTCAAGCTCGTCGATAAAGGTGTTTACCGTCACGTCGAAGCTGAGCGCAACGTATCTCGCCGCGGTCGGCTTGAAGGTCATTTCATACTTTGCTATCTCGGTGTTGTTCGTCCGAGAGGGCAAAAAGGGCGATTCGTTTCCGCTTAGGTTTTCGACGCGCGCAAAATTATTGCCGTCCTGCGAAACGAAGATCTCGATTTTCTTTGGCGCAACGACGCCCGCTTGGCTGTTTTGCAAAAATCTCGTCACGATTTTATCGACCGTGCAATTTTCACCAAGATCGATTTTTAAAATTCTGCCCGTCGCGCGGTAAAATTTCGCCCAGGCGGAATCGCCGAAGTCGGCTCTGCCGTATTTACCGTCGGTAAGAATTTTCGAGGTAAAGCGGTCCATCTCGGCATAGCTTTTACCGTTTGCAATATGGCTTTCGACGGTTACCTCCCTGCCCAACGCAAGATTTTCACCGTCGGCAAGTGCGAAAACGCCGAAAATATTTAAAAGAAAAGCTGTCACAAGCAAAGCAAAGCAGAAGCGTTTCATCGAAAAAACCTCCGAAAACCTTTATTTTTCAACTAAATTATAATATCTTTTACCCGAATCTGTCAAGAATTTTTATTATTTTAAAAAATTACTCTTGCAAAGCGGCAAAATTCATTATATAATAAGGTAACGCACTAACAGAAAAACAAGGAGTCTTTTTATTATGAGCATAAACATCGATTTTTACGGCGATTTTACAGTCGATAAGTCCGCTCCTATTAATTATCCGATATCCTCTGAACGTGTAAATCTTATAAAGGGCAAAAAGCAGAAGATCAAAAATTTTGAAGTTATAGAAAAAATTCATCAAACCGAATGGTTCAATACACCTGCGGAAAGCAATAAGCTTACCGACGGAATTTTCGCTACCGAGGCCAATTGCTACGATGAAGCGTTTTTCCACTTCACCGCAGGCTCTGCAAGAAGCATTATGTATGATCTCGGCGCGGCTTGCGCGGTTGACGGCGCTTCGCTTTCGCTTCTGCGCGAGGACGGTCCGGGCATAAGCGCACCGCCCAGAATTGCCATCTATCTCTCCGAAAACGGCGACGATTGGCAAAAAGCAGGCGAGATCACCGAAATTTATGCCGAAAGCAATGCGGCTATCATCCGCAAGAAGGTCGATTTTGAAAAGAAATATAAGGCAAGATATGCAAAGTTCAGCTTTGTTGTGGCCTCACACATTTGGATCGATCAGCTTGAGCTTTTTGGCTGTACCGATATCACAAACGCGTGTGAAATAACCGCCGAGCCCGAAATTGAAGCCGATTTCCCCGATAAATACGCTTCTACCGAGGCTTTGGGTGCAAAGGACGTGCTTCTGGCTTACTTCTGCCACGAAAGCAAGAAGCCCATCACCAAGGATATCTTCCTTCCCCACGTTGCATATATGGAAAACGGCGAAATCAAGGATACCCTTTTCGACGGCTTCCTTTTCCTCCCCTACGTCGCATTCCTTTACGATAAATATACCAAGCGCCCCTTGAAAAAGGAAAGCTGGCAATATTATATCGACACCCAATATATAAAAGACGGCAATATGGACGCGCTTGAGCAGGCGGTGGCAGAGGTCGGCGAAAAGCTGGGTATGCCCGATTACAAGGTAAGCGTTTACCTTTCCATCCTCTATCCCGTTACCGAGGTTACCGAATTCGGCGAGATAGACGGCAAAAACCTCAACTTCAAAAAGCTCGAGGACCGCAAGGCAGGTCTTAAATGGCTTATCGACGAGCAATACAGAAGATTCGTCGAAAAGAACTACAAGCACCTTGAATTAAAGGGCTATTATTGGTTCACCGAGGAGATCAATTATTCCGACAGCCAGCTCTTGGAGCTTTTGCATTACACCACAGATTACGTGCGCGATATGGGTCTTATCACGACATGGATACCCTATTTCCACGCTTCGGGCTATAACGATTGGCAAAATCTCGGCTTCGACGTCGTTTGCTATCAGCCCAACTATGCATTTAACCAAGCCGTACCCGATTCCCGTCTTTTCAATGCGGCTTCGACTGCGAAATTGCACGGCATGTGTATCGAGCTTGAGGTAGGCGGCACACAGCCCTGGAATATCGAAAGGATAAAGAAATATTACGCCGCAGGTGCGCTTACCGGATATATGAAGGATGCCGCACACATGTACTATCAGGGCGGTGTTCCCGACGTTTATTATTCCGCATATAAATCCGAAGACCCCGATCTTCACTCGGTTTATACCGACACCTATCGCTTTATCAAGGGTACGTTTGACCCCAACGAAATTGAATTTAATTTGGAGGACTGAATAAAATGATCGAAAAAGTAAAAGACGCCAACACCGACAAGCTCGCGGCCGCAATCGTAAGCGTTCGCTCTGTTGAGGAAGCATACCGTTTCCTTTCCGACCTTTGCACCATCAGCGAAATCACCGAAATGAGCAAGCGCCTTACCGCCGCTGAAATGCTCCGTGACGGCAACACCTATAACGAAATCGCAGAAAAAACCCACCTTTCCACCGCAACCATCACCCGTGTAAACCGCGCTCTCCGTTACGGCAGCGACGGCTATTCGATGGTTCTTGACCGCATTTCTGAATGAGTTTTGCTGCGCTGGCGGAATTTTATGACCGCATAAACGGCGAAGCTTATACCCCTTATGCAGATATGCTCGAGGAAGCATTTAAATTATCCGATATTGAAGTTAAGGAAGTGCTTGACCTCGGTTGCGGCACCGGCGGTATAACCGCGTTGCTTGCCGACAGAGGCTTTGATATGATCGGGCTTGATATCTCACCCGATATGCTCAATATCGCGCGGGAGCGCAATTACGGCAAAAACACCCTTCTTTTGTGTCAGGATATGTGCGAATTCGAGCTTTACGGGACGGTTCAAGCGATCTATTCCTCGTTTGACTGTCTGAATTATATCGTTAAGAACAAAGACCTCAAGCAGGTCTTTGTTTTGGCGCGCAATTATCTTGAAGCGGGCGGTCTTTTTATCTTCGACGTGAACACCCGCGAAAGATATACCGACGTGTTTGACGGTAACAGCTTCGTTTATGACTTTGAAGACGGCATTTTTGCCGTATGGCGCAACGCGTTCGACGAAAAAAAGGATATCTGCGAGTTTGAAATCGACGTTTTCTTTGAAGGCGAAGACGGGCTTTATGAGCGCGCTTGCGAAACGCAGATACAAAAATACCACTCCGAAGAGGAGATCATAAGCTGTGCAGAGGGATTTGCCCTTGTATCGCGCACGGGCGGTAAGGGCTTTGACGGCTGTAACGAAAACGAAAAGGTATATTACGTTTTTAAAAAGCTTTGACCGAGAGGTTTTTTATGAAAATATCCGAAATCTTAAAATCGAAAGAAATAACCGTCTCCTGCGAGATATTTCCGCCTAAATTGGGCACGGAATTGGCGCAAAGCCGCAAGATCGTTTCGGAAATGGCGGCACTGAAGCCCGATTTTATCTCCGTTACCTACGGTGCGGCGGGCTCGACCGCGCAATTCACCGCCGAGCTTGCCGAGGAGGTCGAAAACTGCGGCATCGCCTCGCTTGCCCACGTGACCTGCGTTTCCTCGGACGAGGAATCGTTAAAGGCATACCTCGAAACGCTTAAAGCAAACGGTATTCAGAACATCCTTGCACTCCGCGGCGATATGCCCGTCGGACGCGAGCCGAAAAGGGTCTATCCCCACGCAAGCGACCTTGCAAGCGCGATAAAGGAAATAGGCGATTTTTGCGTCGGCGGCGCTTGCTATCCCGAGGGACACCCCGAGGCGAAAAGCGTTTCGGCGGATATCGACGCATTGAAGATAAAGGCGGAAAGCGGTTGCGAATTTTTCACAACGCAAATGTTCTTCGATAACGATATCATGTATTCGTTTATGACGAAATTTCAGCGCAAGGGCATTAATATCCCCGTAATTGCGGGTATTATGCCGATAACCAACGCAAGACAGTTGGCAAGAAGCGCATCGCTTTCGGGCACGACCGTGCCGAGAAGACTGCGCGAAATCGTCGAGCGCTTCGGCGAAAAGCCCCAAGCGATGCGTCAGGCAGGCATTATTTACGCCACCGAGCAGATAATCGACCTTATCGCAAACGGCGTTAACAACATCCATATCTATGCAATGAACAAGCCCGACGTTGCGTCGGAGATACTTTCGAATATTTCGGAGATTATAAAATGAGTGTTCTTGAACTTTTCGGGAAAAAGGCGCTTGTCTTCGACGGCGCAATGGGCACGATGCTCCAAGCAAGCGGACTTAAGGCAGGTCAGCTTCCCGAAACGCTTAACCGAATAAACCCCGAAGCGGTGCTCGACGTACACCGTGCATACATAAACGCAGGCGCAGACGTTATTTCGACAAACTCCTTCGGCGCAAACGCAGTAAAGCTTGCACCTTACGGATTAGACAGCGAAAGCGAGGTAATCCTTGCCGTTTCGCTTGCAAAAAAAGCGGCGGAGGAATCCGACCGTAAAATATTCGTTGCCGCGGACATCGGTCCGACAGGCAAATTGATGCCCCCTTTGGGTGATTTTTCGTTTGAAGAAGCGGTAAACGCCTTTAAGGGAGCCGTTATCGGCGCGCAAAAAGCAGGCGCCGACCTTATTTTCTTCGAAACATTTTCCGATCTTTACGAATGCAAGGCGGCGATAACCGCCGCAAAGGAAAATACAAGTCTGCCTATCGCCGTTTCGCTCACCTTCGATGAAAACGGCAGAACCTTAACCGGTGCGGACGCGCAAACGGTTGCGTTCTATCTCTCGTCGGTAGGCGCGGATATCATCGGCGTAAACTGCGGCCTTGGCCCCGATGCGATGGAGCCTATCGCGATTGAGCTTGCATCCTTTGGCATCCCGATGATTGTCAATGCAAACGTAGGCTTACCCAAAATTGCCGAAGACGGAAGCACCTATTTCGATATCGCGCCTTCGCGCTTTACCTCGTTTGCCAAGAATCTTTATGAAAACGGCGTTGCCGCAGTCGGCGGATGCTGCGGAACGAGCCCCGAATATATCAAATGCGTTGCCGAGGCGGCAAGGGATAAAAGCATTGTTCTCCGTCCGAGAAAAATTCTGCCCGCGGTTTGCTCGGGCACGCGCATGTACACGCTCGGCAGTAAATGCGCGATAGTCGGCGAGCGATTGAACCCAACCGGCAAATCTAAGCTCAAGGAGGCGCTTCGCAACAAAAATCTCGATTATCTATGTAACGAGGCGGTTGCCCAGCAGGCATCCGATGCAGATATTCTCGACGTAAACGTCGGCATACCCGAAATCGACGAAAGCGAAATGCTTAAATCGGCGGTTCTTGCGGTGCAAAACGTTACCGACCTTCCGCTTCAGCTCGATTCTGCCGATGCGAAGGCGCTGACACTTGCGGCGAGGGCATATAACGGCGTGCCGATAATCAACTCGGTCAACGGCAAGGAGGATTGTCTTGACTCGATACTTCCTATAGTAAAAGACTGCGGCGGTATGTGCGTTGCGCTTCTGCTTGACGAAAACGGTATCCCCGATACGGCAGAAGGCAGACTCGCTATTGCCGATAAAATAATCGACCGCGCAAGGAAATTCGGGATCGACGAAAAGCGCTTCCTTTTCGATGCGCTTACAATGACGGTCGCAACCGATGAAAAGAGCGGTGAAAAGACGCTTGGATGCGTCCAAAGGCTGACCGAAAGAGGACTTTACACGACACTCGGCGTTTCGAACATCTCGTTCGGTATGCGCAACCGCGAGGAGATAAACGCCTCCTTCCTCGGCGCGGCAGTGTCACGCGGGTTGACCGCCGCGATAATGAATCCGTCGAGCGAAAGCATGAAGCTCGTCCTTTCACAGGAGGAGCCCTGCCCCGACTTCAGCTATGAAAAGGAGCCCACGGGCGAAACGGCAGTTTCGGGAAGCAAAAAGGAATTCAACCTCTTCGATGCGGTTTATTTGGGACTTTCGGCAAAGGCTTACGAGCTTGCACTCGCCGCGCTTGAAACGAAAAAGCCGCTTGAGGTTATTGAATCCGACCTTATACCTGCGTTAAACGCGCTCGGCGAGGATTATGAAAGCAAAAAAATATTCCTTCCCCGTCTGCTTGGCGGTGCCGAAGCGGCAAAATCGGCATTCAAGGCGATCAATCAGGCGATGTCGTCGGAAGGCGACAGGAAAAACGGTATGAAGGTCGTTTTCGCAACGGTGCACGGCGATATCCACGATATCGGCAAAAATATCGTCGTTACCCTCCTTTCGAACTACGGCTTTACGGTTATCGACCTCGGCAAGGACGTGCCGCCCCAAGTAATACTTGAAGCCGTAAAGGAGCATAACGCCGCCCTTTTGGGACTTTCGGCGCTTATGACCACGACCGTCCCCGCAATGGTCGAAACGGTACGTCTTGTGCGTGAGCACTGCCCCGACACAAAAATAATGGTCGGCGGCGCAGTCCTTACAAAGGAATATGCCGAAACGATGGGCGCCGACTTTTTCGGCATCGACGCGATGGCGGCGGTGCGATTTGCCCAAAGTATTGACCGTTAATCGATATTCTTTTTACAAAAAACCATTGCAATTTAACGATTAATTTGCTATAATTATTTTGAAGAATAATGCGGTAGTTTTGACCGCAAACGCAAAACAAAGAAATAATAATGCAGGAGAAATAAAATGAAAGCTATTGTTAACGGCAAAATCATTTTGAAGGACCGCATTGTTGAAGGAAGCGCGCTTCTTTACAGCAATGTGATCGAAGGTATCGTTCCGGCAGACAAGCTCCCCGAAGGTGTTGAGGTTATCGACGCTAAGGGCGGCTACGTTGCTCCCGGTCTTATCGATATCCACATTCACGGTTATCTCGGAAAAGACGTTTGCGACGGCGAAGAAGAAAGCATTCGCACCATTTCCAAGGGCTTGCTTGCAAACGGTGTAACCGGCTATCTTCCCACCACCATGACCGTTGATATGAAGGTCATCAAAAAGGCTCTCGAGGTTTGCAGAGCACTTAAGGAAGAAAGCAAGACCTGGGAAGGCTCGACCATCTTGGGCGTTCACGCCGAAGGTCCCTTCATCAGCGCGGCTAAAAAGGGCGCTCAGGACCCCAAATACATCCTTAAGCCCGATGCAAAGTTCGTTAAGGAATATGCGGATATCATCAGAATCATCTCGCTCGCTCCCGAAGAAGACGAAAACTTTGAAGCAATTCAGGAAATCCGCCGCGACACCGACGTTATCATGTCTATCGGTCACACCAGCGCAGATTATGCAACCGCTATGAAGTCGACCGAGGTCGGTATGCGCCACGTTACCCACCTTTTCAACGCAATGACCGCGCTTGCACACCGTGCACCCGGCGTTGTTGCTGCTGCATTCAACAGCGACGTTTCCTGTGAGCTTATCGTTGACGCGTTCCACGTTGACCCCGTTCTTTACGATATGCTCTTCAAGCTCAAGGGCAGAAAGCTCTGCTTCATCACCGACTGTCTCCCTGCAGGCGGTCTCCCCGAAGGCGAATATACCCTCGGCGGAAGCAAGATCATCTACCGCGGCATCGTTTGCCGACTCGAGGACGGCACCGTTGCAGGCTCGGTTCTCCACCTCAACAAGGGCGTTTGGAACGTTTACACCAACTCCTCTATTCCTCTTTGGGAATGCGTTAACGGCGCATCGCTCAACCCTGCAACCACTCTCGGCATCGACGACAAGAAGGGCTCGATCGAGGTTGGCAAGGATGCAGACATCATCATCACTGATAATGAATTTAACGTAGAAAAAACCATCATCGGAGGTAACACCAAATATGAAGCTTAAGGTTAATGCTAAACTCGACCCCCAATTTGCTCCTCTTTCGGTAGTTTGCCGCGAAATGCGCGAAGCTACCAAGGAAAACGGACAGGACCTTGTTATCGCAGTTGAAAGAAACAAGGGCTATATCACCACCTACAAGACCCGCGTTTTCGTTGACGGCACCGGCCACGACGAAGAAAACTTTGATTTCGTTGAAAGAATGGTCAAGGCTCTCCTTTGGGTTGCAGGCGGCTTTAAGGTAATTATCGCAGGTAGCGAGGTTATCGGTAACAAGATCAAGGAAGCATACTCCGATGGCGGCTCTCGTGATTTCGACGTTCACTTTATGGAACGCGTTTACGAACGCCCCTTTGAAGTTGTAATTTGTCCTATCGAGGAAGCTCCCGAAGACGTTTCGGGCGCAGCTCCCGTTGGCCGTCACCTCGACGGTTGCCGTATCGGCTTTGACGCAGGCGGATCCGACAGAAAGGTTTCCGCAGTTATCGACGGCGAAACCGTTTATTCCGAAGAGGTTGTTTGGTTCCCCAAGATCAACTCCGATCCCGACTATCACTATCAAGGCATCCTCGATGCAATGAAGACCGCTGCATCCAAGATGCCCCGCGTTGACGCTATCGGTATCTCGAGCGCAGGCGTTTACGTTGACAACCGTATCATGGTTGCTTCCCTCTTCCTCAAGGTCAACGATGAAGACTTTGAAAAGAAGGTTAAGAATATGTATATCGACGTTTGTAAGGAAATCGGCGAGGATATCCCCGTTGAGGTTGCAAACGACGGTGACGTTACCGCACTTGCAGGCGCAATGAGCTTGGAGGACGATTCGGTTCTCGGCGTTGCAATGGGTACCTCCGAAGCAGTTGGCTACGTTGATCCTCAGGGCAACATCACCGGCTGGCTCAACGAGCTCGCATTCGCTCCCGTTGACTTCTGCAAGAACGCAATGGTTGACGAATGGTCGGGCGACTACGGCTGCGGCGTTAAGTACTTCTCGCAGGACGGCGTTATCAAGCTTGCTCCCTTTGCAGGTATCGAGCTCGATGAATCGCTCTCTCCCGCTGAAAAGCTCAAGGTCGTTCAGAACCTTATGAAGGAAGGCGACGAACGCGCTGCTGCTATCTATGACACCATCGGTGCATACTTCGGCTACGCTATCGCATTCTATGCTGAATTCTATGATATGAAGCACGTTCTCATCATGGGCCGTGTAACCTCCGGCGACGGCGGCGTTATCCTTCTTGAACGCGCTCAGGAAGTTCTTGATAAGGAATTCCCCGAGCTCGCAAAGAAGATCCAGCTCCACATTCCCGATGAAAAGGCTCGCCGCGTAGGTCAGTCCGTTGCAGCTGCATCGCTTCCCAAGACTAAGTAAACGCTTCGCTCTCCCCAAAAACGACAAGCGTTTTCGGGGACCCCATGCCCGCGCGGCGGGGTTTTGTGAGCATCGTTCGCTCGCGCCAACCTTGTGCGCGCTTCGCTTGTCCAAGGTTGCGATGCTCTGAGGTATATTTTTCAAGGCGCATGTCCTTGAAAAATATGTTTATTTGATTATAAAAACACTGTGTGTTTTGAAGACCGTATTTAATTACGGTCTTCTTTTTTTGTCACCAAAACAGGTGATTCACTTTCTCGCCCATAGGTAACAATTAAGGCAAACGCAAAAAAGAAGACCGCCTTTCGACAGTCTTCCAAAATACGAAGTATTTTTATAATTGATTTCTATATTTTTCAAGGACATGCGCCTTGAAAAATATACATTAGAGTGCCGCGTGTTTGGACAAGCGAAGCGCGCACAAACACGATGCGAATGTACGGCACTCACAAACCCCGCCGCGCGGAAATGGGGTCCCCGAAAACGCTTGCCGTTTTTGGGGTTAGAATGGGGTCCCCGAAAACGCTTGCCGTTTTTGGGGTTAGAATGGGGTCCCCGAAAACGCTTGCCGTTTTTGGGGAGAGCGAAGCGATCAGTCTATTCCCGCGATTGCAAAAACGTAATTTTCGCAGTCCTCGAACTTGATCGCAAACGCCTTGATGCTCACACCGTGAACCTTTTTCGCGAAGCGGTTACCGTCAACGACCGAGAAGTTGGGGAAATCGGAAAGCGTCTTGCCTGCCGCCTTGATATAAGCTTCCTTACGAACCCAGATCTTAACAAAGTTTTCACGCTCTGCTTCACGCGCGCTGTCGCGGAGATATTCTACCTCGTCATACGAGAAGAAGCGTTCCGCAAGCGTCATGTGGTCGATCTTGTTTCCTTCGGCGATAATATTGGGAAGATATTCGCCGTCGATACCGATCGCCTTTTCGTAGATAACCAAAAGCATTACGTTATTAGCACAGGTGATGGAAATATGCACGTTTTCGGCACCTTCAACCGAAGGTCTGCCCTTTTCATCGTAAACCACCTTTGCCTTAGGGTTTTTAAGATATTCGCGCACCGCGTTCTGAACGTCGGTCTGGCGCTTCTTTTTGGTGTTGCTGTTTTCAAGAATAAAGGTTTTTAAAGCCATTTAGTTTTCCTCCCCAACGGTTTCAACCGCAACTGCTGTGTTTTCGGCTTCAACCGGAGTTTCTTCTGTTTCCTTGCTTTCCGATTCGGTTTCGGGGTCAACAACGGCAAATCTTGCAACCGTCGAGCCCTCTTCAAGACGCATAACGATTACGCCCGAAGCACTTCTGCCGTAAACCGGAATTTCGGAGATACGTGTACGGATGATAATACCGCCGTCTGTAATAAGCATTACCTCTTCGTTTTCACGAACGAGCTTGAGTCCCGCAAGCGAGCCTGTCTTTGCGCTTACGCCGTGGCAGATAAGACCTCTGCCGCCGCGGTGCTGACGCTTGTATTCGCCCGTAAAGCTGCGCTTACCGAATCCGTTTTCGGTAATTGTAAGAATATAAAGCTCGTTATCGTCGCTTCCCTCGGGGATAATGCCTGCGCCGACAACGTAATCGCCCTCGTCAAGCGTAACCGCACGAACACCGCGCGCGTGTCTGCCCATTTCACGAACGTCATGCTCGGTAAAGCGGATCGAGATACCGCGGTTTGTCGCAACGATAATATCGTCGTCACCGTTCGAACGGAGAACGTAAAGCAGCTGATCGCCCTCGTCAAGAGTGATCGCATAAAGACCGTTCTGACGCTTTGTCTTGTACGCCATAAGGTTAATACGCTTAACAACGCCCAATTTAGTAACGAGAACAAGGTTTTGATCCTCGGTAAACTCGGTCACGGGAACTATCGCCGTGATCTTTTCGTCGTTGTCGAGAGATAAAAGGTTTACAAGGTTGGTGCCCTTTGCGGTACGTGCGCTTTCGGGAATTTCATAGCACTTCTTGATGTAAACCTTACCCGTATTCGAGAACATAAGCAAGAAATCGTGGCTGTGGGAGATAATAACGTCCTCCACAAAGTCCTCTTCTCTCGTTCCCATTGCGGTTATACCCTTACCGCCTCTGCGCTGTGCCTGATAGGTATCACTCGGCAAACGCTTAACGTAGCCTGCACGCGTTGCGGTGATAACGCAGGTCTCACGCTCGATAAGGTCCTCGATAAGAATATCGTTTTCAGCCTCGACGATATCGGTACGTCTTTCGTCGCCGTATTTGTTCTTGATATATTCAAGGTCTTCCTTGATTATCGCCTCGATCTTGGTTTCGTCGGCAAGGATCTCCTTTAATTCCTTGATAAGGTTGTAAAGGAATGCCAAACGGTCTTCGATCTTCTGTCTTTCCATGCCCGAAAGCTTACCGAGAGTCATATCAACGATAGCCTGAGCCTGAGCCTCGGAAAGTCCGAAGCGCTCCATAAGGTTTGCCTTTGCATCGGCAATGCTTGCGCTTGCGCGGATTATCGAAATAACCTCGTCGATATTGTCGATAGCGATCTTATAGCCCTCGAAAATGTGCGCCTCGTGCTCTGCCTTTGCAAGGTCGAATCTTACTCTGCGGGTAACGACCTCCTTGCGGTGGTTAAGGTAGTGTGTAAGCACTTCCTTAAGGTTAAGAAGCTTCGGTACGCCGTTAACAAGCGCAACCATATTCACCGCGCAGGTATCCTGCATCTGGGTATATTTATAAAGAAGGTTAAGAACGATCTGTGCGTTCGCATCCTTTTTGATGTCGATAACGATACGCATACCTGCCTTACCCGATTCGTTACGGATATCGGCAATACCCTCGATACGCTTGTTCTTTACAAGCTCGACCATGCTGTCAAGAAGCATCGAACGGTTGACCTGATAAGGAATTTCGGTGACGATAATGCTCGTTCTGCCGTTTTTCTCCTCAAAATGCGCTTTTGCGCGCACGCGGACCTTACCTCTGCCGGTCATATAGGCCTCATAGATGCCGCTTGTGCCGTAGATCGTACCGTAGGTCGGGAAATCGGGGCCCTTGATATACTGCATAAGCTCGACTATCGAGCAATCGGGGTTATCGATAAGATATTCGGTGGCTTCGATTACCTCGCGCATATTATGCGTGGGAATGTTGGTAGCCATACCGACCGCAATACCGACACTGCCGTTTACCAAAAGGTTGGGGAAGCGTGAAGGAAGCACGACAGGCTCCTTACGCATATTATCGAAGTTGGGAACGAAATCGACAACGTCCTTTTCGATATCCTCCATAAGCTCGTCGGCGATTCTTGCCATTCTCGCTTCGGTATAACGGTATGCCGCAGGGGGGTCACCGTCGATATTACCGAAGTTACCGTGCTTATCGATAAGCGGATAGCGGATCGAGAAATCCTGTCCCAAGCGCACCATCGCATCGTAAACCGACGCGTCGCCGTGAGGATGGTAACGACCAAGCACGTTACCGACGGTCGTTGCCGACTTACGGAAGGGCTTGTCATAGGTCAATCTGTCCTCATACATCGCGTAAAGGATACGTCTGTGTACCGGCTTCATACCGTCGCGTACGTCGGGCAAGGCTCGTCCGACGATAACGCTCATTGCATAGTCGATGTAACAGCTTTTTATTTCGTTTTCTATTCCGATATTGTGAATAACCTGTTCTTCGTGGTTACTGTAATCGTATTCGTGAGCCATAATTCGCTTCGCTCCAAGTTAATAGTGAATAGTTTAAAGTGAAAAAATCAGGTATCGAGATTCGCGTATTTAGCGTTCGCCTCGATAAAGTCGCGGCGAGGCTCTACCTTATCGCCCATAAGCACCGAGAACAAAGCGTCTGCTTCCAATGCGTCCTCGATGGTAATGCGCTTAAGAATTCTCTTTTCGGGGTCCATTGTGGTATCCCAAAGCTGGTCGGGATCCATTTCACCAAGACCTTTATATCTTTCAGCCTGCGCGTTGCCGCCAAGCTCCTCGATATACATATCCCTTTCCTCGTCCGAGAAGGCGTATCTTTGCTGTTTTCCGCGGTATACCTTATAAAGAGGAGGTGTCGCGGAATAAACGTGTCCTGCCTCGATAAGAGGTCTCATATGACGGAAGAAGAAGGTGAGAAGAAGCGTTTTGATATGCGAGCCGTCTACGTCGGCATCGGCCATAAGGATTATCTTGCCGTAGCGAAGCTTGGTTATATCGAATTCACTGCCGATGCTCGTACCGAGCGCAAGAATAATAGGAGTAATCTGTACCGAGGAATAAACCTTGTCGATACGGTTCTTTTCAACGTTCAATATCTTACCGCGCAGGGGAAGTATCGCTTGGAATCGGCTGTCGCGGCAGTCCTTTGCGGTACCGCCTGCCGAGTCACCTTCCACGAGATAAAGCTCGGTGTATTCCATTCTTCTTTCGTTACAGTCGGCAAGCTTGCTGGGAAGCGAGCTCGATTCAAGAAGACCCTTTCTTCTTGTCAATTCGCGTGCCTTCTTAGCCGCTTCTCTTGCTCTTGCGGCAAGCACCGATTTTTCGATAATGATCCTTGCAACGTCGGGATTTTCCTCGAAGAATATCGAAAGCTTTTCGTTGACTATGCCCTCAACAAGCGTTCTTATTTCGCTGTTACCGAGCTTCGCCTTGGTCTGGCTTTCAAACTGAGCGTCCTCTAATTTAACCGAAATGACTGCCGAAAGACCTTCGCGCACGTCATCGCCGGTCAGCTTTTCATCGCCCTTGAAAAGGTTATATTTTTTGCCGTATTCGTTAAGCGATTTCGTGATACCGACCTTAAAGCCTGTCTCGTGAGTACCGCCGTCGACCGTATGCATATTGTTTGCAAACGAAAGTATCGAATCGGTAATGGTTTCGTTATACTGAAGCGCGATCTCGGCAACCGAGCCGTCCTTTTCGCCCGAAACGTAAATTACGGGGTGCAAGGGATCTGCGCCCTTCTTCTGGTTAAGAAATTCAACGAAGGAACGGATACCGCCCTCGAAGCAGAAGTTTTCGCTGCAATCGTCGCCCTGACGCTTGTCGGTTATGCTTATCGAAACGCCTGCGTTAAGGAAGGATTGCTCACGGAGACGTGTTTTAACCGTTTCATAATCGAACTCAACCGTTTCGAAAATGGTGTCGTCGGGCCAGAAGCGAACGTGAAGACCGTGAAGATCGGTTGCGCCCGTTTCGCGGAATTCTTCAACGACGTTACCGCGTTCAAACGCGATATAATAACCCATACCGTCGCGGTAGTTGTGAAGCTCAACACGCTTGGAAAGCGCGTTAACAACGCTCGCACCTACACCGTGAAGACCGCCTGCGATCTTATAACCGCCGCCGCCGAATTTACCGCCCGCGTGAAGTATCGTATAAATGACCTCAAGCGTAGGACGTCCGACGGTCGGGTGAATACCTGCGGGAACGCCGCGTCCGTCGTCGGTGACCTCACAGCTGCCGTCGGCGTGAAGAATAACACCGATATTTTGGCAATGGCCCGCAAGTGCTTCGTCTATCGCGTTATCGACGATCTCACTTATAAGGTGGTGCAGACCCTTAACAGACGTCGTACCGATATACATACCGGGACGCTTTCTTACCGCCTCAAGTCCTTCAAGAACCTGTATCTGACTGTCGCCGTATGCGTTTTCAACAGTATTGATGTTTTCGCTCATTTCATTTCACCGCGGCTTTACCCTTTACGGTCAAAAAACCGCTCTCCTTTTCTTATTTTCCGAAATTTTACTTCGGTAAGATGGATTCTTTATATAATCAGATGTTTTTGATCCATAACGGCTTTATTTCGTTATTAAGCCGTTTTTTAATGCTGTCTACCGATATTCCGCTGATATAAACGGTGTCGGTATATTCTCCGTCGCAGAGTATAAAGCTTTTCGGCAGATCGTTTGAAACACTCACAACGCCGTGCTCGTCCTCTTTTCTTTTGAAAAGCTCCTTCGTAGCCAAAGAAATACTTGCGCTTTCAATGTCGAAAATGCCGATTATTTCGTTTTTATCAATGCTTTCGCCCTTTTCAAGCTGAAGATATCTCATCATTTTCTCCGAAAAATCTTTTACTGAAAAATTTTTCCCTCGCGCACGAAGATCTTACCCTCGGTATCGAAGATCTCGCTTTCACAGCCGGTAATTATTACCTGTCTGTCGGTAATGCGCGAAAGTATATATTCCTTTCTGTCCTTATCAAGCTCAGAAAGTATATCGTCAAGCAGAAATACCGGATATTCGCCCGTAAGCTTCGCCGAAAGCTCGCCTTCCGCAAGCTTCAATGCCAAAACAGCGCTTCTTTGCTGACCCTGAGAGCCATACATTCTTGCGCTTTTTTTGTTAATGACGACCGAAAAATCATCCTTATGCGCTCCGTAGTGCGCCAAAAAGTGATCCTTTTCGTATTGCATCTTCTCGGCAAAAAGCGAAATATATTTTTCTTTTATTTCTTCCTGAGTTTCCAAATCGCCCGCCTGTGTCTGATAGCTTAAGGTAAGCTCTTCCTTTCCTCCCGACATATCGGCAAGGAACATTTTTGCTTCCCTTTCGAGGCGGTTTATATATTTCCGTCTGTTGACCGTTATAGTGCCTGCCAAAGCGGCAAGCTTTTCGTTATAAACCTCTAAAAGCTCGTCAATAACGTTTCCACGCTTTAAAAGCGCGTTTTTTTGTGCGAGCACGCGGTTATATTCCGAAAGAGTAGATGCATACCGCGGAAACGACTGGCTTATCGCAAGATCCAAAAACCTTCTTCTGTTTTCGGGTGAGCCCTTAACAAGGCTTAAATGGTCGGGTGTAAAGATGACTGCGCGGAATCTTCCGATATATTCGGTCATCCGAAGGGGTGCGCTTTCGCCTATCTTGATAACCCTTCTTCCCCCCTTTGAAAGGGTAGCCGACATTTTGGTTTTCGCATTGTTTCCGAAAAAGCGCATCGCGATATTACCCTTATCGTTTCCGAAGGTAATAAGCTCGCGGTCCTTGCAGTTGCGGAAGCTTTTTCCTGCCGCAAAATAGAATATTGCTTCAAGAATATTCGTCTTTCCTGCCGCATTTGCTCCGCATATAACGTTTACGCCCTTTGAAAACTCGATCTCACTGTCAACTGCATTGCGGAAATTTTTTAAAGATAAATGCTCTACGTGCATACTTTAAGATCAGTCCTTCAATTTGCAAGGCAAAACGAGATAGATATAATTGCTGTTTTCATCCTTTTCGGCAGGCTCGATCATCATGCTCATCAAGGGAGTCGAAAGCGAAGCTACGATCTTTTCATCCTTGCAGGCACGCAACGCGTCCAAAAGATAACGGTTGTTAAAGCCTATCTCGATATCGTCGCCTTCCTTTTTGATCCTTATGTTATCGTTTACGCTGCCGTATTGAGTATTACACGAAATATTAAGACTGTTGTCCTCGAATTTACATCTCAACGGAGTGCGAAGCTTTTCATCCACAAGCAAGCTTGCTCTTTCGGCAGATTCGATAAATTCTGCTCTGCTGATGGTCGCAAAAATTCGGTTCGAGCTGGGAAGCGCACGTCTGTAATCGAGATATTCGCCCTCTAACAAGCGAGAGAAGAACACGGTATCGTCAATTTTAAAGATAATATATTTTGCGGTAAATTCAACACGAAGCGGTTCATCGCTGTCGTCAAGAAGCTTCGAAAGGTCGTTAAGCGCCTTGCCGGGTACAACGAAGGAAAATCTATTATCGTTCTTGAATACGCAGTTCTTTTCTTCACGCATTGCAAGGCGGAAGTTATCAAGCGCAACAACGGTGAGAGTTCTGTTTTCGATCATAAACAGCTCGCCGGTAAGAATAGGTCTTGCCTCCGACTGTGCAACCGCAAAAACGGTGCTGCTGATAATGTCCTTCATAAGTGCACGCGAGATCTCAAACGCGTTGTCACCGCCCAATTCGGGTAATCCGGGGAATACCTCGGCGGTAACGCCGTGGATCGAAAAATCACTGGTGCCGCCGGTGATGCGGACCATATTTCTGTCATCCGATTCAATACAGATATCGCAATCGGGAAAATTGCGAACGATAGACGTTATCTTCTGTGCGTTGATGATTACCGAGCCCTCCTGCATGGGAGTAACGTTACCCATTGTGCGAACGCCCTTTTCAAGGTCGTATCCGCAAACGGTAAGCACGTCTTCCTTGAGAGTAAAAAGCAAGCCCTCAAGCGCAGGAAGAGTGGTTTTGTTCGAAGCCGCGGTAGCCGCAGGCAATATAAGAGAAAGTAATGTCTTTTTATCCGCAATAAATTTCATTTGAAATCGCCTTCGCACGTATTTTGATCTGTGCGAATTTTCCTTTCGTTTAGTTAAGTGTTCGTCTCTTTTTATTTATTCAACGTGTCTGAGATTGCTGTAGCTTTCGCCGCCGTAAATAAGATCGAGATATCCGTTTTCATCGATCACACATTCGGCGTAAAGTCCTTCAAAGCTTATATCGCTATTAAATACGAATTCCGATTCTTCCAAGGCTTTATAAACGTAAAAGTTCTTTTCGCTAAAGGCAAGATATCTCTTTTTATCGCCTTTTAAGGTAATATATTCCTCGTCGATCGAAAACGAATCGGTTCCCTTTCTCCAATATCCCGAAAGCGCTTCATCGGGCATTATCTTTTGGCTGTTTTTATGGAAGAGGATAATAAATTTATCGTTGTATTTTATAACTATCTGATTTTTTCTGAAATCGGTGAAAACAGAAAGCTCTTCGCCCTCGTCAAGATCAAGTATATCCTTTACGTTATTGAGCTTGTCTGCAAATTTTACCCTGCTTTCGAAATTTACAACGCTTCCGCCCTTGTTGGTTACCTTAAGTATTGCACTTCCGTCAAGCTTTAACAAAAGCTCGTAATTTCCGTTATCAGTAGAGAGCGTCCACTGACCGTTTGAAATACCGCTGTCGCCGTACACTATACCGTCGGGCTCACTTTCCTCGGCACTTACTTCTTCAATACTTACAGTAACGTCCGTTTCACTTTCGTTACCGATTGAAATATCGGCATTTTCGCTTGTCGTATCCGATTCTTCGCTGTTATCGTTACCGAATATATCATCCTTGAAAACGAATACCAGAACACCCAAAGCAACGATTAATAAAGCAACAATGCAGATGATCAACGGTAAAGCAATGCTTTTTTTCTTTTTTACCTTGACCTCTTCATTTTTAAAGGTTTCCTGCTTTGTTTCCTTAGGTATATATACAGTTTGTTGAAGCTGTGAACCGCCGTCTTCACCGTTATAAATAGGCATATCAGCCGTTTCGTTATAATTCGGCAGATTTTCAGGTTCCTTCAATGCTTCCTTTTTTTCTTCGATCTTATTGCCACACTTGCCGCAAAATTTTGCGTCATTAGGCAACTCGTTTCCGCATTTTCCGCAAAACATACTAACTGTTTTCCTCTTTAAAAATGTCAAATATTTTTTAAATCAACATCTTTCCACATATTATAACAAGCTTTCCACATACAGAATCACTTCTTGTCCACTCGCATATTTCTTCTTATTGCTTGTCCTGTCTTGGGTCTGTCCTGTTTCCACAAATCCACCCGGACTACAACAACAATAATTACAAATAAATAATTTTAAAATATGATTAATAACGGTTTTGCGCGTAGCGGTATTAGGAGTGAAGCTCGTTAATAACGTTTTCTATCTCACGCTCGAATGCGGGTTCGTTTTGCATCTTACGTTCGATAAAGCTTATTGAATTTATAACTGTTGTATGGTCCTTTTTATTGAAAAGCTTTGCTATCGACTTCTGCGAAAGTTTCGTCGTTTTTCTGATAAGATAAATAGCGTAATGTCTTGCCGCAATTATTTCGGCATTTCTTCTTGCGCTCTTCATTTCATCTATCTTAACGCCGTATCTCTTTTCTGCAAAAGCAAATATCTTTTCGATTATTGATTCTTCGCTTTTAGCATTCGCAAAGAAATCGGTAAGCTCTTCCTTTGCCATATTGTAATCGCACTTTTCGCCGGTAATAAGCGAATGAGCCTTAAGCTTTTTAAGAGCACCCTCGATCTGACGGACGTTTGTGGTGATATTATCGGCAAGGAAATAAAGTATTTTCATATCAAGATCAAGATTAAAATCCAAAGCCTTGCGCTTGAATATCGCCATACGAAGCTCAAAATCGGGCGGCTGAATATCGGCAACTAAGCCCATAACGAAGCGCGATTTTAATCTGTCCTCAAGATTATCGATATCCTTGGGCGCACAGTCGGACGCAAGAATTATTTGCTTGTTCATCTTGAAAAGTGTATCGAAGGTGTGGAAGAATTCCTCCTGCACCGCCATTTTACCTGCGATAAACTGAATATCGTCGACAAGCAAAACATCAACCGTTCTGTATTTATCGCGGAACGCCATAGTCGTTTTTTTGGCGAGCGATTCGATAAGGTCAATGGTAAATTCTTCACCGGTGACGTAAAGTATCTTTGATTCGGGGTGGTTTGCTCTTATATCGTTTACTATCGCAAACAAAAGGTGAGTTTTACCCAAGCCCGACGGGCCGTAAAGAAACAAGGGGTTATTGAGCTGTGCAGGGTGCTTTGCAACCGCGAGAGACGCCGAATGTGCAAGCTTGTTCGTTTCGCCGACAACGAAATTTTCAAAGGTATAAGCAGGATTGAAGCGTGTATCGTACGCGGAATCGATCTTTTCGCCGAATTCCTCTATAAGCTCGGCTTCTTCCTCATCCGAAATGATCTTTAAATCGGTTTCAAAACCGATGATATTCGAAAATACCTGTTTAAGTATCGGATAATATTGCTCGGAAACAAAGCTTTTTCTTCCTGCGGGCAAAGAGATAGTAACGTAAGAGCCGTCAACGGCAACAACACGCATCGGTTCAAACCAAAGAGTCATCGTCGGCTGAGAAAAGCTTTTTCTGAGCTCGTCAAGCGCAAAAAGTTTTATTTGCTTCAATTCGTTATCGGTCATATTTTTCACTTCCCTGCTTTATAATTTAAGGGTATAGTTTTCCACATATGGTTATTCGGTTAATTATAACACAAACTTTTAAAAAAGTAAACCCCTTTACATATATTTGTTACGTAACATATATAATATATATTCCTTATTATATATGCTTTTTTTATTGAACTTGACATAAAGGTGAATATATAATATAATCAAGATGTAAATTTAAAGATATCGGGGTGTATTTTATGTGCCTTAACCGAATATATAAGCTTTTATCGGACAAGCGGTTTTTGTGGCTTACGGTTGCCTGCATTTTCTGTTCTTTTTTCGAAATTTACACCGAATGGAGATATATTGCGCGTGAGCCGGAGCAGTATTTATTTTTGCTTGCATTAATTATCGTTGTCGGCGTTCTTTCGGTATTTTTCTTTAAAAATATCAAAATTGACGAAAAAACGGTAATTTTCCTTATTTTTGCGGTAGCCTTCATCTTCAGATTGGTCTATATCCAGACAACCGATCATCTCGTCCGTCAGCACGACGTCGGCGGCAATAACGGCCATTTGGCATATATAATGACCTTTTATAACCACAAGGAATTGCCCGACACCATCAATTGGCAATATTATCAGCCTCCGGTTTGGCATTATATCTGCGCTCTGTTTTTGCATATACAGACAACGCTCGGTATTGCGCTGGATGCTGCAAAGGAAAATCTTCAGCTTCTTTCGCTTTTCTGCTCAAGCGCAATTATGCTCGTTTCTCACAGCATTTTCAAAAAGTTCAACCTTAAAGGTCTTCCGATGATCATCGCTTGTGCGATAGTGGCATTCCACCCGACCTTTATCATTCTTTCGGGCAGTATAAACAACGACGTTTTATCGCTTCTCCTTGCACTTGTTTCGGTAAATCTTGCGATAAAATGGTACCGCGAGCCTAATTTAAAGACCATCCTGCTGCTTGCCCTTTCGATCGGTTTTTCGATGGGTGTAAAGCTTTCGGGTGGCTTGATTTCGGTTGGCGTTGCAATGCTTTTCGCGATCCGTCTTTTCGGTAAGCAGTATAAGAACAAAATAGGTCTTATCGGTCAGTTTGCATCATTTGGCGTTATCTGCTTTCCTATCGCGCTTTGGTGGCAGATAAAGAATCTTATCGTTCACGGAACTCCCATTACCTACGTTCCGATGCTTTCCGAAACCAACAGTCAATATATAGGCTTCCGCAGTGTGACCGAAAGACTTTTTGATATTTCCTCGATATGGGACGTAGGCGTTTACCCTGCACGCGCTATTGAAAGCAAAAAGGAATTTTTCGATTATTACGAATACAATATCCCCGCTGCGGCGCTTAAAACAAGCGTTTTCGGTGAATATTACATCGGCTTTACAAGCGATTTTGGAAGATTTTTTGCAAATCTGCTCTTCTATTCCGCGGCGATCCTTGCTGTTTTGACCGTCGTTTCCGCGGTTTATCTCGTTGTTAAATCATTCAAAAACAGCACAGAAAATCACGGATACAGCAAAAGCGAGCTTATTTTTACACTCGTTTGCGCGCTTACGGTAATTTTTTCTTACGTAAAATTTTGCTTTGATTTCGCACATTTTTGCACGATGGACTTCCGATATATCGCAATAAGTGTTATTTTCGGTGCGCTATATATTGGGCTTTTGTTGAAGCACAGACAAAAAAACAACAAAATATTTGATTTGGTGCTTCGTGTCGGAATCATAATTTTAACTGTTTTTATGTCGATTTCCTGTGTTGCAATTTATGGAAGCATCGCATAAAAAAATGCCAAAAACACTTGACAAATAAGGATTTTTTGGTATATAATATGTTGCTATGCTCTGCGGAACCACGGCCAACGAGCATCAATTACTGTTGAAATATTAATGGAGGTGTAACACCATGCTTAGAACATATCAGCCTAAGAAGAGACACAGAAAGGCAGAACACGGCTTCAGAAAGAGAATGGCTACCGCTAACGGTAGAAAGGTTCTTAAGAGAAGACGCGCTAAGGGCAGAGCAAGACTCACTTATTAATCCTAAACCCGATTATCTATCCTGAAACGAGGTTTTCTATTATGGAAAAAACACGCAGGATACAAACTTTAAAGGAAAATCACCTGTTCTCACGCTCATACCGTAAAGGCAGGTGTTTTTCCGGCAAGTATGTTGCGATCTACGTGCTTAAAAACGGACGCGATAAGGACCTCGTTAAAGTTGGGATCACCGTATCTAAAAACCGCGGTAACGCAGTTAAGAGAAACCGCACCAAGCGTATCATACGTGAGGCGTACCGTGTTTTTCATCCGTTTATAAAAGAAGGTCATATTATCGTCATTGTCGCGCGCCAGCCTTGCGTCGACGCTCATCTTTCCGTGGTGATAAGCGAGCTCGAGGCTTTATTGTCAAAAGCGGCACTTTTATAATTTTTATCGGAAGCTTTAATACCGCAAAAAACGTCTTGTTTTTGATTTATTGTTCAAAAGTCCTTTTAAACGGCTTGCTTTATTTCAAATTATGCGGAACTTTATATGAAAAAACTTTTTATTTGCCTGATACGGTTTTATCAAAAACACATTTCTCCGTCGAAGCCCCGTTGTTGCCGTTTCGAGCCGACCTGTTCGGCATATGCTATTGAAGCTATCGAAAAACGCGGCATTTTCGTAGGGCTTTTGCTTGCTTTTTACAGGATATTAAGATGTAATCCATTTAATAAACATTGCGGATACGATCCCGTCCCCGAAAAACGTAAAAAGTAGGTCATCTATCAGAAAGGAATTTTCGCTTTTAGGCGCTTATTTTTTTGCGCCGATGCGAAGGGTAAAAATGGACTTTATTTACAACATTTTCTCGTATATCATGAAGGGTTGCCTTTTCATTTCGGGCGATCATTACGTTATAGCATTGTTCTTCTTTGCACTTGCAATTATGATCCTGCTTCTCCCCCTTGCTATAAAGCAGCATAACAGCCAGATCAAGATGGCTAAGGTCAAGCCCAAGGAAATTGCTATCCGTGAAAAATACAAGGGCAGAAACGACCGTACGACCCAACAGAAGATGACAATGGAAATTCAGGAAATGTACCGTGAAAACGGCTACAGCCAATTTTCAGGATGTCTTCCCCTTCTTATCCAGCTTCCTATCATTATGATCCTTTTCACGATCGTTCGTCAGCCTATGACCTATGCTGTCAACATTAAGGATTTCAATATTGAAAATGAATCCAAGGTTGCAGTTGAATACTACGAAGCACAAAAGGAAGCTCTCGTTAAGGACAAATTCGAAACCGAAGCTGAATATAACGAATTCGTTAACAGCATTTTGGCGGAACAGGCAAAGCTCGGTGTTGCAGAGGTTACCGAAGATAACAAAGCACCCGAAGGAGCATTTATCTTTAAGGTAAGCGATAAAGAATATTACGCTACCGGCGTTCAGCCTGCAGGCGAAAACGAAATGGCGCTTTCCAATCTTATCATCAGCGGTAAGGATGACGTTCAGGATCTTATCGATGAAGGAAAGGTCGACGGCTCCTTCCTCCAAAAGGCTTCCGCAACCAATCCCGAAATTACCTATCAGCAGATACTTGACAAATACGCATCTTATAAGGACGACCTTCCCGTTTACAATATCGGCAGTCTTAACTTCCTTAACGAGCCCGATTTTGGCAAGAATATTTGGCTGATGATCGTCCCCGTTCTCGTATTCCTCTCCTCCTTCTTCCAAACCAAGGTCAGCAGACGCTTCAGCGGTGCGGCTAACCAGACCGATGCAAACGGCAATCCCGTTGGCGGCGGCTTGTTTATGGAAGTAGGTATGCCCCTTATCTCTGCTATTTTCGCTTACAGTATGCCCGCAACCATCGGTGTTTACTGGATCTGGAGAACCTTGCTCGGTATGGGTCAGTCCATTCTCCTTGCAAAGGTTAAGCCCATTCCCGTTGTTACCGAGGAAGCAATTGCCGAAGCTAAAAAGGCAATGAAGGCAACCCAAAAGAAGAAGAAGGTCATTACTATCGAGGTTGATGAGGACGATAACAGCTATGACGATATGATCGTTGCAAAATCCTCTTCTAACAGCGAAAAATCGAGCGATCCCACACAAAGAAAGCCTCGTCGTATCGAAATGCTTACTGCAGACGATGACGAAGATACTGCTTCTTCGACCGACGAAAAAAGTGAAAACGAATAATTGAGGTAAAAAATATATGCTTAAAGAAACCGTTGCAACGGCAAAAACGATCGAGCTTGCCGTTGACGCTGCTTGTGCAGAATTGGGAGTAACTCCCGATGCGGTCGATTACGTTGTACTCGAAGAACCTAAAAAGGGCATCCTCGGTATCGGCGCATGCGATGCAAAGGTTAGTGTTACTCTTAAAGAAACCCCTGCTATACGCGCATACGATTTTGTTGAAACTCTTATTAAGAATATGAATCTCGACGCAACCGTTGAAATCGTCGAACAGGACGAAGAAGGCGTTTACCTTGCAATCAACGGTGACCATCTCGGCCTCCTTATCGGCAGAAGAGGCGACGTTTTGGATTCCCTCCAATATCTTGCTACCCTCGCCGCAAACATCGAAAAGAAGGGCTTCTACCGCGTTACGGTTGACGTTCAGGGCTACCGTGAAAAGCGTGCGGAAACACTTCGCGGTGTTGCAAAGAGAATGAGCGAAAAGGTTCTTAAATATAAAAAGAGCTTCGCACTTGAACCGATGAACGCGTATGAACGCAGAATCATCCACTCTGCTTGCCAGAGCATCGAAGGAGTTACCACCCGTTCGATCGGCGAAGGCGCAGACAGAAAGATCGTTATCTCTCCCGAAAAGAAATAATAACGGTAACAAAAAACCTGCAGAATCGAGTCTGCAGGTTTTCTTTTTTACGCAACAAAAAAGAAGGGGAAAAACCCCTTCTTTTTTAATTCAATTTAGCCTTCGATCTTGAAGGTGCCCATTACGTGACGCTTGATAAGAATGTAGTCGTACTTTTCAACGCCGTCCTTCTTGTTTACGTCAGCAGCCTTCTGCTGAGTTTCGTCAAGAGTAAGGGTGCCCATAACTGCACGCTTAACTGCGATGTAGTCATACTTTTCAATGCCGTCCTTGCCGTTTACGTCACCGAGAATATATTCGGGTTCTTCGGGAACGACGATCTTAACGTATGCGCCGATGCCTGCAGCCGCTTTTTCGATAT
Source organism: Clostridia bacterium (assembly GCA_017561145.1). GTDB lineage: Bacteria > Bacillota > Clostridia > Oscillospirales > CAG-382 > Coliplasma. Next base: position 44,303 of record JAFZDO010000043.1, on the reverse strand, counting down.
TCAAGCCATAGAACTTAAGGGTATCGCCAACCTTAGCGGTGCCGAGAAGAGCTTCGTTTGCCTGGCTGCCGGGAACGGTTTCTTCCCAGTTGTGAGCCGCGATCATGATCTGGTTAGCTTCGAGCTTAACAGAGGGAGTGGAAGCGCCGTTGCCCTTGAACTTCTTGATAACAACGTATTCGCCTTCAACGTCGGTCTTTTCGAGAACAACGTTGGTGGTCCAGCTGTGGTTTGCGTTTTCTCTGCTTACAGTGCCGTCAGCGCTGATAGCGGGAGTGAAGATATAGCACATACCGGAGGTGATAGAGGTATTGAAGCCGTTTACGTAGATAGCGTCGGTTACGGGAGTACCGGTGATACCTGCTTCTACTTCATCCATCCAGATAAATGCGTTGCCGTATACCGCGTGAATAACGGAAATCTTAATGTATCTTGCGGTTACAGCCTTCTTGCCGTTTGCGGTGATGGTGTAGGTGCTCCAGCTTTCGTTGGATTCGGTACCGCCGGTGAGAATCATATCTTCTTCGCTTGCTGTTGCAACAAGATCAAAGTTTTCATTATCGTTGGAAGCGTAAACCTTAAGAGAAACGAAGCCCTTGGGAAGGTTGATACCCCAGTTACCGCCTGCCATATAAGCAGTGTACTGGTTGGTAGCGGTAGCTTCTCCGAGGTCGATGGTAACCTCTACAACGTTGGGCTTGGATTTATCGTTGCTGTTCCAACCTGCGTACTTGGAGGTACCTGCGTCTGCATTGCCCTTCGAGCCGTCGGTAAGGCGGATCTGGTCGTCATCCCAGGAGTCGTGTCTGTTGGGCGCGGTGGTGGTGTAATCCTTGCCGGTGGAAACAACCAAGGTTGCTTCGCCGGAAAGCGCGAGGAGAGATTTAAGCTCAGCCGCCGCTTCTTCAACCTGTTCGATGGTCGAATCTTCTGCGCCGAGAACTGCTACTGCGTTGTCGTATGCCGCGCGAAGCTTGGTAAGAACAACCTCGCTGTAATCCTTATAGGAGATGCCGGTTGCCTGAGCAACGAGATCTGCAAGCTCGTCCTTGCCGGAAAGTGCGCCGGAAAGGTCAGCGAGCATCTTGCGAACGTCGCCCGAAACGGGAGCGTCGGAAGCGAGAAGTGCTTCAGCCTCTGCAACGAGACCGGCGATAGCTTCATTGGATGCAGTCTTTGCTTCGTCGATCTTTGCTTGAAGTGCCGCATTGAGATCTTCGTCAACTGCGCTGGACTTTTTAACGATAAGAATACAGTCTGCAATTGCACGGGAGCTGCTCTGAACGAAGCCGGGGTTACCGTTGCCGGTATCCTTAACGTACATTGCGCTCGATCCGCCGCCGTCCATACGGATAACGTTTGTACAGCCCTGCGAGATCATGTAGTCAGCAACGTCACGGAGAGTAACAGAGCCGCTGCTACCGGTGGAAGCGCCTTCGGTGGTGAAGAATACGTAGGAGCCGTCGGGCTTGGTGCCGAATGCGGTCCAACGAGCTTCGAGAGTTACCGAGTGAGTACCGATGGTGGAATCGATTCTGGTACGGTCAACGCCGTCCTTAACGAGCCAACCAACGTTAGTGATAACGCTGTTTGCCTTTTCTATAATTTCACGGGAAGCTGCAACTGTTTCGTTTACAGAAATATTGATGCTGTCGCCCGCTTTAAGATCCTTAACGTATTGAGCGTTGGGAGAAGAGGTCTTTACGAAGAGAGCAAATTTGTTGGAAACGACGTTGTCGTTTTCTTCAAATCTGACGTAAGAGGAATTTTCGCGAACCTCCAATACCTTACCCTTAAGAGTAGAGCCTACCATAAGGTCGGTGTTGTCGAGCTTTTCGCAGATTACGGTGTAACCGGGGTTGGTGTCATAGGTATCGGTGATAGTACCGCAGGAGGTGTCGTAATAATAGAAGTTATTGGTCCAGCCGCCGTTCTTGCCGTGGGTCTTGTTGATGTAGTAAAGACCGTTCTTGATTTCTTGGCCGTTGATGAAAAGCTTGTAATCAAGGCTGGATTTAACGATGTTCATGCTGCCGTCGGTGCCGAATGCAACAACGGAATCGGTATAACCGGCGTGTGCGCAGGAAACCTTACCGTTGGTGATAAGAAGACCGACGAGAGTGCCGCTGTCCATACCGAAGAAGGAGCCGTTGATAGCACCGATTACGTCATAGCCGTACTTGGTGGTAGCGGAATCGTACTGTCTGTTAAGAAGGCCTACAGAGCCTGCGTTCTTAACAAACGCCATAGGGAAATATCCGTCAGCAGGGTCAAATTCCATCGAAACACCGGTAACGGTGTTGCCGTTCTGACCGCTTACGAGGGTGAGATTGGTGTAAGAAACGTCTTCATTAATGTTAACGGTGTTGCCAAGGTTGATGGTTGCCTTGTCTTCCTTACCTGCGTTAACAAAAATGCAAGAGGTTGCGAGCATTACCGCGCAAACCAAAAGCGCGAAAATTCTCTTTGTCATTTTCATAACTTTTATCTCCTTATTAAATTATTTTTGTATCTTTATTATACAATTATGATTTCTTTATGTCAATAAGTTTATGCTATTTACCCAAGATAGTTTTTCTTTATTTTTGCCATTCGGGAAGAATTCCGAACTCCTTCAGAAGCATAAAAGCTTTTTCGATAGGGAGCCCGATAATATTGAAAAAATCGCCCTCAAACGACTCGGCAAAAAGGCAGGCACGCTCCTGGATCCCGTAGCTTCCCGCCTTGTCCATCGGCTCGCCAGTACGGATATAAGCGCGTATCTCATCGTCCGAAAGGTCGCGGAATTTCACCTTCGTAATGCAAAATCCGCTGTTAAATCCCTTTGCGGCAACCACAGCAAAGCCGCTTATCACCTCGTGAGTGCTTCCCGACAGCGATTTAAGCATCAAAAAAGCATCGTTTTCATCGGTCGGCTTGCCAAGCGCCCGTCCGTCGACCGAAACGACGGTATCCGCACCCAAAACAACGTAATTTTCGTCGTGAAAGCGGTCGAAAACCTCTCTCGCCTTTGCAAGCGCGTTTAATTCGGCAATGCTGTAAACACATTCGCCCTCCATTACCTCGTCGGCGTTTGACGGGACAACCTCGTACACAAACCCTGCTGTATCCAGAATTTCCTTTCTGCGGGGAGAAGCCGACGCAAGAATAAGCTTTTTCGACATAAATTATGCACCTCTTCAAAAAATCCTTGAAATTTTATTATGATTATATTATAATACTTAATTATCAAATGTAAAGAAGGTTTTTGACATGAAAATAAAAACCGATAACGTTAAGCGTGTCGTAGTTAAGGTCGGCACGTCAACACTGACCCATTCCTCGGGATATATCAACATCCGCAAGGTCGAAAGACTCGTTTCCTGCCTTTCCGACCTTTATAACAGCGGCCGTCAGATAATTCTCGTATCGTCGGGCGCGGTAAGCTGCGGCTTGGCAAAGATCGGCTTTGACCGCAAAACTCTTACGACCGAGCAAAAGCAGGCGGCGGCAGCGGTCGGACAATGCCAGCTTATCGATATGTATGCACGCAGATTTTCGGATTTCGGGCATACCATCGCCCAGATCCTTCTTACGAGAAGCGTTATCGACGACAAGGAATTGCGTACCCACGCAAGCACTACCTTTGAATTGCTTCTCGAGCAGGGCATTATTCCGATTGTAAACGAAAACGATACCCTTTCCAACGAGCAGATAAAAATCGGCAGTAACGATACCCTTGCGGCTACCGTTGCAAAGCTTTGCCATGCCGATCTTCTTATAAATATGTCGGACATCGACGGTCTTTACGATTCCGACCCGAGAAGCAACAAGGACGCGAAATTTATTGAATTCGTGCCCGAGGTCACCGATGAGATATTTGCAATGGGCAGCGGCGCGGGCACTGCGCGCGGTACCGGCGGTATGGCGACCAAGCTCGAAAGCGCAAAATACGTCACCGAGCGCGGAATCGCAATGATAATTCTCAACGGCGCAGACCCCGAAATTCTTTATAACGTGTTCGACGGCGATTTCGTCGGCACCTATTTCGCGGCTAAAAAATAGTGTTTGAGGACAATAATATGCTTGAATCAATGTGTGCGAGCGCAAGAGCGGCTTCGACCGTTTTGGGCGCGACCGATACCGAAACAAGAAATAACGCGCTTTTGGCGATGGCGGAAGCACTTGTTGCACGCGCGGACGAAATTATAAAAGCAAACGAGAGTGATATCGCACGCGCGAAGGAAAACGGTATGTCGGCTTCGATGCTCGACCGTTTGACCCTTACAAAAGAACGCATCGTTGCGATTTCCGAAAGCGTAAAAAAGGTCATCGCCCTTCCCGACCCGCTTGACGGACAGGAAAAATGGGTTCGCCCCAACGGCTTGGAAATAACCAAAAAGCGTGTTCCCTTCGGCGTTATCGCAATAATTTACGAGGCCCGTCCCAACGTTACCGTAGATGCGGCGGCGTTATGCGTTAAATCGGGCAACGCGGTCATCCTTCGCGGCGGCAAGGAGGCGATCGATTCGAATCTCGCCATTGCAAGGGTGCTTTCGGATGCGCTTTGCAATATCGGTCTTCCCAACGGCTGTGTTGCAGTCGTTCCCGATACAAGCCGTGAAACGGCAAACAAATTGATGAAAATGAAGGGCAAGATCGACCTTCTCATCCCGCGCGGCGGCAAATCGCTTATCCGCTCGGTCGTTGAAAACGCAACCGTGCCGGTTATTGAAACGGGCGCAGGCAATTGCCACGTGTTTTTCGATGAATCCGCCGATATCGAAACGGCGCTTAATATCATCGACAACGCAAAAAGACAACGCCCCTCGGTTTGCAACGCGGCGGAAACGCTTGTCGTTCACGAAAATATCGCAAAAGATATACTTCCTCTTGTTAAGGAGCGTTTGGACAACGTCGAGCTTCGCGGTGACGCAAAAACGCTTGAGATTATCGACGTAAACGAAGCGACCGAAGAAGACTTTTACACCGAATATAACGATTATATCCTTGCGATAAAGATAGTTCACGACGTAAAAGAGGCGGTCGACCACATAAATCTCCACGGTACAGGCCACAGTGAGGCGATAATTACAGGCAATGCCGAAAACGCGCAGTATTTCTGCAATGCCATCGATGCGGCGGCGGTATATGTAAACGCAAGCACCCGCTTTACCGACGGCGAAGAATTCGGATTCGGCGCGGAGATAGGTATATCTACCCAAAAAATGCATGCGCGCGGACCTATGGGACTTCCCGAAATGACGACCTATAAATACGTCATCAACGGCAACGGACAGATAAGATAAAAAACAAAGGACGGAAAATTCTCCGTCCTTTTTTATTTAACCAACGTAAATATATTTAAATTCCGAATACGTGTATTTGCACGCCGAAAAGACGTTGCCGATGTTTTCAAATTCCAACGAGGTAAGCTTGTTACCAAGCTCGTCATAGGTGTATTCATAGGAATAATCGCCACCGGGGTAAGCCTCGCCTTGTGTAACGCTTTCCTTTAAAAGGTTAGACTTTTCGTCGTAAACATTTTCCCATATACCGATAACCTTGCCGGCCTCATCATATCTCGTGCCGTAGATCATAAAGCCTTTTGCATCATAGGTATATTCGTTGTTAAGAAAATATTTTCCGTTGCTGTAACGCTCGTTTTTAAGCACGTTGCCGTTTTCGTCGTAGGTATATTTGATATCGGGCTGTCCGTTCTTGCTTTTTTCAAGGATATTGCCCTTGTCATCGTAAACGTATCCGTAGGTAACGGTGGTTTCCTGGCTGTGATACTTATAATAATGGGAAAGCATATTTCCCTTGTCATCGTAGGTAAATTCATCCACGTAAAAAAGGTTGCTCTGACCGCCGATAATTTCGGTGCGCGTTTCCTTTAATATACGGCTTTCGTCGTCGTAAACGAATTCGCTGACAGTTTCCATGTTGTTTTCTTCTTTGGTTACTATCTTCAGTACGTTTCCAAGCTCGTCGTTGGTATATTCAAAGGTATAAACCTTGTCGTTTTTGTAATACTGAGGATCTCTTTTGGTAGTAACCTTTTTTACGGTGAAGCCGTTTTCGTCATAGGTATATTCGGTCTTTAAAAATTTATCGCCGTTCTGACGCAGGGTCATATTACCGAATTCATCGTAATCGTAGATGTAAGTCAAGCTGCCGTAAGTGTTTTTTACACTGCGTTCCTTGACGATATCGCCCGATTCGTTATAGGTGTATTCATATTCGATAACAGAAACGTACGTAGCGGTCGTTTTTGTAAACTTAACGACATCTCCCTTATCGTTATATTCAAACTCCTCGGTAACGGGGCCGTTGCTTGCTATTGTCTGACCGCTGACCGACGTGACCTTTTTGATAATTCTGCCGTTTTCGTCATAGTTGCAGTCGTAAACGGTATCATAAGAGGATTCGGGACGAATATTATTTGTCAAGGCAATTTTTATAATATCGCCTTTATCGTTGTATTCATAGGAAAATTCCTTCGATTCCCATTCTTCGCCGTTTGTAAAGCTTTTAACCGAGAGTTGGTTTCCCTTTTCGTCGTAGGTAAATTCGCTTACGTGAATATTGTCTGAGTCGTTGGTTACGATTTCCTTTATAACGTTGCCGTTTTCATCGTAAACGTTTTCGGTGGTTTTCCAGTCTTCGATTATCTTGATAGGGTTGTTCTTGGAATCGTATTCATATTCAATAACCGTCTGCGAATCGGAATTATCGATGGTCATAACCGATTTGGTCATATTTCCGTTTCCGTCGTAAACGTATTCGTATTTAGTTACGGTACCGTCCTCGTTACCCTTGATAAGCGGATTTACGGTCGTAACCAAAATCTTGTCGCCGTACTCGTTATATTCGATCTCTTGCGTAAGATTGTAATCGGTATAGCCCTTGCGTTCGGTAACGGTGGGAACGACCAAAAACTTATCAAGCAAAGCTTTTGCGTCCTCATTATCCTTGTCGGCGTAAAGAGCTGCATACGCTTCGTAATATTTGCCTTCCTTTATCAGTGCCTGCGCCTGCGTTACGCTTTCGGGAACGGTATCCTCCGAAGCGCTTCCGCTTTGCTCGGAAATCGAGCTTTCACATGCGGCAACCGACATAACGGCGAAGAGCACCAAAAGTATGCATAAAAATTTTTTCGTCGTAGATATTTCCATTATTTAGCCTTTTTGCTTTGTCTTTTCAAGGATTTCAAAGCCTTCTTTTCGGTTTTCTTCTCTTTTTTGACAGTGCGCTTTTCTTTTCTTGATATCTTTTCGGTTTTTTCGGTCTTTAATTCATCATATGCCATATTAAGCGCCATTTTTGCCGCTCTGCGTCTTATTTCGCTTCGCTTGCCTGCAAAAACAAAGGTCGTTGCATAGCATTTTTCGGTCGTTGCGATGGCGATACATACAGTGCCGACCGGCTTTGCGCTTCCGTCGTTATTAGGGCCTGCGATACCCGAAATTGCAATCGAAATGTCGGCTCCTGCCAATTCAAGCACGCCCGAAGCCATTTCGCGCACGGTGTTTTCCGAAACCGCGCCGAAATTGTTAAGGGTTTCCTCTTTAACGCCCAAAAGCTTTTGCTTCGCTTCGTTGGCGTAAGCGGTGACGCCGTAGCCGAAAACCGAGCTTGCGCCCGAAATATCGGTAAGCATCTTCGTGATCAGACCGCCCGTGCAGGATTCCGCAACGGCGATCTTTTTATTTTGCTTTTGCAACAAGGTTATAAGACGCTTCATAAATTAACCCAACCTTTCGTAACGGTCGGTCGCCATTGCGCGTTCAACAAGCGCATCGACGTCCAATTTTGCTTCTTCTTCAAGAATTTCAGCCATATCGGGGCGAGTGTCGGGGTGCTTCGGAGTGAATACGGTACAGCAATCCTCGTAAGGCAGTATCGAGGTTTCAAACGTGCCGATTTCTCTTGCACGTACAACGATCTCATCCTTATCCAAGCCGATGCAGGGACGCAAAATGGGTAACGTTGCAACCGCATCGGTAACGCCGATCGACTGCATCGTCTGGCTTGCGACCTGACCGAGGCTTTCACCCGTGATAATACAGCCGGCACCGTATTTTTCGCCCAATTTCGAGGCACAGCGCACCATAAATCTGCGTAAAAGCAGTGTGAAAAGCTTTTCCTTGCAGGTACTTACGAGCGTTTCCTGAATTTCGGTAAGCGAGATGGAGTGCAAATAGATCTCGCCGCAATATTCGGTAAGCTTTTCGGCAAGAGTGCGTACCTTTTCGGCAGCCGCTTCGCCCGTGTAAGGGGGAGTTTCGAAATAAACCGCGTCGATAGCCGCACCGCGCTTTGCGATCATATGTCCTGCAACGGGGCTGTCGATACCGCCCGAAAGCATAAGCATCGCTCTGCCCGACGAGCCGACGGGCACACCGCCTGCGCCCTTTTCGCCGTTGCCGTGGATAAACGCCTGACGGTCGCGTATCTCGATGGTAATAACACGGTCGGGGTTCATAACGTCGACCTTCATATCGGGGCGGTTTTCAAGCACGACACCGCCGCATATTGCGCATATTTCGGGAGATTTGAGAGCAAACTTCTTGTCGCTTCGCTTCGCCTCGCACTTAAAGGTCTTCGCCTCGCCCAAAAGCTCGTTTACGTTTTCGGCAAGATGCTTTGCTATGTCATCCATATCCTTTTCGCACGCGATACCGCGGCAAACCGTTGCGATACCGAAAACCTTTTTAACCTTTTCGTAAGCAAGGTCGACGTCGGCATCGTCCGAGGGGGTAAGACAAAGCGTCGATTGCGCGTAATCGAAATAAAATTCGCCCTGAACGCTCTTTAACGCGCGTCTTACGCGGCTTTCGAGCTTCGAATTGAAAAACGAGCGGTTAAGTCCCTTAAGAACGATCTCGCCGTATTTAACAAGTATTACTTCTTTCATCTTTTAACCAACCTTTTTGCCGCTTCCTCAAGCTTTTCCACAAGAAATTCGGCATCCTTTTCGTTATTTCCGACACCGAAGCTTATTCTTACGGTGCCGTCGATCTCATTTCTTTGCAGCCCAAACGCTTCAAGCGTGCCGCTGCGGCCCTTTCTTGCCGAGCAGGCGCTTCCTGCCGAAATACAAATACCGTATCCGTTAAGCAGGTTCAACACGACCTCGCTTTTTGCGCCGACTATCGACAAGGAAAGTATGTGATCGACTCTTTTTTCGGGTAAATTAAGCTTGAAATTGCATTCGCTTTTTTCAAGTAATTCACGCGTATATTCGCTTACTCTTTTGATATCCTCTTTATATTTCGGGAATTCGTTGACCGCTTCGGCAAACGCGGCGATGCCTATAACGTTTTCGGTGCCCGAGCGCAGATTGCCCTCCTGACCGCCGCCGCGAATAAAGGGGGCAAGGTTTTTTATAATGCTTTGCTTGCAGTAAAGCGCGCCGACACCCTTCATTCCGCCGATCTTGTGCGCAGAAATGCTTGCCATATCGCAGTATTTCGAAATAACGCGCATATCGGTCTTCAAAAAGCCCTGAACCGCATCGCAATGAAGCAAAGCACCGCTTCCGCTTTTATCGATTATACGTTTTACGCTTTCGATATCATAGATCGCGCCGGTTTCGTTGTTGACGAGCATAACGCTTACAAACGCCGCACCGAGCGACAATTCCCTCTCAAGCGCTTCGATATCGATCCTTCCTCCCTTTGTAGAGATGCGGACGATCTCAAACCCCGATTCCTCGAGCGAATCTATCGGATTGCCGACAGACGGATGCTCGCTGTCTGTGGTGATCACTCGCTTACAGCGTCTTGCGCGCATCTTTGCCATCCCGAGGATAGCCTGATTGTTGCTTTCGCTTCCTCCGCCTGTAAAAATTATCTCCTCAGGCTTGCAAAAGAGTGAAGAAGCAACCGTTTTGCGCGCAGAATCTATTATTTTTTTTGCCGCTATGCCCATTGAATGTACCGAGGATGGGTTTCCGTATACCTCAAAGGCGTCTATTGCCGCTTTTCTTGCGCCTTCAAGCACTACCGTAGTTGCGGCGTGGTCAAAATAAAGCTGATCCATTACATATCTTCTCCATTGTTATACTCTTTAATTATAAACGCAAATTAACAATAAGTCAATAGAAAAAGGGTCTGCCGAGAGGCAGGCCCTTTAAGGTTAATTTGTAATGGTATAGGTCTTTAAAACGTGGCGCTTGATAAGAATATAGTCAAACTGGTTTACGGTCATATCGTCGTTAATGTCGGAAATGATCATTTCGTCTTCATTAAATTCCAACGATTTAAGTATCGAGCGCTTAACGCGTATATAGTCGAACGCATCGATCTCGCCGTTACCGTCAACGTCGCCGCGCGGCAAAAGCTTGCCGTAGTTTATGGGAAGAAAAACTCTGAGCACGTTCTTGATATAGCCGTTTACGGTAGTGCCGCTTGCGTTTTTATAGGAAATGCGGAAACCGCCGTCAACCTTGCGGAGAACGGTGAAAACGGTGTATCTGGGCATCGTAACGCGAGTCTCGCCGAAATCGGAGGTGAAATATACAGCTGTTGCGCGGTCGGCGATATAAGTGCCGCCTGTCGGCTCCTTCGTGCTGTAATCAACCTTGTTTCCGCTTGCGGTCTTGTAGGGTAGGACGCCGTAGCCGCTGATATAGGAGCTTGTAATGGGATAGCTCTTGAAGTAAACGCCGCCGCCGTCGGTTTGCAATCCCGTTGCATCCGCGGTGTTGCCCTCGACAGTATAAACGGTCGAGCCATCGCTGTAAACAACGATACCGATATGGTCCTCGGAGTGCTTTGCGCCGTCCCAGGAGAAGAATATCAGATCGCCGCTTTGCGGAACGTAATTGTTCCCGTTGTATTTGGAATATTGCCAATAACCGTGTGTGCGAAGCGAGTTTGCCCATGCGGGACAGCCAACCTCGCGCCAGATGTAATTTTTGTCATCGGTGTGCTTACGGCACCAGTCAGACATCTTGTTTTGGGTGGTACATCCCGACTGGAGAAGACACCAAGCAACGAATGATGCACACCAAGCATAGCTTCCGCCTCCGTAGCCAACACCGAAATCACCCATATTGTAGTTGTATTCGGTGAAGTTACTGCTCGAGCCGCTCGGCTTGCCGTCAAAATCGTTTTCGGTGCCGCTTTCCTGATAGCCAAGCTGAGAAAGCGCAACCGCAAGAACGTCGTGGCGTCCGTCACCCGTAAGAGTGACGTTCATTAATTTTTCGTAATAGATAGACTTTTTATAGGATTCGGAAACGTTATTTGAGCCCTTAACGTAAGTAACCTTCTTTTCTGCCGCGATTGCAGAAAAAGGCATACAGCTAAGAATCATTGCAAAGCAGAGCAAGAGCAAAAGCGTTTTTTTCATGCTTTATATCCTATACTTAAACAATTATTTTTTCTTGGACTTAACTACTACAAGAACGATAACGCCGATAACTACCACAGCACCTGCGATAATCGCGATAAGAGCGACGGTGGAAAGGCCGCCTTCTTCGGTTGTAGTGGGTTCTTCGGAAGCATCGGTAGAGGCTGCTGCGTCTTCGGAGGCTGCACCGCCGTTTTCAGAGGCTTCTTCGGAAGCATCGGTAGAGGTTGCGGTGGAAGCATCTTCAGAGGTTTCGGTGGAAACGGTTTCGGAGGCTTCGGTGGAAGCATCTTCGGAAACGTCTTCGGAAACGTCTTCGGAGGTCGCGGGATCCTCGGTATCCTCATCGCCGGTATAAATAGCGATGGTAGCGGTGCAAACGTAATCGTCCTCATACCACTGCTTGTCGGTGGTGGAGGTGGGGATAGTTTGGCCTTCGAGGTCGAGACCGGAGATCTTGAAGGTCAAGCCTACGCACCAGTCGTTGACCATAGTAAAGGCTGTGCTGCAGTTATCGCTTGTATAGTCGGGCATTGCAGCGTGTTCTGCATCGTCAAACCACAAGCCGGTCGAGCCGTCGCCGGTAGCGCCGTTTTGTTCAAAAAGCGAGGGCCAGTTGTTGCCGGTGTTGACAGCGTAAACAAAGCCGCCTTCGGGGATAGCAAGCGAGTAAGCGTTGCCGTCGCCAATGCAGAATTCAACTATTTCATAAACGTCTTCCTTGCCTTCAACGGGTGCGAATGCAACGTGGTGCCACCAAGCGCCTGCTGCGTCGGAGTCGGTGAAGATCGCGCCTGCGCCTTCAACAGAGCCGTTGTTAAAGTGGGTGACCCAAAACATAGAGCCTTCATCGGCAGATGCAGGGATAGCGAAAAGGGAAACTAAAAGGATCGCGGAAATAAGCAATGCTAAAACTTTTTTCATTTCAATATTTCTCCTTTGTTAGGTATAAGTTTATTATAAACCCCGTTTCCCTTCTTGTCAAGAAATAAAAAAGACGCTTCCTATAAAAGGAAGCGCCGTTTTTGTTAGGTTCTTTATCAGTCGAGCGTTACAACGGGGATCTTGGTCCAGTCGTTTCTGCCGATAATGCCACCGCCGTTACGGTAGGTGATGTTCTTCCAGACCTTGTCAACGTCGTTGGTAGAGTTGATCGAGAAGGTAAAGCCGATCTCTGTGCCCTTTTCGGGAGTAACGCCGATGGAAGCAAAGGGAATTGCAACCTCATAAACGGTTACCGCGTTTGCATCGTCACGGGTGCAAACGACCTGACCCTCGAAGGTTTCATAAGAGGTGCCGCTCTGGTAATATGCGGTTTCGCCGCTGTCGGTTGCCGCAAAGCCGAAGTTACGGATAACGCCGTCGTTTTCTGCGGTCTTGTTGGTAGCGCGGTCGAAGTTTTTAAGGATGTATTCGCCTGCAGGGCTTTCCGAGCTTATCTTTGCCTGAATGCATTCGTACTGCCACATATCGGACGCGGTTGCCTGAGTAATGGGGCAATAGTGATAGGGCGAGTCTACAACAACGCAGAGATAGAGATAGGTATCGTCGTAGGTAACGTAGTAGGAAGCGGTTGCATAGTAGTTGTTGGTTTCGAACTGAGCGTAGGACCAATTGGGATTGGAGGAATCAACCTCTTCGATAAGGTAATCCTTCCATTCGGATTTGTTGAACACGCCGTCGATAGTGGGAGCGGTCTTGACCTTGTCGATCTCATAATCGGCATCGGTATAAAGGTGTACACCGTGGGGGAATATGGGAGTCTTGTTGTCAAGCGCCTTTACGCGGTTGATATACTCGCTCTGGGTCTTGTGGATAACGACCGCAAAGCCATCCTCGGGAGCTTCGAAGGAGGCGGATTCGCCAACCTCGGAGAATTCGGTCAAAAGGTATTCAAATGCTTCGTGGCTATAAGTAAAGATAGCAACCGCAAAGTCGGAAACCTCTTCCTTCTCGAGCTTGCCGTATTCTGCGGAATAAAGCACGATCGAGCCAAAGGTAGGTTCAACGTCGATACCGGTAAGACGGAGCGCGTTCTGCGAGGTAGCGCTTACCTTGGTATCAACCTTGCCGAAGGAAACGAAGCTTGCGATGAACTCGGGAGCGGTTTCTTCATCGGGTTGACTTTCATCGGGCTGACTTTCGTCGGGCTGACTTTCGTCGGGTTGGCTTTCGTCGCCGCTTACCTCTGCTTCGCTGCTTTCTTCGTCAGCAACAGAGGATTCGTCGGGTGCAACGGAGGAGTCTTCTGCGTTTACAGAGGAATCTTCGTTAGTGTCGGTGGATTCGGTCTTGGATTCTTCCTGCTTGGAGGTGTCGGAAACGCTTAAGGATTCATTGCCTTCGTTTTCATCTCCGCCGCATGCTACAAGTGCGAATACGAGTAAAAGCGTGAGGGTAAATGCGATGATTCTTTTCATTTTTGTCTCCTTGTTTATATATTTTTTTAATTTTTAAAGAAAGCTTTTTCCTTCCCAATCGATATCGGGCTCAACGCCCAAAAGCTTAACGACCGTAGGTGCGATATCCTTGATGCTGACGTTGCCGAGAGTTTCGCCGGCTTCGATACCCTTGCCGTAAACGAAAACGGGAATCGTCATATCCTCGGGCATATCTGTGCCGTGCGTTCTGCCGTGTCCGCCGTGGTCTGCGGTAATGATAACAAGATAATCGTCGGGAAGCGAGTCGATAAGGCGCTCCATATTTGCAAAGCAGCTGTCGAGCGATTGCATATATTCCTCACCCATCCAGCCGAAGTTATGACCTGCCGCATCGGGATAGCCCATATATAAGAAGGTAAAATCAACGTAATTTTCGTTTAAGTATTTTATTGCCTCGTCGGTGATAATATCGCCCGCCTTGTCGTATCCGATATCCCTTCCCTTTACGAAAAAGGATTTTGTTAAGGAATTGGGCCTTGTAAGATCGCGAAGCTCCTCCCAGTTATAGAAAAACGCGCTCTTTTTGCCCGCTTCCAGAAGTCTTTCGCAAAGACCCTTTATCGGGCGCACCTGCGGAGCATAAATATTCGTCGTTGTGCCGTGGCGAAGCGGATCAACGCTGTGAAAGAGCGACATATGGCAAGGAAGCGTAACCGACGGCATGACTGTAACGCCGTCAAGCGTATAACGGCATTTGGTCATAAACTCCTTTGCCTTTGCGATGCCTTGCAGCGCGTCGGGGCGCATACCGTCAGCCAAAATAACAAGCGTTCTCATTACCGTATCTCCTTTAAAAACTGCTTTTTGTCATTATAGCACACATATCTTTGTTTTTCAATAGAGAAACGAAAAGCAGAGCGCGTTTGCACTCTGCTTAAATTTGCGTTAATTACTTTTTAATAAAGGTGATCTCTTCAATAACGAGATTGCCGTCTTCATAACCTAAAGCGGTGGACTTGAAGGGGTTAGCCTTGGTGCTGGAGAACTTAAGGTTAACGTTATTTTCAACAGCCTTGATTTCGAAGGAGCCGTCAAGAGTCTTATCCTTTGCGCCTTCAGTCTTTACAACGCACTTGAACTTGCCGTCACGGGTGAAGGTGAAGGTGTATTCAACGGTATCCTTTTTAGCAGACCATACGCCGACGAGGTGATCCTTGTCGATAGAGGTCTTCAACAAAGAAAGGTTGTCAAGAGTGATGGATTCGCCGTTATAGGTAAATATGCTGCGAGCATCTGCGCCGAAGGGGTTAGGCTTGCCCTCGGGGAAGTTCAAATATACGTCACCACCGAAGAGACCGTAGGAGCCTTCGCTCTTTGCGCCGTTATATTCGCACGAGAATTTGTTGTTTTCATTAAAGGTGATGCTAACTACGTTGGTGCCGTCCTCCAAGGACCAGATGCCAACCAATTTTTCTTTCTCTATCGATGCCGAGCATGCACAAAGAGAAACGCACATTGCCATAACTAAAAATACAAGCAAGAGTTTCTTCATAACTAATCTCCTTTTAGTAAATACATTACCTTATGTATATTATAAGAGAAATGTCAAAATTGTCAAGAGGAAATAAGAATTTCTTCTCTTTTGTGTTGCGGCACAAGAGATGCTCTCCGCTTGACTTTTTTATTTTGATCGGCAGGGCTTTTATATTTTATCACAATCGGAGCTTTTCTGTCTATATGCATAGGCAATAGTGTAAATCGAACCCCGCCGCTATGGGGGGAGTTCTTTTACAACAAAACCGCCCGTGAGAACCTCACGAACGGTTAAAATCTTTTTGTCAGCCGCGTTTTCTTACGTTTAGCGTGCAATCTTTTGATAAACGCTCGACAGATCTGCCCTTTATTCTGCCTATCGATATAGTGCCGCTTCCGTGCATAGATATGTCAGCGTTATTAACGGTCAGCCATTCACCCGCAAGATCTCCGCTTCCTCTGATGCTTACGTTGAGAGTATCTATTTCGCCGCCGGAACACGAAACGCTTCCGCTTCCCGAAACCGATATGTCTAAATTACCGTAAAGCTGCATTGCCGAAAGATCGCCGGAGCCTGCGATGCGTACAGTTGCATTTTTTGTATTTGCGCTGGCTACAGATCCCGAACCGCTTATCTTGACCGAAAGCGATTGCCTTATGTCATCTGTTGCAATATCGCCGCTTCCCGAAATTATTATTTCGCACCGATCAAGGTCCTTGACCTTGATGCTTCCCGAGCCGCTTATTGTCAGCTTTGCCGAATCGAACGAAAGCGGTGTGGTTAACCCACCGCAACCGTTAATATGAACGTCCAAGGATTCTCCGACGTCAAAGCCAACGGCAATTGTTATGGAATTTCCGATCTCGGTACCGTGGTTAGTGGATTGTTGTGCGTGTACCTTAAGTTTACCGTTAGCTTCGGTAAGCTCTAATCGGTCCATAAAGCGCTTGCTTCCTTCTGCGCTTATTACAGTTTCGTTATCTTTTCCGCGGATTATCTCTATCTCGCACGCCGCAGAATTGATTATTTCGAGCGTGCGGGCTTCGTTAAAGCTTTTTATAAGCTGTTTGTGCTCGAAATCGTCGGAAAACGCAAGCGGAATAATGTCCTGTAGGTCTATAATACGAATTTCTCCCGACCCGCAGTTAATTACTGTGTTGGAAGCCATATCTGCACTACTTCCGTCAGAAAAGCATACCGAGCGGTCGTTTATGCTTGCAATTTCTTTGTTTGAATAAACCGCATTTTTTTGATCGGTGCAAACCAAATTCATATTCATATACGTTTGCGGAACGGTTATTTTTTGCGGTTCGTCTTCTCCGAATAATTCTGACAATGATATTTCCAAAGCGGACGCGATCTGAGGGACAAGCATCAAATCCGGAAAACCAATGCCGTTTTCCCATTTTGATATCGCTTGCGGAGTGATTTGTAAGCGTGAAGCAAGCGTTTCTTGCGTCATTCCTGCTTCCTTGCGCTTTTTCGCTATGATCTTGCCGATATTTTCTGTTTGGTAATTGCTCATTCGTGTTAAGACCCGTCCTTACAAAATTATCTGTCTTTAAGCCAAGTATAACACACAGTGCGCGTTTTGACAATAACCGCTCTGTTTACTTTTTGGTTCGGGAAGATGCAAATGCGGGCTTGTTTGGGATGAAAATATCAACTCTCGGTTGTTCAACTGCGCGTTGATACCTTCTTGCGCTCGCACCGATAAAAAATAAAACCGATTTGATTTTACGTCAAATCGGTTTTATTATATTATTTAATTTATTTAATCCTTTTCGGCGATATCTTTTCTGCTCACGCCGATGCTGTCGTCAATTGCGTTGTCATACAAACCGTAATACTGCGTATTTCCGTTTGCGTCCACGAACGAGATTCCTCTGCACGTGTAAACGTCGGTGAACACCACTTCCGCAACGAAGGTCATTTCGGGTGTGAATTCATCGAGAGTATAAAGAATTTCTTTTATCTTAAGACCGCCGTCGTCCGACCAGGTATCGGTGGCAACAACGCTGAAATATCTGAAATTGGTTACCTTTGTGTCGGTAGTAAACGCGGCAAGACTGTAATCGGTATCGGGGTCGTCATATAATATATATGCATCCTTATCCGCAAGAAGCTCGTCGGTTGGATATTCCATGCTTATTTTAACCGCGATCTCTTCCCTTTCGCCCTCGTTCGACTCTTCGCTTTCGTCAACCGTTTCGCTTACCACTTCGCTTTCGACAACAGCTTCACTCGATTCATCGGCAACCGACACTTCGATGTCTGCGGCAGAAGATTCAACCTCTTGCGCGGTGCTGCTTTCGGCAACCGAGCCTTCGGTGCCTTCTTCGGTACACGAAACGAGCGCGCAAGCCATAAGCGCGGTGATAATAAACGCGGCAATAATTTTTTTCATTGTTTTTTCCTCCGAGTATGTTGTTTACAAATCTATAGACGAACGTTTTGCAGTTTTGTCACATATTTTTGGGAATTTCAAAATTTTTCTTCGATATGCTCTGCTTAAAAGACTCGTCATTTGTCATTGTAGCGGATTTTCCGCTAAATGTCAATAGTGTATTTTCCGCTAAACTATAATAAGGTATACTGTTATGGGGGTGAAAAATATGCTTTACAAAAGAATACGCGATCTGCGCGAGGATAACGATCTTACACAGAAGCAAATGGGCGAGATATTATCCTGCAGTCAGCGGGTTTACAGTAATTATGAGCGCGGAGAGCTTGATATTCCAACCGAAATACTTATAAAGCTTGCCGATTTTCATAAGGTTTCGGTTGATTATCTTCTCAACCGCACCGATAAAAAGGAAACGAATAAATAAAACCGATTTGAAAGGGTCTACCCAATCAAATCGGTTTTTTGTTGTATTATAAAAACTGCTTTTCGTATTTGCGAAAAGCTACCGTACTTCTTCACTATTCACTATTACTTATTACTTTCCAAAAATCCTGCTGATTTAGTGAAAAGTGAAGAGTGAAAAGTGAAGAGTGAAAAAGTAAAAATCCCGCACTTGTGTGC
Source organism: Clostridia bacterium (assembly GCA_017561145.1). GTDB lineage: Bacteria > Bacillota > Clostridia > Oscillospirales > CAG-382 > Coliplasma. The sequence goes on along the minus strand of JAFZDO010000043.1, from coordinate 26,020 downwards.
AGGATTTTTGGTGTGGATGAATGGACTTGAACCAACGACCCCTTGCATGTCAAGCAAGTGCTCTAACCAACTGAGCTACACCCACATATTCTGTTTGCCGAATCATTCTATCATAACGTTTTCCAAAAATCAAGACTTTTTTTATTCTAAATCAAAATTCCTTCAAATATAAATGGAACAAACGAAAGGATGTTATAATATGAAAAACTTTGCTTTGCTTTTTCTTGTCTTTGCGGTGATAGTTACCGTGATGCCGTTTGTTGCCGATGCGACTATCGAAAAAAGTGACGTTTTAACCGTTTCGGTGTGCTTTTCCGACGGGAGAATTAAGGATATAGAGCTCGAGGATTACGTTTTGCGTGTGCTTGCCGCAAGGGAGGACGAGGTTACCGAGCTTGAGGCAAAAAAGGCGTTTGCGGTTGCGGCACGCTCAATCGGGATGTATTTTGCGACCTTTGGTTGCAAGCACGCAGGCTTTGACTGCTGCGACAGCGGAGATTGCTGTATTGAGCTTTCACCGAGTAATTCCGCAAGCGAGGGCACGCAAAATGCCGTGCGCGAAACGAACGGGCAGTATCTCGAAACCGACAAAGCGCCCGCGCTCGCGCTTTTTTCGCTTTGCGCCTCGAGCGGAACGGTTCAAAGTGACGAATTCGCCTATCTTGTACCCGTTGCATCGGGCGAGAGATGCGAAAAGCACAAGACCGAAAAGAGCTTCACCGATGCCGAGCTCCTTTCCCTCTTCCCCGAAGCGAAGGAGGAGATGAAGTTCTATGCCGTTTACGGCGAAAACAACAAGCTTTCCTTTGCGATTTTTAACGGTCGGCAGATAAACGGCGATCTGATCGCCTCGGCGTTTGGGCTTAAAAGCGTAGAAATTACTTTTGAAGAGGTCGAAGGCGGGATAAAAGCCGTTTCCTACGGAGTTGGGCACGGGATCGGGCTTGATCTTTGCAACGCCGAAAAATTGGCACGTGACGGAATGTATTACAAAAAAATACTCGAAATTTATTTTCCGAGGCTGAATTTAAAGGTGATCTGAATAATTTTTCCTCTGAAGGCAAACAATAGGTTTGACAAAAACATTCAGGGGGAAAACCAATGAACGACAACCAAGAAAACAAGGACTTGTTTGAGGACGAGCCCAAGCGCGAGCCTTTTGCAAAAAGAGCGGCAAGATTTTCGGCGTTTATATATCTCGGATTGGCAATAACCGTTGTCATTACCGCGACGGTCGGTATTTTCAGCATTTCTTACGATTACGATTCGAGTCTGCCGCAGATATCTTTGCCTGAGATCAATCTTTCGCTGCCCGAAATATCGATTCCTTTTGAGGAGTCCCAAAAGGAAGAATCTACCGATCATCCCGTAAACAACGAGCAAAGCGGCGTCACGCCCGACGTTTCGGAGCCAACGCCGCCCCGTACGATGTATTACTTCCCCGTCGAGGGCGAGGTTATTAAGAATTACAGCATGGATGCGCTCGTTTATTCCGAAACGATGAAGGATTACCGTGTGCACAGCGGAATCGATATCGCCTCGACGGTGGGCGCCGAGGTAATTGCGTTCACCGACGGCGTGGTTTCGGCGGTAACCGAGGATTATTTCAACGGCACGACGGTAGTTATCACCCACGAGCAGGGTGTTGTTTCCTATTATATGAATCTCGCCCCGACGGTTGCCGAGGGTATCGAGGTAGGAGCCGAGGTATTGGCAGGCCAGCCCGTCGGCTACGTCGGCACGACTGCAAGGGCAGAAGCGCTCGATCCCGCACACCTGCATTTCGAGCTTCGCGTTAACGGCTCGCATATCGACCCTTTGCCCGAATTACCCTAAAAAAGAAAAGACAGAGAAGCTTCTCTGTCTTTTTTATCTTTACTGTGCAAGAAGCGCTCTGACCTCTTCGTCGGTGGGGACGGAGTTGATCGCGCCGAGCTTCGAAACCGCCAAAGCGCCTGCCGCGTTTGCATATTTTGCGGAAGCGAGAATATCGCCCGTGCGGAGATATTCGGTCGTGATAGCGGCGGTGAAAACGTCGCCTGCGGCGGTGGTATCTACAACGGGAACGTCAAACGGCGAGATAAGATCGCAATATTTGCCGTCGTAAACGTAACAACCGCGGTTGCCAAGCTTTAATACGACGTATTTGATATCGACTCTGTTGCAAAGCGCAATAGAAGCGCGAAGGCAATTTTCAAGGCTGTTCGGTCTGATGCCTGTTAAAATTTCGGTTTCGGTTTCGTTGGGAGAGAAGATTTCCACACGCTCAAGCTGCTCCAACGGGAAATCGCGGTTTGCGGGGCCTGCGTCCACGAAAAGCGGTACCGATTCGTCCGCCGCGCATTTCGCCGCGGCAATGACCGCTTCGGGACGGATCTCGAATTGGGTGAGGACCGCATCGGGATAAGAGGTGGAAATGGCATTTTCAACGTCGATATCGCTTATTTTTGCGTTTGCACCGCTGTAAACGATAATTCTGTTGGTGCCGTTCTTTTCAAGCATAACGACAGCCAAGCCGGTTTGCTCCAAACGGTCAACGTGAACGTTGCGTGTATCAAGACCGCGCTTTTTGAAAAGCTCGATCAAGCGGTCGCCGTATGCATCGTCTCCTACACGGGAGCAAAAAACAACGTCTGCGCCGAAGGAAGCCGCCGCGACAGCGGTGTTTGCGCCCTTACCGCCGGGAGTAAAGGCATATTTTCCCGAGGAGATCATCGTTTCGCCGGGTGCGGGGATATAGGGCGTTGAAAGCAGAAAATCTATATTGGAACTACCTGCAACAAGTATGCGTTTTGCCATATTTGCCCTCCAAAAATACATTTATCGATTTATTTTACAACATCCGTTCATTATTGTCAAGAGGTGGAAGGATCAGATAAAAATAACAACGCTTCCCGAATCCGAGAAGCGTTGATTTTTGTTGTGTTATTTAGAGGGCGTAAAGAACGAGTTCCCGATCTATTCTAATTCGAAAGCGCCCGTGTATAACATGTAATATTGTCCCTTTTCGGAGATGAGCTTTTCGTGGTCGCCGCGCTCGATGATATGTCCGTTTGCAAGAACCATTATTACGTCGGAATTACGAACGGTCGAAAGCCTGTGCGCGATAACGAAAACCGTTCTTCCGTGCATAAGACTGTCCATACCCTTCTGCACTATCGATTCGGTACGCGTATCGATGCTCGAAGTCGCCTCGTCAAGGATCATAACGGGCGGATCGGCAACCGCCGCACGTGCAATTGCAAGCAGCTGTCTTTGTCCCTGCGAAAGTCCGCTTCCGTCACCCGAAAGCAGGGTGTTGTAGCCGTCGGAAAGAAGCTCGATAAAGCCGTGGGCGTTTGCAAGCTTTGCCGCCGCAATACATTCCTCGTCGGTCGCATCGAGACGGCCGTAACGGATGTTTTCCATAACCGTACCCGTGAAGAGGTGGGTATCCTGAAGAACTATACCGAGCGATCTGCGAAGGTCTGCCTTCTTGATCTTGTTGATATTTATGCCGTCATAGCGTATTTTGCCGTCGGCAATATCGTAAAATCGGTTGATAAGGTTGGTTATAGTTGTTTTGCCTGCACCCGTAGCGCCTACGAACGCGACCTTCTGACCGGGCTCGGCATAAAGCGTTACGTCGTGAAGCACGGTCTTTTCGGGAACGTAGCCGAAATCGACCTCGACCATTCGCACGTCGCCCTTAAGCTCGGTGTAGGTAAGCGTTCCGTCGCCGTGAGGATGCTTCCAAGCCCAAAGACCCGTGCGCTCCTCGGTTTCGACGATTTCGCCGTTTTCATCGCGCTTTGCGTTAACGAGCGTAACGTAGCCTTCGTCGGATTCGGGTTCCTCGTCCATAATTTCGAAAATACGCTTTGCGCCCGCAAGTGCCATAACAACGGCGTTGATCTGCTGTGTGACCTGATTTATCGGGTTGGTAAAGCTCTTTGAAAGCTGTAAGAACGCAACCAAGCCGCCGGGAGTAAGCGATTCGGTAAGAATAACCAATAATCCGCCGAGTGTCGCAACGAGAATATACTGCAAGTGGCTTAAGTTGTTTGTAACGGGGCCTAAGCTGTTCGCAAAAACGTTTGCGTTTTTCGCGTTTTCGCAAAGCTCGTCGTTGATGGCATCAAATTCTTCCTTTGTTTTCTTCTCGCGGCAGAAAACCTGAACGACCTTTTGACCGTTTATCATTTCCTCGATATAGCCGTTTGCCTTACCGACCGATCTCTGCTGTTTAATGAAGAACGCACCGCTTTTTCCGCCGATCTTTTTAACGAGTATCATTATCAAAAATGCGGCAACGACAACGAAAAGCGTTAACCATACGTTTGTTACGAGCATTGCGAAGAATACCGCAACAACGGTACAAACAGACGAGAATATCGAAGGTATGCTTTGCGAGATCATCATTCGAAGCGTATCGGTATCGTTGGTGTAGCGGCTCATCGTGTCGCCGAACGAATGGGTATCGAAATATTTAATGGGAAGAGATTGCATTTTTATAAACATTCGGTCGCGTATGTCCTTGAGCACCGATTGAGCGACGACGCACATAATGCGGTTATATGCAAACGCCGCCAACGCGCCGAGCACGTAAACGATAGCAAGAACGATAATTTCCTTTAAAAGCCCCGACATATCGGTGCTTTTTGCCGCGATAAGCGGGTCGATATAGCCGTCAACGAGAGTTTCAAGAAATTTCGAGCCGTAAACGCCCGCGAGCGAGCTTGCGACGATACACAAAATAACCAAGAAAAGGCGCCATTTATAGGCTACGAGGTAGGAAAGAATGCGCTTTACTACCTTGAAGTCCATTTTTTGTCCGGGCACGCGCACTCCGCGCATCGGACGCATTTCTTCTTGCGGTTTTTTGCCCTGATTCATTCCTTATCCTCTCCTTTCACCTGGGATTCATATACCTCGCGGTAGATTACGTTGTTTTCGATCAATTCGGCGTGGGTGCCGATACCGTTGATCTCGCCGTTGTCGATAACGATTATCCTGTCGCAATCCTGAACCGACGAGATTCTCTGCGCGATAATAAGCTTTGTCGTGCCGGGGATCTTCGTTGCCATAGTCTTGCGAAGCATTGCGTCGGTTTTGGTGTCGACTGCGCTTGTAGAGTCGTCCATAATAAGGATTTTCGGGTTTTTAAGAAGCGCTCTTGCAATACAAAGACGTTGCTTCTGACCGCCCGAAACGTTTGTACCGCCCTGCTCGATAAAGGTATCGTAGCCATCGGGGAAGGAGCTTACAAATTCGTCGGCACAAGCGGCGATGCACGCCTCCTTCATCTGCTCGTCGGTTGCATTTTCGTTGCCCCAACGAAGATTATCCTTGATAGTACCCGAGAAAAGAACGTTTTTCTGAAGAACCATCGCAACCGAATCGCGCAATGCATGAAGATCATAATCTTTAACGTTCTTACCGCCAACGTAAACCTCACCCTCTATTACGTCGTAAAGACGGGGGATAAGCTGAACGAGAGTCGATTTACTGCTGCCGGTACCGCCGATAATACCGATCGTTTCGCCCGATTCGATGCGGAAATTAATGCTTTTAAGTACGTTTTTGCCTTCGTTATAAGCAAAATTAACGTTTTTGAATTCGATACTGCCGTCTGCAACCTCGGTGAGCGCACCGCTTTCGGGGGATTGAATGGTACTTTCCTCGTCAAGAACCTCGCAAACACGCTCTGCCGACGCGCGCGACATTACGATGGTAACAAAGATCATCGAAAGTGACATAAGCGACATAAGTATCTGCATCGTGTAGTTGAGCAGTGCGGTAAGGTCGCCCGTTTGCATAACGTCGCCGACACCGAGCACGTTGTAATTGACGATGACCGATGCGCCGAGCCAGCTTAAAAGCAAAATACAGGAATAAACCGAAATTTGCATAAGCGGCATATTAAAGGCAAGGATCTTTTCCGCCTTGATCGAATCGGATTTGATCTCGTCGGAAACCTCGGTGAACTTGCCAATCTCTTCTTCCTCACGCACGAACGCCTTTACAACACGAACACCGCGCAGATTTTCCTGCACGACACGGTTGAGCTTATCGTAGCGCTTGAACATTCTTTTGAAAATGGGGTGCGCCTTTATCATAATGAGCCAAAGACCGACAATAAGAACCGGCACTGCGGCAAGGAAGATAAGCGCAAGCTTCGCATTGATGGTAAACGCCATAACAAGCGAGAAGATCATCATTGCAGGGCTTCTTACCGCAATACGGATAAGCATGTGGAAAACTTCCTGAAGACGGTTAACGTCGGTGGTCATTCTTGTTACAAGGCTCGAGGTCGAGAATTTATCGATATTTCTGAACGAAAACTCCGAAACCTTGCCGAAAAGTCTTTTGCGAAGGTTTTTTGCAAAGCCTGTGCTTGCAATCGCCGCGCTTCTGCCCGCAAACACGCCGAAAAACAGCGAAAACAGTGCGCAAACGGCAATAAGTCCGCCCGTGATAAGAATATATTTCATATCACCCTGACCGTCGTTGCCGTAAATGCCGACGTTTATAAGCTGAGCGATGAGAAGAGGGATAATTACCTCCATCAAAACCTCACCGACCATAAACAACGGCGAAAAAATGGTGTGCTTAACGTAGCCTTTTACGTTTTTAGCAAGCTTTTTAATCATTTTTTTCCTCCTCGGGAGTAAGAGTATGCATTTTCTCGGCGTTTGCCGCATTTTGCTCTATTTTTTGCGAAACCGAAAGCCATATCGCCATTTCCTCGTCGGAAATTCCCTCGCGAAGGGCGTTTTCAAACGATTGAATATGCTTTTCGTGTCTTTCGTGGATCAAAAGCGCCTTTTCCGTGAGCCTTATGCGCTTAAGTCGCGCGTCGCTTTCGCATTTTTCGCGTACGACAAGCCCGTTTTTTTCCATAAGCTTTAAAATCTCGGTCATTGTCGGACGGCGCACCGAAAATTGCTTTTCGATATCGCGCTGAAAAACGTCGCGGTCGCGGTTGTCATAAAGATAGCCGATAACCCATCCGTGCGTGCCCGTGCATTCAAATCCGCTTCGCGATTTGCTTGCTTCAAACGCGCGCTTTATCGCAACTGAAAGCGTTCTCACGCGGAACCCAACGCTCCTTTTTCTTTCCATAGTTAGCCCCCTAACAATTAGCACCCTAACATTCTACTCCTTTTACACCGTTTGTCAAGCGAAAAGCTGTTAATTGTTTGTGAAAACGGTATTTTAGAGAGCATAAAGTGGACTATTTCAAAATTTTATGATAAAATGTTTAAAACAGACCCAACCTTTTTTATTATTGCCTTGTCTTGAGGGTGAGCGCTTAAAAAACGGAAATTTCCGATTATTGAACGGAAGGAGAACGCATTTTGTACTACAGAAACGAACCCGACGAGACACTCGTTATGCTTACGCTTGCAGGCGAGCAGACCGCATACGAGACGCTCGTTACCCGCTATCAGAGTGCGGTGGTCGCCTCGGCAATGGCAGTCACCAAAAACCGCTTTATGGCAGAGGATGCCGCGCAGGATGCTTTTGTTTCAGCGTGGATGAAGCTAAATACCCTTTCAGATCCTAAAAAATACAGCTCGTGGGTATGCCGCATTGCGAGAAACTGCGCGGTCAATATGATCAAGCGTTATCGCAGCTTTTTGCCGCTTGACGTGGTGGAAAACGTTGATATCCGCGACGACAGCACTCAAAGCCCTTTGCAGATACTCGAGCGTGACGAGGAAAAAAGGAGCGTTAATGAAGGAGTCGAAAGACTTCCCGACAGGGTAAGAACAGTTATAAGACTTCATTATTTCGAGGGACTTTCCATCGCCGAGATCGCAGACAGGATGCGTATTTCCGAGGGCACCGTCAAGTGGCAGCTGCACGACGGAAGAAGGCGATTAAGAAAGGAGCTTTGCGCTATGAACGAAAAATACGGCGATACGCTTGTTGAGCGTGTTATGAAAAAGGTTGAGGAATTAAAGCTTTGGCAGTTGAAAAATGATAAAAGCGGATTCGAGGAGGTCTATAGATCGGTGCTTTCCGAGGTGGAAACGCTTCCCGAATGCGTCGAAAAGCAGCATGCGCTTGCCGACGTGCTTATGCGTGGCTGGTGGTGGATACCCGGCAAGAAGAACGACGCGCTCTTTGCGCGCATTGCCGATGCCGCTATCGAGGGCAAAAACGAGGAGGTAATGACCTTTATCGTTGCACGCGAGGATTCAAACGTCTATGGCTACGACGAATACGGCGCGAAGGCGGAATTTATCCGCGATAAGCAGATACCCCGTCTTGAAAGAGCGGGATTCACCAAACCGCTGGGAAGAGAGTGGTTTTGGCTCGGCTATTACCTCTTCCGCAGGGGTAATACTGAGGAGGCGCTTGAAGCATACGCAAGGGCCGAGGAGATACTCAGCAGAGGCGATGCATATTACGAGCTCGTTCCCTATGCACGGAAAATGGAGGAGATGCTTTCGACCGAGCTTAAGGATAAAAGCGCAAAGAGATATTCGATCGGTGCGACAGCCGAGGAATACCGTTTTATCGGAAATGAACTTCATTACTGGAGCAGCGAGGGCTTCGGAGAGGGTTGGACACAGTCTATCGACCGCGAGGTGATGAACGTTTATCGCAACTCGTCGCGGTGCGACGGAAGATTTTTTGCCGATATCGGCGTCGGCGAGACCTTCGTTGGCAGTGACGGCACGACGCTTACCTTTGTGTCGGACAGCGAAACGGTAAATACCCCTGCGGGCTGCTTTGAAAACTGTCAGCTTTGGGAGATAAAGTGCTTTGACGATCTCGGCAAATCGGTATTTTTAAGCTATTACAAGGACGGCATCGGTATCGTAAAGCATATACACAACAACGACGGTATCCTTGAGGCAAGGTATCTTGCGTCCTATAAGGTGCGCGGAGGCGGTTTGCTTCCCTTTTCCGAGGGCAATACGTGGGAATATGCATCGGAATACGACAAGGAGGCGGTTTACGCCGAGGCAAGCTTTAAGGTTTCTTATGCCGACGGCGAGCGCATTATTCTTTCGTCGTGGGAAAGCGTAGAGCGCAAGAGCTACGATGAATGCTCTTGGCTTGAGATGATAAATCAGGTGCGCTGCGATTACAGCGAGGATATGAACGGAAATCATTACATTTGTGACGTATCCCATGCGATAGAGCGTGCCGAGCTTTTGGCGAAAACGCCTATGGAAAGGGCGCACACCAAGGCGGCGGCATCGGTCGCACGCAGAATAATGGCGACCGACCCGACCTTTAATCCCGACCGAGTTGCCGACGGATTATGGAATTTCTTTAACAGACACGTTGTAAAACGGAAAAAGAATACGCTTTATATGGCGTACAACGGCCGTTGGTCGTTTGAATGGAAGCACGCAAGCGGAGAGAATAACGAATACGGTGTGCTTCATAACGATATCTACGGCATTTTGCAGGATGCGACCAACTGCATCTGGTCGGACGATTGGCGCGTTGCCGAGGAGCCGATAGTCGAATATAACGAATACGTAAAATGGTCGCACGACGTAAAGACCAAGATAGTCTGCTCCGACGGAGGAACGGTTACTACGAAGGCGGGTAGTTTCGATGATTGCCTGAAGGTCGAGCTTGACATAAGCGGAATGGACGGCGGATGGGACTATCGCGGAGGCAAGAAGACCTATTATTTTGCCGAGGGCATAGGAATCGTCCGCACCGAAAACGAGTATTGCGGCGGTGCAAGGGTCGCAGTCTACGAGCTGACCTCCTATAAGGGCGTCGGAAAGGGCTTTATGCCGTTAGAGGACGGATTTGTGCGCCGTTACGACGGAATAGGATTTACCGACGGAATGGTCGGCGCGGCAGAATATACCTACGCCGCGGATGACGACGGAGATATTATAATCTTCGATGACCGCACCGGAATTCGCAACCATCTGCCCGATATCACGCGATACGATTCGGTCTGCGGCGAGGTTGTCGAGGACCGGCTTTGGGACGAGGGCAAGCACGACGAAAGCCGTCTTATCCACGATCTCAACAATTTCCATTTGCTTTGCCATTTCCTCGGCAGACCGTCGCGATATTGGGCGGCACCCGAAAAGGCGGTCGCCTGGAATAAATACCGATTAAAGCTTCTTGAGGGCTTGGGCGACGGAGAGGTGCCCGACGCATGGCTCGGACTTTATGCAAGCACGAGCTTCCGCACCGCGTGCGCACTGTTCGGCATCGGCAAAAAGGAAGAGGGCTATGAATGGCTCGAAATAGCGTTTGAGGCGTTTCCGAAATGGGAGTCGATCGCCGAGGGCACCGAAATGGAGGTAGGAGATCCGCTTATCTACGGCGGTGTAAAGGTAATTAAGGGCATATCCTGCGTTTTGTTGCCCGACGGTAGACGTGAACCTATATTTAATGAATATATGTTTGAGGACACGAGCTATCTTATGTATTACGGTCTGACCGCAAAGCACGGCTGGGAGTGGTTCAACTCCGTCAGAGACGAAGAACGCTTCAAGCAGTACGTCAAACGCGCCGAAAGACTTGTTGGCAAGAACTGACGAAAATAGTACGGAACGTGTGTCGATATAAATCCGTTGCACGGATTTTCGATATACGCTAACGCGCTCGATATGTGCTTGTGCACTCGATATACTCACTTCGTAAGCGCAAATAACGTCATATCGAGCCTGAGCGAGACGAAAAGCGTATAAACAAAAGAACCACCGAGCGAGACACTTCGTAAAGAAGTTGTCTCGCTCGGCTTTTATCCTTACAAAACAAATGACACTTTACATAGGGATTCGTTCTCGCCTGCGGGCTGTTATAGCCCCACAAAATGAATTTTGCGGGGACCCCATATCAGGGTCGGCTCTTAATAACCCCACAAAACGAGTTTTGTGGGGACCCCGTGTCCCCCGGACTGTCATTCACTACCGATCCGTTCGAATCCGCTATTGATTTCAACACACAAAACAAAAAACACACCCCAAAAGGAGTGTGTTTTTGTTTGTATAACGGCTACGAAAAAGATATTTTTTGAGAACTTCCACTAGGATTCGAACTCAAACGGTTTTTAAACTTTTTCTTCGTTGAATTATCCAAATAACAATATGTATTATGATTTCAACCGCAAAAAAGATAATCATATTCAAAAACGGCATAACAAACGGAGCTATTGACTCGGGAATTGCATAAAATGGATCGCGAACGACAAAAAACCAGTTAAAAAAGTGAGAATATCCATCAGAAGTGCCGTTGTAGGCGTAATTTCCAATCAATGCCCATGCGGTCATAAATACGATCGCGCCTAAATCACGATAACACTTTTTGAAATCAAATTTATCGTATTCATAAATCAACGTTAGCAATCCGTAAATTGTCATTATGCTATGAAAAATGAGTGTTTGTATTACGCGATAAGAAATCGGGTGTACCGCATGCCACATAACGCCTGCGGGATAAATGAGATACACAAGATTGGAAATAAAGCCAAGCAATACGAATGACAGCCTGTATTTTTCAAGAAACCGATTATGATAGCTCAAAAAGCACAACACACACATAGCAGTACACGCATGGAAAGGCAATTTTTCAATATCGATCTCACTGTATGCCAAAGGCATCAAAAAGAAATCCAATACGTATAGACCAAATGCGATGTAAATAAAGGCTTTAGTGGTCTTGCTTTTAAAAGATTCACTTTTGTTTTTCAGCAAAATTAACACGAGAGCTATCGCAAAGACAGTCAACACAATATAGAAAAAGTGCCATGCACCGAATAAGGTAAAAATCTCGCCACCCTTTTTATCGGACAAAAGGTTGTTTAAAAATGTATACATATACCCACCGCCTTTCTGTGTTTAGTATATTATAAAATCGGGAAGATTGCAAGGTTTTTGTGCCAAATCACGCCAAAGGCGTGTCCGTTTGTGCGAAGCGCAACTTCATTGGGCGCAAGCCCACATCATTGCGAAGCACATCATTTGCACGAAGTGCAACATCGTTCATTTGTGCCGCGTGGGCGGCAATGATGTTAGCCTTCGGCTAAATGATGTTGCGTGCAAGCACGCAAATGATGTTGTGCCTGCGGCACAAATGAAAAAATCCCGAAAGCGAAGCTTTCAGGATTTTTTTGGCTGCGGAATAGGGATTCTCCGCGTGCTTTACAGCTTCATACGTCGCTCCGCGACTCTTCCGCTGTGCGCACGCTCCCCTGTGGCACTGCAAACGTGTCCCCGACACGTTTGCTCGGCTCAGCCGCCGTGCCCTTCGAATCCCTTCAGAACAAAACAAAAAAACCACCGAGTGGTGGTTTTTTGTTTTGGCTGCGGAATAGGGATTCGAACCCCAACAAACAGAGTCAGAGTCTGCCGTGCTGCCGTTACACAATTCCGCAGTATTTTTTGCGCCTTATCTCGCGCGCAAGTAATTCTATCATCTATTATTTTAAATGTCAAGTGTTTTTTAATATTTTTTCGTCTTTTCCTTCGCTTGCCGTCATATTATTGAACAAAACCCTTTTTCGGGAGTGATTTTTATTACACACCGCGATATTGATGAGAGAGTAAAAGAAATTGCGCGTTACGTTGCCGATACGGGAGCCACGGTACGCGCGGCGGCAAAAAGGTTCGGTATAAGCAAAAGCACGGTGCACAAGGATATGACAAGCCGATTGAAATACATAGATCACGAGCTTTTTTCGGTCGTAAGTGCGATTCTTGAAAAAAACCGTGCCGAGCGGCATTTGCGCGGCGGCGAAGCGACGAGGCAAAAGTTCAGAAAATAAGAAAGAAGGCGCAATTTTGTTTTCGCGCCTTCTTTTTTTACGGAAATGCTGTTTTCTTCCTAATATATTATATATATTACTTTCTCTGCGATGCGGCATAGAATTCCTCGAATACCGTGCCGTCGAAGGAGGGATCGCTTTCCTGAAGGTCGGCAATATTTTCGGTAGTGCCGCCGTTTGCCATACTCTTCTTGCATGCAAGCATGATTTTGATCGAATCGGTCATTTGCTTAACGGATGCAAGCTTGTTTTCCTTGCCTGCCATATAAGCACAGACCTGCTTGAGCATTGCTTCATAAACCTTATTGCTGTCGATCTTATATGCAAAGCTTGTTTTGCTTGTCATTACGAGAGCGGTGGAGGGCTGCCAGCCCTTTTTGCAGATGTGGTAGCAAGCCGAAGCACCGTTTTCGAAAAGAACGTAAAAGCTGTCGCAAGGAACGTCGCCAACGGTATTGGTGCCGATATAACGGGTGGAAACGGGAGTTACGTCACCGAGGAAGCCCATTATCGATTCAACCGCGTGGATCGCATAGTTGAATTCGTCCACACCTACCATAACCGAAATGTGGATAATATTGCCTCTTTCCTCTTCGGGAATCGCAAAGAAGGATTCGTGCTCATAGGTATAGCGCATTGCGCTCGTGCCGAGAATTACCTTGCCCTGAGAAGCGAGCTCCTCGAAGATCTTAACGTCCTTAAGGTTACCTGCAAGAGGCTTATCGATAAATACGGGAACGCCTGCTTCGATAAAGGGCATTGCTTGCTTAACGTGATTATCCCAGTTGCAGCTTTGAATAAACGCGATGTCGATATCCTTTGCCATTTCGGAAAGATCGGTATAACGCTTGTCAAGTCCGAATTTTTCGATAAAGCTGTTGACCTCGTCGTCGGTACGGAAGGCGTCGTTATAGATCGCGGTGTATTTGCCTTCATCGCCCTTTAAAAGAATCTCGGCGAAGGAGGGTGCGTGGGACGTGTCGATGTTAACGGTACCAATTCTGAACATATCATTATTATCCTTTCGAATAGTTTTGTATATACCTTAATTCGTGTCAGCTATACAATAAAATACCATATTTTTCGGCGACATGTGCGTCGAAAAATATACCTTGGATGTTCGCGAGTGTCGAGTGTGAAGCACGAGGCGCGAGGCGCGAGTGCACGAACATCACAAAGCTCCGCCGTGCGGATATGGGGTCCCTAAAAATCCTTGGATTTTTGGGGTTAGAATGGGGTCCCTAAAAACGCTTGTCGTTTTTGGGGAGAGCTATTAAAGCGACGCGATGGATGCTCTTAATTTTTCTGCAAGCTCTTGGAATTTAGCCAGCTTTTCTTTTTCCGCGTTAACGACCTTTTCGGGCGCCTTGGAAACGAATTCTGCGTTATTGAGCTTACCCTGAGCGCGCTTGATTTCGTTTTCTGCGGTTGCAAGCTCCTTGGTAAGACGTTCGCGTTCTGCATCGGTATCGACGATATCGGCAAGAGGAAGGAAAATTTCGCAAGCGTTGGTAACGATACGAACGGTTCCCTCGTCATCGCACTTATCGACAACGGTAATGCCGCTTGCCGATGCAAGACGGGTGAAGAAGGGCTCTTTATCCGCAAAAAGATCCTTTTCCGCGGTTGCGATGATAACGTTTGCCAATCTCTTGGGAGGAACGTTCATTTCTGCACGGCGGTTTCTGATTGCACGGATGGCGGTGAGCATGATTTCCATCGTACGCTCTGCTTCGGGGAAGTTAAGCGAATCGTTAACGGTGGGATAATCCGAAATCATAATGCTTTCGCCCTTATGAGGCAAGGAAAGCCAGATTTCTTCGGTGATGAAGGGCATAAAGGGATGCAAAAGCTTCAAGGTGTTCGAAAGAACGTAGGTAAGGGTGTTTTGTGCGGCAATATTGGTCGCACTTCCCTTTTCCTGCAATCTCGGCTTTACAAGCTCGATATACCAGTCGCAGAATACGTCCCAAATAAAGTCGTAAAGCTTCGAAACGGCAATGCCAAGCTCGTATTTGTCGATATTTTCTCTTACCTCGCCTACAACGCGGTTGTAAAGCGAGAGAACCCATTTATCCTCTTCTGCGAGGTTAGCGGTATCGATATTTTCGGTATCGCAATCGCGGTCGAGATTCATCATAACGAATCTTGCGGCGTTCCATATCTTGTTTGCGAAATTACGCGAAGCCTCGAAGCGCTCGTCGGAAATACGCATATCGTTTCCGGGGCTGTTGCCGGTTGCAAGAGTAAAGCGCAATGCATCTGCGCCGTAGGTCTTGATAACCTCGAGCGGGTCGATACCGTTACCGAGCGATTTCGACATCTTTCTGCCGAGTGCGTCACGAACAAGACCGTGAATAAACACGTCGGTAAAGGGCTTCTTGCCGGTGTGTGCAAGACCCGAGAAGATCATTCTCGATACCCAGAAGGTGATGATATCGTAGCCGGTTACAAGAGTATTTGTAGGATAGAAGCGCTTGAAGTCCTCGGCATCCTCGTTGGGCCAGCCCATTGTCGAGAAGGGCCAGAGTGCAGAGGAGAACCAGGTATCGAGCGTGTCGGGATCCTGAGTCATCGCCTTGCCGCACTTGGGACAGGTTGCCGAATCCTCCTTGGTAACTACCAATTCGCCGCAATCGTCGCAATAGAACGCGGGGATTCTGTGACCCCACCAAAGCTGACGGGAGATACACCAGTCGCGGATGTTTTCCATCCAATAGAGATAGTTCTTCGAGAATCTGTCGGGAATGAAGCGGATATCGCCGTCCTTTACCGCATCGATTGCGGGAACAGCCAACGGCTTCATCGAAACGAACCACTGCTTGGAGATCATAGGCTCGATAACGTGGTGGCAGCGGTAGCAGGTGCCGACGTTGTGCTTGAGCGGCTCTACCGCTTTCAAAAGACCTGCCGCTTCGAGGTCTGCAAGGATCGCCTTGCGTGCCTCGGCGGTGGTCATGCCCGCATATTTACCGCAGTCAAGCACCTCGGGCTCGCCTACAGCGGCAGTGCCGCGTGCCAAGCTTTCCTCGTATGCCGCCTTGTCAGCCGCACCGGTCATCTTGCCGTCATAGGTGAATACGCGTACCGAGGGAAGATCGTGACGCTGACCTACCTCGTAGTCGTTGGGGTCGTGCGCGGGAGTGATCTTAACGACACCGGTACCCTTTGTCATATCTGCGTGCTCGTCGCAGACGATGGGAATTTCTTTATTGATCAACGGCAAAAGCACGTGACAGCCGTGGAGATGTGCATAACGGGGGTCGTCCGCATTGATAGCAACGGCGGTATCGCCGAGCATCGTTTCGGGACGGGTGGTGGCGAGCTCAAGATATTCGCCGGTTTCCTTTACGGGGTAAAGAAGGTGATAGAAGTTGCCGTTCTGATCGTCGTATTCAACCTCGGCGTCCGAAATAGAGGTCATACAGGTGGTACACCAGTTGACCATACGGTTGCCGCGGTAGATAAGACCTTCGTTGTAAAGCTTTACGAAAACCTCCTTAACGGCTTCGCTGCAGCCGTCGTCGAGAGTGAAGCGGCGCTTTGTCCAGTCGCAGGAGGAGCCGAGCTTTTTAAGCTGCTCGCAGATCCTTCCGCCATAGGTATTGTTCCAATCCCAAGCGCGTTCCAAAAATCCCTCTCTGCCGAGGTCTTCCTTGGTAATACCCTCTTTACGCATTGCTTCAACGATCTTTGCTTCGGTAGCGATCGATGCGTGGTCGGTACCGGGGAGCCAAAGAGTTTCATAGCCGCACATTCTCTTGTAACGGACAAGAATATCCTGAAGAGTGTTGTCAAGCGCGTGGCCCATATGGAGCTGACCTGTGATATTGGGGGGAGGCATTACGATAGAAAACGCTTCGCTTCCCTCTTTTGCATTGGGTTTAAAGTAACCCTTGGAATCCCATTCGGTGTATAACCTCTCCTCGAACTCGGCAGGGTTATACTTCTTTTCAAGTTCTTTCATGATTTTATGTACCTCGGCAATTATTTTTTAAGGATATTCATAACCAAGCCGGTCTTGAGCTTGGGATAGAAATAGGTGCTCTTCTGAGGCATCTTGTCGCCTGCAAGCGCAACAGCCTTGATCTGGCTTACCTTGGTAGCGTTGATAAGGAATGCGGCAGTCGCTTTGCCCGACTTGACCGATTCGATAGCCTCGTCCATAGAACGGGTATAGCGCAGATTGATCTGATTTGCCATATTTTCCTTGTCGAT
Organism: Clostridia bacterium; assembly: GCA_017561145.1. Lineage (GTDB taxonomy): Bacteria > Bacillota > Clostridia > Oscillospirales > CAG-382 > Coliplasma. The sequence continues at coordinate 9,060 of JAFZDO010000043.1, read as the reverse complement.
GCCCAAAGCGTTTTCAAGCACGTAGGAGTGAAGGATGCTTACGTCGAGATCGCTGTATGCCTCGCTTCTGCCGTCGATGATTTCCTGAGCGTTCTTCTTTAATTCCATAAGAAGGAAATCGTCGCCGCCGGTGTAAAGCGCAAACGTGTGACCGTTAACGCCCTTTTCGAGTGAAGATTCAAGCTCGCTTATAGGAAGCTCTGCCATCTTGAATCTGCCCTTGCATTTGCGAACGATATCTTCGCGGTCAACGGGCTTGTCAACGATAAGACGGTGGGTCGGGAAAACGACCAAGCCCTTATCGTCCATATCGACAAGCGTCATCATAACACAGCTTGCGTCTGCACCTTCGGGAGGGTTGGTAAGTCCGCGCTTGTAGTTAAGTGCGGTTTCATATCTGTGGTGGCCGTCTGCAATAAACAACTGCTTGTCGATAAGAGTTGTCATTACTGTAAGGATGTCCTTGTCGTTATCGATCTTCCAAAGAGTGTGGGTGACCTCTTCCTCGTCGGTGAAGCGGCAAATGGGCGCTTCCTCGGTCTTCTTTGCAAGAATTTTTGCGATCTTCTTGCTGCTGTCGGAATAGAGCGAATAGATCGACGAGAAGTTACATCCCGTACCGCGCATAAGGTTAAGACGGTCCTGCTTTGCCTTGGTAAGGGTTTCCTCGTGAGGGAGAATTACTCTTTCGGAGAATTCACAAAGCTCGACCAAGCAGATCATACCGGTAAGGCAATAATCCTTTCCCGCAACGTTGAATTCCTCGCGGTAAACGTAGATACCCGCTTCTTCATCGCGTGCAAGGATGCCCGATTCGAGCCAGGAATTCAAAATTCTGCCCGCATCGTTATATCTGTCCTCGCCCACGGGGAGCTCAAGACGTACGACGTTGTATTCGTTTCTGTTAATAAGTGCTTCTCTTTCGTTTTCCGAGATGATATCGTAAGGAGGACATACACAGTTTGCGATATCGCCTGCCTTTTCGGTAAATCTTAATGCCTTGATCGGCTTAATTACTGCCATTTTCTTAATCAGCGCACTTTTTGCGCTTCCCTTTCGTTTATTCAGATGTTTTTATTTACTCTTTAACCGGGCAAAGCTGCCCATGATGCGCTTTACGCTTCCGTTTTTGAATTCGATCTCGTAAAGCACGTCGCCTCCCATCGGGGCGGCGCTTAAAATCTCGCCCTCGCCGAACATCGGGTGGATAACCGCGCTTCCTGCCGCAAAACACTTAGGCTTTTCCACATTCTGTGCATTCGCGCGTATGTTTTCGAGATATTTACTTCGAACCTCTGCGCTGTTTACGGTTTGTTGGGGAGATTGATGGGAATAATTGGATCTTGTTCCCGTATTTTTGAAATCACGAGCTTTTTCGGGGATCTCGTTTGCAAACCGCGAGATCTTTTTCATTTCGGTTCTGCCGTAAAGCATACGCGAATCGGTATTTATAAGGAAAAGCTCCTTCTTTGCGCGGGTTACCGCAACGTAGGCAAGACGTCTTTCCTCTTCTATCGCGCGTTCGCCCTCGCTAAAGGATTGCACCGACGGGAAAAGCCCTTCCTCGAAGCCGGGAATGAAAACGGTATCGAATTCAAGTCCCTTTGCCGAGTGGACCGTCATTAATGAAACCGATTCGCTGCCCGAATCGTAGTTATCAAGGTCGCTCACGAGCGAAATTTCGTTTAAAAACTCGGCAAGAGTCGGATTTTCCGCCGTTTCCTCGAAAAGCTTTGCGGAGGAGACCAATTCAAGCACGTTTTCTTCTCTTTCGGTTCCGTCGTCCTCCTCGGCGAGCATCAGTCGGTAGCCGGTTGCCTCGATAACCTCGGAAACCGTTGCCGAGAGGGAGTGAGTATGTGCAAACTCGCGCATTTTCTTTATAAGATCGGTAAAGACCTTAAGCTTTTGCGATGCACGTTGCAATTCGGGATAATTTTGCGCGTCGTCGATGACAGAAAACAACGATATTCGGTTTTCGTCCGCAAGATTCGACGCTCTTTCGACCGTCGTTTCGCCGATCGCGCGCTTCGGTACGTTGATTATTCTTTTTAACCTTACGGTGTCGCTCGGATTGGCGATGACCGAAAGATAAGCAAGGATATCCTTTATTTCGCGTCTTTCATAGAAACGAAGACCGCCGAAGATCTTATAAGGTATGCGCTTTTTCACAAAAGCCGTTTCAAGCGATTGCGAAAGCGCATTTACGCGATAGAGGATTGCAAAATCCGAATAGCTTTTGCCGTCCGCGACTCTTTTTTGAATGGTGTCGCAGATAAATTCGGCTTCTGCAGATTGGTTGTCGACCTTTCTTAGATGAACCTTTTCGCCGTCCTCGGCTTCGGTCCAAAGCTCTTTTCCCTTTCGGTCGACGTTGTGAGATATAATTCCGTTTGCGGCGGTAAGAATGTTGCCTGCCGAACGGTAATTTTGTTCAAGACGTACGGTTTTTACGTTATTATAGGTCTTGTCGAAGCCAAGTATGTTTTCGACCGTCGCACCGCGGAAGGAATAGATCGATTGATCGTCGTCACCCACAACGCAAACGTTTTTGTGCTTGCCCGAAAGGAAGGAAACAAGCTTGCTTTGCGAGGGGTTGGTATCCTGATATTCGTCCACGAGTATATATTTGAATTGCTCGCGGAAGATATCAAGCACGTCGCGGTGTGTTTCGAAAAGGCGGTTGGTGAGCATTATTATATCGTCAAAGTCAAGTGCGTTTGCATTCTTTAGCTTTTCCTGATATTTTTTATAAACCAACGCCATGCGCTTGTTGTTAAGGTCAAACCCCGAATCGAGCGAAAATTCCTCGGGCGAGCGGTCGGATTCCTTCGCCATCGAGATAACGTGCATAATATGCTTCGGAGGAAGCAGAGATTCGGGAATATTAAGCTCTTTTATAATAGAGGTTATAAGCTTTTTGCAATCGTCGGTATCGTAGATCGTAAAATCGTTCTTATAGCCCAATCGGTCGATAAATCGGCGCAAAATTCTCACACAGATCGAATGGAAGGTACCTGCCCATATATCGCGCGCGGCTTCGCCAAGCGTTTTTTCCAAGCGCTCCTTAAATTCCTTTGCCGCCTTGTTGGTAAAGGTAATGCAAAGCACTCGGTAAGGGTGCGCGGGCTCGACAGCGCACATTTTAAGCATTTCGCGGACGTGTTCCCTTTTGCCGTTTTTTATTACCGATCGCATCATCGGGACGAGATTGTCGACGTTTTGCGGAAGTGCGTTATCGCAGGATGCGCGTCCGAAAAGGATGATGTTTGCAATACGGTTAACGATAACCGTCGTTTTACCGCTTCCCGCGCCCGCGAGCACGAGCAGAGGACCCTCGGTAGAGAAAACCGCTTCCCTTTGCTTGGGGTTTAAATATGAAAAATATTTATCGAAAAGCTGCCGTTTCAGGCTGTCGAATTCGTGTGTGCCCTGCATCTGATAAGACTCCATACTATAATAGACTATATTATAATATAAAGGAAATCAAATTGCAATACAAAATGAAAAAAACAGAAAACAAACGTAACGGACGGTGACTTTTGGCGGTTTGGTTTGTTAAATATTAACGAATTTGCAAAAACGGGAAAAATACTCTTGCAATTTTACTTTTTGTCGGTTATAATGTATGCATCACAATAGGGCTAAAACGCCCAAAAGAAAAAATAAGGAGATTATCATGAAGAAATTACTCGCGTTTCTTCTCGTAGCTACCATGATCGTTGCTATGCTTGCGATTCCCGCAGCAGCAGACGATACTGTTAACTATCAGGAAGAATTCAAGTACACCGACAAAGCCCCCAAGGTAGACGGTAAGGTAAACAAAGGCGAATACGGCACCCGTCCTATTCACTCCTATCCCGATGACAAGGAACAGTTTGTAGACACCGAACACAACCAGTACAGCGAATCTGACTGGGATTTCGAATTCTACGGCACTTGGGACAAAGATTACATTTACATGGCATGGGTTCTTAACACCGAAACCCACATCTGTATCCCCGAAGTTGACCAGAACGCCAACGGTTCTTGGGGCGAAGAAGACTACGGTTACATGTGGATGTACTCCTGCGTACAGTTCATTTTCACCCCCGGCGCTCCCGCTAAGGGCGAAACTCTTTACCAGTCCAGCCAGTACGGCGGCGACTACCTCGAAGTAGGTCTTGCACTCACCGCTGAAAACAATCCTATCCGTATTGCATGGAGCAAGCCCGTAGCTGCTTCCGCTCTTGACCCCAACGAATGGGACGCTTCCATCGTTCGTGACGATGCGGCAAAGACCACCACTTATGAAGTAAGAATTCCCTGGAGCAAGTCCGGTATCGCTAAGGTTGGTAACGGCGCTCAGTTCGGCTTTACCTATGCTGTTGCAGCTCAGGAATATGAAGCAAAGCCCGGTATGATCGAATGGCAGAACGGCGTTCTCTCCGCTAAGGATGCTGACAGCGCAGCTGTTATCACCCTCACCGGCGCTCCCGATGAAGGCATTTCCGATATCATTCCCGAAGTTCCCAAGACTGAAGGCACCCTCCCCGAAGATGCTAAGGACGCAGTTCAGATCACTCTCGACGGCGTTAACATGTCCATCACCGGCGAAAAGGCTTATCTCTACACCGATCCCTCCACTGTTATTGATAACAACAACGGTTGGGCAACCTCTCTCCTTCTCAAGCCCGTTGACGGCGAAGAAGGCGTTTACGAATTGGTTGAAACCAAGACCGGCTCCGGCGAAAAGTTCTCCTTCGATTCTGAAATCGAAGACGGCATGATCGCTGTTACCGTTCACTCTGACGGTGAGGGCGTTGGTAAGGACCGTTCCGCTGCAGCTAAGGCTCTCGGCGTTGGCGACAAGCTCGGTCTCTTCGGCGTTGACCTTGAAAAGGCTGAAACCCTCTACACCAACGCTATGCTTTACGTAATCGGCGGCGAAACCGTTGATCCCGGCGTTGACAACTCTGAAGACGTTTCCACCGAAACCTCCGAAGACGTTTCCACCGAAACCTCTGAAGATGCTTCCGCCGAAACCTCTGAAGATGCTTCTACCGAAACCTCTGAAGACGCTTCCGCTACCACTTCTGAAGAAGCTTCTACCGCTACTTCCGAAGAACCCACTACCACCGAAGAAGAAGGCAGCCTCATCTGGCTCTGGATCGTTATCGGCGTAGTTGCTGCATGCGCAGTTGCTGCAGGCGTAGTCGTTGCAGTTGTAGTTTCTTCCAAGAAGAAATAATTTAAATTGAACATACTGCTCGTTTGAGCAACCGTAAAGAACCTCCGTTTTTCGGAGGTTCTTTTTTGCGCTCTTTGAGCCTTGATTTTCTTGACATTGCAAAGAAAATGGTGTAAAATTATGCTGAATAGATATAATAAATCAAGGGGGAACAAGAATGGAGCAATTTGGATACAAAGCGATCGGTTCGCAGGCAAGAGGCTCCTTCCCCGCAGAGGTTTTAAGACAAGCCGCCGCGGCAGGAAACATAAGGGTATCGTCATACCTTTCTAATAGATTAGACCTAAGAGGAAAAACGCTTTTGACCTTTGGCGAAGCGACTGATAAGCATTGCGAATGCGCTGTTTCTGTTTATCGCAACGATGACGGAAGCTGGAAATTGGGGTTGCATATTGCCGACGTTGATGAATACGTTTGCGAGGGCTCGCCGTTGGACGAGGAGGCGAAATTGCGCCGTGGCGCAATACGTAACGGACTCGGGGAAATGGAGATGCTTCCTCCCACGATAGTTAACGACGTTTGCGATCTTCAGGTCGGCAAGGACCGTTTGGCGGTTTCTGTATTTATGGACGTCAGCGCAAGCGGTATTCTCGAAAGCATCGCGTTTGAGGAGTCGGTTGTCCGAGTTGCCGAAAAATGCTCTTATGACGAGCTTGATCATCTCGGTATCGCAAACGACAAGTCCTCTGTTTACTCTCTGCGCGATAAATATGCCCCTTATATGAACATTTTGCTCGATATGTATGAGCTTGCGGCGATATTTTGCGCAAAGCGCCGCGAAAGAGGCGGCCTTGATTGCACCGTCTTCCGTCGCAATTTCTCACGCAATTCCAAGGGTAATATCGAGTTTAACTTTGCTCAGGAGCCCGATGCACGTGCAATGGTCCGCGAGCTTGGTTATTATGCGGCTGAGGCTGTCGGCAATTATATGCGTGAGCGCGAGCTGCCCTGTATTTATATCGGTCAGGAAACGTTGGATAAAACGGCGCTCGATTTTCTCGGTGCGCTTGTTGGCGAAACGAAAAAAGACGCTCCTGATCACGAAAGAGCGTCTGCGATCGCAGATCTTGCAAAGGGTTCGCGCTATTACGGCTTTGTCTGCACCGCGATAAGACGTGCGCTTCCGTGTGCGACCTTTTCGGACGAGCCTGTTTTCAATTCTATCGGCGCGACCGATCATTTGGTTTCTTTTATACATCCCACAACAAGGTATTCGTCGTTGCTCACGCTCAGAATGATAAAAAACGGCATTCTTGCTTCGGGGGATGCGAAAAACCTTAATCTTAACAGATATCGCAAAATCGCAAGCAACGCCGCAGAAAACGCGAACGAGGCAGAAGGTGTTATTTGTAACGCGCAAAAGAGTTACTTTATCGCATCTGCCGAGGAATTCGTCCAAAACAACGCATCGGCGGTGCACAAGGGCTTTCCTTTCAGAAAACGCGAAAACGGCGACGTTTCGGTTATGCTTGTCTGCGGACTTATCGCAACTGTACCTTGCAAGCATCTTGAAGGGCTTGATCTTGTTATTGGTGCAGATTATGATTTCGAGCTTCTTGACTTTGCCGAAGAAAAAGCGGTCGTATACGTAAAACCCTGCAATTAATGTTCCACGTGAAACAAAAAACACAAAAAGGTTAAAAACGTTTCACGTGAAACAATCGAATGGAGAATAGATTTGAAGAAAATTTTAATTTCGATACTGCTGTTGCTTGCATTTGTGATGGCAGTCGCTTGCGAAAACGTAGAATATCCCGAAGATTCCTCTGTAATAATGCCGGAGTCGTCAGAGGATATATATGAGAAGCTCGAAAGCCAGCTTCCGCCGCCGATCGAAGAATCGGAAGGCGAGGTAAAAAAGCAGTCGTTTGTCATCGCAACCGATAAAAAGGAAGTGTTTATCAATGAAGAGGGCGCATCCGGTTCGGTAAACAGAGCGGTCGAGAAGCGAAACAACTTTCTTTTTGATACCTATGGCGCGCAAATAAGCGTTAAAGAGGTTAAGAGCGCTGATCTTACCAAGTCGCTTAAAGAAGCGTTTGAATCGGGGCTTCACTATTGCGATATGATCTCGGTTTCGGCAAAAGAGACTGTAAAGCTTATGAACGCGGGACTTTTGTCGGATATGAATAAGCTGCCCGATTTCGATGCGACGAGCGAATATTTCGACGAGGACAGATCTGTCGGTCTGGCTACGAACAGCTCGCTTTATATGCTTGCCGACCCCACGGTGCAGTATTTTGAAGAAGAATACGCAATGTTTTACAACCGCGATCTCGTGGTGAAAACGGCGGGACAAAACCCCGAATCCCTTGCGCTGCAAGGAAAATGGACTTGGGACACCTTCAACGAGGTATGCCGTGCATCGGCACCCGACGTGTATAATCACTCGACGAGCGACCTTCAGAACGACGTCTTCGGTTACGGTGCATATTACAACGTCGGCACGCTTCCGTTGGTAATGTGGACCGCAAGCGGGCATCATTTGATAGAAAATACCTATAAATCCACGGTTGCCCTTTCGATGAGCGTTGAAGAGGTGCAGGCTGCGGCAAAACCGCTCCGTGACATCTATAACACGCGCGGAAGATTGCCCTTGGAGGGCGAGGACGTCGCAAACGCATTTAAAAACGGACGATTGGCGTTTATGGTGCATAAATTCTCGTATTTTTACACCTTGCGTAACGAAAACCCCGATAAATACGGATTTTTGCCGATTCCCATGCAAAACGAAGCGCAGACAGGTTACCGTTGCCTCTTGTCGAGCGACGCACGCGTTATCTCGATGCCTGTAACAATGGATTTCCAAAACGATGAAAGAAGACGCTTTGTTTCCGTAGTTCTTGCGGCGACCTGTGCCGCGGGCGGCGAAACGGTGAAGACTGCGTTCGTGAACGAGCATATCGGAACCTATCTCTATAACAACGAGGAAACCGTTCTTTTCGAAATGATATGCGATTCGGCAACCTTTGATTTCTCGACCGTATACGGCAGCGTTATCGGTGAGATACGCCGTCCCACGACGGATGCGATCGTTGACTACGTTGAATTCGGATCAGCCATTAGCAGTTCGATTTCGCGTTCGCTTACAGCGTTTAACAAATATTCTGCCGAGAAATTCAAATAAAATTCGAAAACCCCTTGAATTGCAATACTTTTTGTTATATAATAAGCTGATTTGGGATGTTTTCCCAAACGATTCCTTTGTCAAAAAAATTAATTTCATACAAAAACAGGAGAAAAACAAATGAACGCAAAAAAGTCTGTTGAAGATCTCAGAGTTGCCGGCAAGCGCGTACTCGTTCGTTGCGATTTCAACGTTCCTCTTAAGAATGGTGTGATCACCGACGAAAACCGTATCGTTGCTGCACTCCCCACTATCGAATTCCTTCTCGATCAGGGCGCAAAGGTTATTCTTTGCTCTCACCTTGGCAAGCCCAAGGGCGAACCCAAGCCTGAATATTCTCTCGCTCCCGTTGCAGTACGTCTTGCTGAAAAGCTCGAAAGAGACGTTGTTTTCGCGGCTGACGACTGTGTAGTAGGCGAAAACGCTAAGAAGGCAGTTGCTGAAATGGAAGACGGCGACGTAGTTCTTCTTCAGAACACCCGTTACCGCGCAGAAGAAACCAAGAACGGCGAAGCTTTCTCCAAGGAACTCGCTTCTCTCTGCGATATCTTCGTTAACGATGCATTCGGCGCAGCTCACAGAGCTCACTGCTCTACCGTTGGCGTTGCTTCCTACGTTGAAGAATCCGCAAACGGCTTCCTTATGGCTAAGGAAATCAAGTTCCTCGGCGATGCTGTAAACAATCCTGTAAGACCCTTCGTTA
>JAFZDO010000042.1 GCA_017561145.1 Clostridia bacterium | reverse complement strand
GCAATCGATTTCGAATGCAGCGTAGAGCTTGGTGTCATCGGTACGGAGCTGATATTTGTAGGAAAGGGTATCGGTGGTGGGGAGAGCCTGCCAGTAACCGTTGTCGGGAGTAACTTCGGTCCAGTTTTCAGCGTTCCAGCCGTTGTCGGAAAGATCGCCGTCAACGGTGATTTCTTCCTTAACGGTAGTGGTGGTGCTGTCGCCGGTCTTAACTGCGTTAACTTCAACTTCGCTTGCCCAAACAAATGCGTTACCTACGGGTTGAACGGTGATAACGAACTTGATGAAACGAGCTTCAACGGGAGTTGCAGCCTTAGCGGTGAGGGAGTAGGTGCTCCAGGTGCCGCTTTCGCCGGTGCCGTCAACGAGAGTTACATCTTCAACGGGAGCGGTTACAACAGAGGTGTATTCGCCGTCTGCGGAGTCAGCTGCGAAAACTTCAAAGGAGGTGGGGCTGCCTGCGGAGGTGGGAGCGCTGATGCCCCAGGTGCCGCCTGCAACGAAAATGGTGTAGGAGTTGGAAAGAACTGCTTCTTCGAGGTCGATGATAACTTCTACAACGTTGGGGATCTGTTCAGCCTTGCCGAGGTTATTCCAAGCAGAGATAATATCGGTGTTGCCTGCGGTTTCAGCATCAGCCTTAACGCCGTCGGTAAGCTTCTTGCCGTCATCGTCGTAAGTGTCATTACGGTTAGGAGCGGTGGTGGTGTAGGTCTTGCCTACGGAGAGGTTCTTGTCTTCGGTGATAACAGGACCGGTGGGAGCCTGTTCAGCGGGGTTCTTTTCAACGATAGCAGCACCGTTTTCGCAGGTGCCTGCTGCGAGGTCGATACCCGAAAGGGTGATCTTCGCGCCGATGGTGTTAGCGAGTGCCAAGCAAGCTACCTTCTGTTCCCAGTTGGGGTACTTAACGGTAACGCCGTCATCTTCGTATACTGCGTAGGATGCGGAAGAGTGGATGAGCATGCAGATCTTACCGTCGGTAAAATTGATGCCTGCTGCAAGACCCTTATCTGCGCCGCCGGAGTATGCGATAGTGTGAACTACTTCATAAACGTTGGGGTCGCTTGTGGGAGCGAGAAGAGCATGAGCTGCCCAGTTGGAGTTGGCATTCATGTATGCTTCTTCGGTAGTGATGATGGTAGACTTTTCGCCTGCGATCTTACCGTTAACGGAATCGATTCTGAACGAATAGCCCCATGCATGGTTTGCGTTTACGTTTCCGTTTTCTGCAAGGGTGTAATCGCCTTCAGCCCAATAAAGTGCGCTTACGGGGATAGCGAAGATTGCAGAAACGAGAACTGCTGCAAGAAGGATTGCAAGAATTTTCTTCATTGTCTTTTGCCTTTCTTTAAAAATATTTGGAGTATTTCCATCTTATTCGAAAGTATAACATATAGGCTCGTATATGTCAATATTTTTTGTCTTTATTCCTTATAAATTGTATGGCAAAAAATTCCGTCAAAAAAGGAACGGCTTCCCGTTCCCGATTTGTTTTAAATATTACTTGTGGTAAAGAGAGTAATTATAACGTTCTTTTTCGTAAATGCCGCCTACGATCTTTACGGTTTGCCAGATGAAAAGCCCCGAGAAAATAAGCTTTGCGCCGGATATCATGGGGAAGAGATAAGGGATCGCAAAACCGATTGCCCAAAGAACGGTTATCGCACAGTAGCAAAACCACATAAATCCCGTGAATATCTCGCCCGTGCCGAGAGTGTCGGACAGCTTTTTGATATCACCGATAAAGGAGCGTACCGCGATAAGCGTTACCGCCGCCGTGGCTATTGCCAGAAGCGAGCCGACGATGACCTTCCAAAGATCGGTCGCATAGATAACTATCGCGCCGTTTGGGGTGAATACGTTACGGAAGATCTCGGTCGTTAACAAGAGCAAAAACGCAGGTACAGCAAGGGATTTTGTGCCCTTGAATTCGCTTAATCCGCGGAATGCGAACGTCGAGGCGAAGAGGAATAAAAACATTGCGGACGCGGGTAAAATGCGTGTGCCGTCGAAGGTGATATCGAGCGAGAAGATTACCGCGAAATACACGAGGTAGGTTGCCGCGCGAAGCTGCTTCGGACGTGTTTTTTCGGGTTGTGACGTGTATTCTTCCTCGTAGATGGTGTCGATCCTCGTACGGCTTTCCTTATCGAGCGTTGAAAAGGTCTTTCTTACCGAAATGAACCATGCGACCGAAACGCCGAGAGAGATAAGCGAAAGGAGCACCACCGCGATCGGCTTTGCCGAGACAAGCGAGCTGATAGCGTCGTAGGTTTCGAAATCGACCTCGAGATTCAATCGAAGCTCAAGGATGGCAATAAGCTCGGGCAGGAGCGATGCGGCAATGCGGATGAAAAACGCGAGGTAGGACAAAAACGCCGTTCCGTCGCAGATCTCGAGCGTTTTGCTGCAATCGTTGCGCATTGCGTAATAGGAGATGCCCGAAAAGAGTTTTTTGAAAAATATGACGTAAATAATGCCTTCCGCAACCGAAAACGCCGTTACCGCGAGCAATCGGTTCGAGCTGATGTTTGTTAAAAACACCGATCTCATCAGCAAAAGGTGTATTGCCTCCACCCCGAAGAGGTAGAGAAGCGATTTTTTTGCCTCCTCGACCGAGCTGTCGAAATAGGCAAGCTGGGTAAGACCGAAGAAAAGCAGCACGCATCCGAAAACGTCGGGAATGAAATCAAGACCCGCGGGGACAGGATTTACAAAGAACAAAAATCCTATGATTATTAAAAGCTTGCTTCTTTTGGAAACGCTTTTTCCTTTTGCTTTCAAAGACATACCTGCTCTCCTTTCGGTTGTTTTTTTCTTATTTTTTGCCGTTTCGACGGTTAAGTCTTTCCTGTCTTGCGGCTTGCTTATCCTGCATTTTTTTGATTGCCTCGTTTTGCTCCTTTGCAAGTTGCTGCTTATCCTTTGCATATTGCTTTTCGCTTGTGATAAGCACAAAGCAGGTATGGAGGAACAAAATATTTGCAAAAATTACGACGTACTGCAAAATGAATTGTGCCGAGGTGACGGTGTAAGCGATGTTGCCCAACAGACCGAACATGTTCAAAAGTCCTGCCGCGAGTGAAAGACCGATAAATGCGATCGTCAACACCAATCTGTTGCGCGCCGAGCTTTCAAGCTTGGGCGCGTTGCAATCTCTTGCAATATTCATTACCGCGGTCAGCCAGAAATACGACATGAGCATCCATGCGCCGAGGTGTACAATGTAGGTTGCGGTGTTCAGCGCGGGTATTTCCGCAACGTCGAACACGCCGATGACCATCAAAAACTGTATTATGCCTCTCGGCAGTAAAAACAGTGCGGATATCGCCGCCGACAAAAAGCTCTTTTCCAAGCGCGAGGCGAGGAAAAAACCGTATGCAAGCAGCGGTGCGGCGAAGATGCCGCCGCCTATTTCATACAAGGCGAAGCATCCGTAGCCCAATAAAGCTATTCCAAATCCCATATTTTACCTCTATTTATCCGAGCCCATGCAGCATTTTTTGAATTTTTTGCCGCTTCCGCAGGGACAGGGGTCGTTTGGACCTGCCTTTTCGACCTTCTTTGCGGGGGTGGGCTTGACGGGCTTGCCGTCGGTCTTCATGCTCGCACTGCCGTTGAGCACCTGCTTGCGCTCGGTGCTTGCGTTGCGGGGTCTTGCCGTAAGGATCATTCTTACGGTGCCCGAACGGATCTCTTGGATCATTTCCTCGAACATAATACCGCCTTGGATCTTATATTCGACAACGGGGTTGCGCTGAGCGTATGCATTAAGCCCTACGCTGCCCTTAAGGTCATCCATGGCGTCGATATGCTCGACCCAGCGGGAGTCTACGTTGCGGAGAAGGATAGCACGCTCGACCTCCTTGAATACCTCGGGGGTGAACAGCTCCTCTTGCTTTCTGAACAGCTCGGTTGCGCGTTCGGAAAGGACCTTGCAAACGTCGGATATCTGAAGGTCGGCAAGCTGAGACTGATCGTAGCGGAAATCGTCATCGGTGGAAAGCAAGCCCTTGAAGGCGTTTCTCATTCCGTCAAAATCCCATTCGTCTGCAACGTCGGACTGTGCAAAGGCAGAGATCTTTTCCTCGATATGGTCGTCGATCATCTTGAGTATCTTGTCGGAAACGTCGTCACCGTCAAGCACGGTGCGGCGTTCCTTGTATATGATCTCACGCTGGAGGTTGATAACGTCGTCGTACTGAAGCACGTTCTTTCTGCGCTCGAAGTTGGTGCCTTCAATGCGCTTTTGCGCGCTTTCGATGGAGTTGGAAAGTATAGCCGCGTCGATAGGCTGATCATCGGGCATTCTGAGAGCCTCGACCACTGCGAGAATTCTGTCAGCACCGAAAAGTCGCATAAGATCGTCCTGCATCGAAAGGAAGAAGCGGCTTTCGCCGGGGTCGCCCTGACGTCCCGCTCGGCCTCTTAACTGATTGTCGATACGTCTGCTTTCGTGTCTTTCGGTACCGAGGATAAACAAACCGCCCGCTTCGCGAACCTTGTCTGCCTCGATGCGGATATCCTTTTCGAATTCCTCCTTAAGCTCTGCAAAGCGCTTTCTTGCGCTGAGGATGGCTTCATCGTCGGTTTCGCCGAAGTTGGTCGCCTCGTAAAGCATATAATCGTCGAGACCTTCCTTGCGAAGCACGTCCTTTGCAAGGAATTCAGAGTTACCGCCAAGCATGATGTCGGTACCTCTGCCCGCCATATTTGTCGAAATGGTAACGGCGCCGAGCTTACCTGCCTGTGCGATTATTTCCGCTTCCTTTTCGTGGAATTTAGCGTTTAACACGTTGTGGGGGATATTTCTTGCCTTGAGCACCTTTGAGAGCTGTTCGCTCTTTTCAACCGAAACGGTACCGACGAGCACGGGCTGTCCCTTTGCACGGCAGGCTTCTATCTGGGCAACTATTGCCTCTGTCTTGCCGCGGACGTTTTTGTAAACGACGTCGTTATGATCCTTTCTGATCATAGGACGGTTCGTAGGTATTTCGATAACGTCAAGACCGTAAATTTCACGGAATTCGTCTTCCTCGGTCATCGCGGTACCGGTCATACCCGAAAGCTTTTTATACATTCTGAAATAGTTCTGGAATGTAACGGTCGCCTGAGTGCGGTTTTCGTTCTGGACCTCAACGCCTTCCTTCGCCTCGATAGCCTGATGCAAGCCGTTGGAGAAGCGTCTGCTCGGCATGATACGTCCGGTGAAGGAGTCGATAATGATGACCTGACCGTCCTTTACGAGATAGTCGATATCCTTTTGCATTACGCCGCGTGCACGGATAGCGTTGTTAAGGTAATGCATAAGCTCGCTGTTTTCGCCGTCGCCGATGTTTTCGATGCCGAAATATTTTTCGGCCTTTTCGAGACCGACGGTCGAGAACATACAGCTTTTTGCCTTTTCGTCGACTATGTAATCCTCGGTAATATCCTCGTCGCCCTTTTTAGCGTCGAATTCTTTTATGCGGTAGCACTTCAAGCGGCGCACGAATTCATCCGCCTTTTTATACATATCGCTCGATTCGCCGCCTGCACCCGAAATGATAAGCGGAGTGCGCGCTTCGTCGATAAGGATAGAGTCTACCTCGTCGACGATGGCAAATTGATGTCCGCGCTGAACGATCTGCTTTTTGTAAACGACCATATTGTCGCGGAGATAGTCGAAGCCGAATTCGTTATTTGTGCCGTAGGTGATATCGGCGTTATAAGCCTCCTGACGTGCCTTGGAATCGAGTCCCTGAAGAACAAGGCCGACCGAAAGACCAAGATATTTGTAAACGTTGCCCATCCATTCGCTGTCACGCTTTGCAAGGTAATCGTTAACGGTGACGATATGTACGCCGTTGCCCGAAAGCGCGTTGAGGTATGCGGGAAGGGTAGCCATAAGGGTTTTACCTTCACCCGTCTTCATTTCGGCGATTCTGCCCTGATGAAGCACGATACCGCCGATAAGCTGAACGTGGTAGTGGCGCTTGCCGAGAACTCTCCACGATGCTTCTCTTACCGTTGCAAACGCTTCGGGAAGGATATCGTCGAGCGTTTCGCCCTTTGCCAATCTGCCCTTAAGTATTTCGGTCTGTCCCTTGAGGGTAGCATCGTCCATTGCCGAATATTTATCCGAAAGCGCCTCTATCTTAGCCGCAATCGGTTCGATCTTTTTAAGCTGCTTTTCGCTGTAGGTGCCGAAAAGCTTGTTGAATAAGCCCATTGTTTGCTCCTTTCCCGCGCAAAAAACAGCGCAGGGGATATAATTATACAAAGTGTATCATACCATAAAAAAATTAAAAAGTATATAGTTATTTGTAAAATTATTGCAATCTTGTTCAAAAAGGTGTATAATAAAACGAATTATTATGCAAACACAAAAAGGAATTGCGAAATGAGTACGATTGCGGCTGTCGGTACGCCCCACGGTAAGGGCGGCGTTGCGATGATAAGAATAAGCGGCGAGGACGCCTTTTCGGTTGCCGAAAGGATATTTCTTCCTTCCAACAAGGAGCGCTTTGCACAAAGAAAAAGTGGTTGCACCTATTACGGCTCGTTTGCCGATGAGGGCGGTGTTTTCGACGACGGTCTTTGTGTTCTTTTTGCGTCGCCCGCGTCCTTTACGGGGGAAAACGTTGCCGAGCTTTACTGTCACGGCGGTATACTCGTTACACAAAAGCTTTTAGCCGCCGCGCTTAAAAACGGCGCGACCGTTGCAGGGCCGGGTGAATTCACACGGCGTGCGTTCATAAACGGAAAAATCTCGCTTACCCAAGCTGAGGCGATAGGTGGCATTATCGATTCGAAAAGTGAAAAGCATTTGTCGGTTTCGGCAAGACAGGCAAACGGCTCGTTAAGCCGTGCGCTCGATTCGGTCTATACCGATCTGCGACTGCTCGCCGCATCGGTTTACGCGTTTATCGATTACCCCGACGAGGATATGACCGACGTTTCGATCGAGGAGATGCGTGAACGCTTGACCGACTGCAAAAATCGGCTCGACCGCCTAGCAGGTAGCCATACCTACGGACGTGCGATAAGCGAGGGCGTTATCACCGCCATCGTCGGCAAGCCGAACACGGGTAAAAGCTCGCTTCTTAACGCGCTTTGCGGTGAGGAGAGGGCGATCGTTACCGACGTTGCGGGCACCACGCGTGACGTTGTTACCGAAACGGTTCGCTTGGGCGATCTGATATTGCGCCTTTCGGATACCGCGGGCATCCGCGAAAGCGACGATAAGGTCGAAATGATTGGCATCGAGCGAAGCAAAAAGGCGATCGAGGATGCCGAGCTTATACTTGCGGTGTTTGATACGTCAAGACCGCTCGACGGTGATGACGAACGCATTATCGATGCGATAATCGCAAGCGGCAAGGCGGATAAGACCGTTTGCATACTTAACAAGACGGATATAGCAACCGATAAGTATGCCGAGTTGCCCTTTGAAAGAAGGCTTTGCGTAAGTGCGAAGAACCGAGAGGGAATAGATGCTCTTGTCGATACCGTATCACTTATGTTCGGCGCAGGTGAGATAGGCGAAAACGACGAGATCGTCGTAAATGCCCGTCAATGTGCCGCCGTTACAAACGCTTCGAACGCTCTTGCGAACGCGATCGATGCGCTCGGTTCATTTACTCAGGATATTGCGGGAATGGACATCGAGGTTGCGCTTTCGGCAATTGCCGAGGCGGACGGCAGAAGCGTTTCGGAGGATATAGTCAACGAGATATTCTCGCACTTCTGCGTAGGAAAATAAATTTAAAGGAATCGCCTATTAAAAGGCGTTAACGATCATGATAAAGTACGAAGCACAAAAAATCGACGTTGCCGTTATCGGCGCGGGACACGCGGGACTTGAGGCGGCGCTTGCCTCGGCAAGAATGGGCGCAAGTACCGTTTTGTTCACGCTTACGCTTGACCTTGTCGGCAATATGCCCTGCAACCCTTCGATAGGCGGCACGGGCAAGGGACATCTTGTTTTTGAGATCGACGCATTGGGCGGCGAAATGGGACGTGCGGCGAATGCCGTTATGCTTCAAAGCCGTATGCTCAACGCATCGAAAGGTCCTGCCGTGCGTTCCTTGAGAATGCAATCCGACCGCGTGAGATACCGCGATTATATGAAGCAGGTCGTAGAAAAGACCGACAACCTCCTTTTAAAGCAATGCGAGGTCGTTTCGGTCGAAACCGATGAAAACGGCGTTACGGGTGTAACGACGTCGTTCGGCGCGTTTTATCCCGCAAAGTGTGTTGTTATAGCGACCGGCACCTCGCTCGGCGGAAGGATAATCGTCGGTGAGGAGGCTTATGAATCGGGCCCCGATAATACTCTTCCCGCAAAGCGCCTTGTCGATTCGCTGCTCGACGCAGGTGTAAAATTGACTCGCTTTAAAACGGGCACACCCCCCAGAATACATGCCGATTCGATCGATTATTCAAAGCTCGAGCGTCAGGACGGCGACGAAGAGCCGACGATGTTCGGCTTTGCCGAAAGCAAAAGCAATCTTTTGCCCTGCTATATTGCCTATACTAACGAAAATACACATAACATAATCCGCGAAAACCTTCACCGCTCGCCCTTGTTTTCGGGCGTTATTCACGGTACGGGGCCGAGATACTGCCCGAGCATCGAGGATAAGGTCGTTCGTTTTTCGGATAAGGAAAGACATCAGATATTCGTTGAGCCGATGGGAACAGACACCAAAGAGGTTTATTTGCAAGGACTTTCAAGCTCGCTTCCCGAGGAGGTCCAGCTTCAGCTCATCCATTCCATCGAGGGGCTTGAAAACGCCGAATTTATGCGTACCGCTTATGCGATTGAATATGATTGCTGCGATCCGCTTCAGTTGACGAATACTCTTGAATTCCGCGAAATCAACGGACTTTTCGGCGCAGGACAGTTCAACGGCAGCTCGGGTTATGAGGAAGCCGCGGCTCAAGGTCTTATCGCAGGCATTAACGCCGCGCTTAAGGTTAAGGGTAAGGAGCCGTTTACGCTTTTACGAAGCGAAAGCTATATCGGCACGCTTATCGACGATCTTGTAACGAAGGGCACTAACGAGCCCTACCGAATTATGACCTCGCGAAGCGAATACCGTTTGCTTCTCCGTCAGGACAATGCTCAAACGCGTCTTTTGCCCAAGGGCTATGAGGTCGGATTGGTAAGCAAGGAGCGTTACGATAAATTCTTATCCGATGAAAAGGCGCTTGAGGAGCTTATTTATTCGCTTGAGCACGAAAGTATCAAGGGCGGTAGCCGACTTGACGACCTTCTTGAAGCGCGCGGATATGCGCGCACGGGCGCAGGCATCGTTAAGGCAGAGCTTTTAAAGCGTCCCGAGATTACGATAAACGACGTTATGGCGCTTTCGGACTGTGAAAATACATACGACCAAAATCTGTTAAACCGTGCCGAGACAGAAATAAAATATTCGGGATACATCAAGCGTCAGCTTGCCGAGGTCGAAAGATTCAAAAAGCTTGAGGAAAAACAGCTGCCTAACGATATCGATTATACCTCTATCCGCGGATTGCGTATAGAAGCGGCGCAGAAGCTTCAGAAGCTTCGTCCCGAAAACGTCGGACGTGCATCGCGCATAAGCGGTGTTTCGCCTGCCGATATTTCGGTGCTTCTCATTTATCTTGCACAGGGTGGTAAACAATGAGCTTTTCTGAAATAACAAAAAAATACCGTGCCTCGCTTACCGATAACGAATGCGCTTCACTTGATATTATCGGTAACGAGCTTGTAAATACCAACGCGGTGATGAATCTTACCGCGCTTACCGACGAAAAGGGTGTCGGTCTGCTTCATTTTTGGGATTCGCTTACGCTTATCGATACGGGACTGTTTAAAAACGCCCGTGTTATCGACGTCGGCTGCGGCGGCGGTTTTCCCTCGCTTCCGCTTGCGCTTTGTGCAAGCGACTGTACGATCGTTTCAAACGATGCGACCGCGAAAAAGCTGACCTACGTTTCCGAAACCGCAAAAAAGGCGGGGATCGGCAATCTGCAAACGCTTTGCGGCAGAGCCGAGGAGCTGTCGGTTCTTCCCGAGCACCGCGAAAAATACGATATTGCCGTTGCACGCGGCGTTGCAAGACTTAACGTGCTTTGCGAATGGTGTATGCCATTCGTTAAAAACGGCGGATATTTCGTTGCGATGAAGGGCGAAAAGGGCAGAGAAGAGGCAGAAGAGGCAAAAAAAGCAATTTCTCTGCTTGGCGGCGAATTGGTTGACATAATCGATGTTAAAATTCCCGAATTTGAATATCTTCACACACTTGTGATAATTAAGAAAACAAAAAGCACTCCCAAAAATTATCCGAGACGTAACAGTCAGATACAGAAAAAACCTCTTTGATAAGGAGTGATATTATGGCGAAAATTCTTGACGAAAACGGCTTGACCGAAGAAGAATTCGTCGCACAGTACGATGCGTCGCGTTTCGAGCGGCCCTCGGTTACGGTTGACATAATCATATTTAAAAGCTCGCGTGTTTTGTTAATAAAACGGAAAAGACATCCAAGTATCGGCAAGCTTGCCTTTCCGGGCGGCTTTTTAGACCCGAATGAGGACGTTTATACCGCCGCCGCGCGTGAATTGAAGGAGGAAACGGGTCTGACCGCGGTAGGCTTGACACAGCTTTGCGTTGCTTCCGAGCCGTATCGCGATCCGCGCACGCGCATAATCACCGTGCCCTTCCTTTGCGATATTGCCGATGAAGGCGAGCTGTGCGCAGGTGATGATGCGGCAAGCGCTAATTGGTATGATTTTTCCTATAAAAGGTCCGTCCTCAACGGCGTTACGATCTATGAGGTAACGATCAACGATTCGGGCGAAAGAAGAAAATTCAGGGCTACGGTTTCGGCGGATAAAACAAAATTAAGCGGAGATCCGATAATAAAGCAGATCGGCGAATCCTGTCTTGCGGGCGACCATGCAGAAATATTTGTACGTGCACTTGAGCGCTTTGAAAAAGAACAGTCGCGAAATTAAGAGGTAATTATGAAACGAATTTTATGTTTTGCTCTCGCAATGCTTTTGGTGAGTATGCTTTCGGTCGGTTGTGCGGTTGAAGAGGTCAACGAAAGCAGCGCTTTGGTCAGCACGGAAAGCGTCGAATCAAGCGAAGCCGAAAGCGTCGAATCAAGCGAAGCCGAAAGCTTGCTTGAAAGCTCTTTGGAGGTTGAAGCGGAAAGCTCTTCCGAAGCAGAAGAAAGCTCTTCCGAAGCGGAAGAAAGCAGCGATGCCGTAAGCAAGGAAGAAAGCG